>NZ_CP067100.1:7050283-7359508 GCF_016616235.1 Bradyrhizobium diazoefficiens
CCGGAGGTCTGCATCGCGTGGATGCCGACTTTGGCAAGATCGGCCAGCGCATCGGGCAGTTCGGCGAGCTTGATCCAGTTGAACTGGATGTTCTGCCGCGTGGTGAAATGGCCGTAGCCGCGGTCGTATTTGCGCGCGACATGCGCCAGCGCCCGCAATTGCTTTGATGCCAGCGTCCCATAGGGAATCGCGACGCGGAACATGTAGGCGTGCAGCTGCAAATAGACCCCGTTCTGGAGCCGCAGGAGCTTGAACTCGTCCTCGGTGAGTTCGCCGGAGAGGCGGCGCTTCACCTGATCGCGGAACTCCGAGACGCGCTCGTTGACGAGCGTGCGGTCAATTTCGTCGTAAGCGTACATAGGTGGATGCCTTAAACCTGGGCCGGCTGACCAATGGTGACGCCGGTGCGGCGGATCTGTTCGCGCAGATTGCCGGGCTCGATCTTGCCGTCGGTACCAATCTGCACCGGGGCGATATAGGCGCCGACGGCGCCGACGTCATCCGCAGCGGCATCGGCAAGCAACGCTTTCGCCTCATCGGAGTTGCGCACGATCGCGGCTTCCGAGAGGTCCGCGGACCAGCTCTTGCCGGCGGTGCGGTAAACCACGATGCCATCCCAGGTACGGTTGGCGGTCACGACCGAGGGGCCGGCGATCTTGATCTTCTTCTGTTCGAGCGGGGAGGTCATTCGGCTGCATCCAATAGGTCAGAGATGATTTGGTTGGGTGTTTGGCGACGAAGCGAGCCGGCATGCCGGACCGCGTCGCCGATGATGAGGATGGCGGGACCGCCATGGGTTCGCCGCACCAGCTCGGGCAGATCGCGCAGTATGCCGATCGCGCCTTCCGCATCGGGGCGGGTGACGCGGGCGAACACGCCGACCGGCGTTTCCGGCGAACGGCCGGCGGCAAACAGGCCGGCGCGGATCGCGGGCGCAGCGGTCATGCCCATGTAGACCACGACTGTCATGCTGGTGTCGGTCAGCGCCGACCAGTCCACGACTTCGGCATCGCGCGCCTTGTGCGCGGTGAGAAAGGTGATGCGGGTCGCTTCATGACGGTAGGTGAGCGGCACCTCGAAATCGGCAGCGGCGCCGAGACCGGCGGTGATGCCGGGAATGATCGAATAGGCAACGCCGGCGGCGCGCAGCGCTTCGACCTCTTCGCCGCCGCGGCCGAACACGAAGGGATCGCCGCCCTTCAGCCGCACCACGCGCTGGCCGGCTTGCGCGGCCGCAATCATCCGCTTGTTGATGGCATCCTGGCCGATACCGGGCTTGCCGACGCGGCGGCCGACCGCAACGCGCGCGGTGTCGCGGCGGACGCGGTCGAGAATTTCAGGCGAGACCAGCTCGTCATGAAAGACGATGTCGGCATCCTGGAGCGCGCGCAGCGCCTTGATGGTGAGAAGGTCAGGATCGCCGGGTCCGGCGCCGACCAGCGTGACCGAGCCTTCCGGCTTGTCCGCACGCGCGAATTCGGAGGGATCGGCGATCGCCTTGATCGCGTCGTCCGCCTCGCTCTTGCGACCGGCGAGCACGGCAGCGCCGATCGGGCCGTCGATGACGCGCTCCCAAAAGCGGCGACGCAACGCAAACTCGGCAATGAGCTCGTTGATGGATTTGCGGAAGCTGCCGATGAACTCGGCGAGTTCGCCGATGCGCGCCGGCAGCAGCGCTTCGATCTTCTCGCGCACGCGCCGCGCCACCACTGGCGAGGTGCCGCCGGTGCCGACTGCGACCACGACATCGCCGCGATCGACGATCGCCGGGAAGATGAAGCTGGAATGTTCGAGATCGTCCATCACGTTGACGGGAAGGCCGAGCGCCTTGGCACGGACCGACATCGCGACGCCGACATCGCCCGCGCCCGCGCAAACAATGGCGATGACGCCTGAGAGGTCAGCTGTGAGCGGATCGCCTGTCGCGATCTCGATGCGCGCCGCATCCTCCGGGGTGAGGCCCAGCTCATGATTGTCGTCGATCGCATGCACGCGGACGCGCGCGCCGGCAGCCGCGAGCACGCGCAATTTGGCGCGCAAAAGCTCGCCCGCGCCGATGAGGACCACCGGGCCGCACCTGAGATCGAGAAACACCGGCAAGAACCGCATGCGATACTCGCTTCCCCCAATTCGGGGTTGACTGGAATTATTTTCTATATATGTGTCGTTTCGAGCGCGCAAAGAGAAATTTTTTTCTTCTCTTCTGCACTGCAACTATAGAATTTTCGCCTCCAAACGCAAAGTGGCAGAGATGCATCTTCTCAAGGACGATTCCGCTGCTGGCGGACTGAGCAGCCCGGCGCTGGCCGAGCGAGCGCACGCGCAAGAATTTTCCGCTGATCTCGCTCCCAGCATGGACCACCTCGATCAATTGGAAGCGCAGAGCATCTACATCTTCCGCGAAGCCTTCGCCCGCCTGAAGAAGATCGCGCTGCTGTGGTCGCTCGGCAAGGATTCCAACGTGATGATCTGGCTGGCGCGCAAGGCGTTCTTCGGCCGCATGCCGTTCCCCGCGCTCCATGTCGACACCGGCAAGAAGTTTCCGGAGATGTATCGCTTCCGCGATCACTACGGCAAGGAGTGGGAGCTCGATTTGCGCGTCGAGCCCTGCCCGCCGATCGATGCCGTCGACCCGACGCTGCCGCCGGCGGCGCGCTCCGCCGCGCGCAAGACCGAAGGGCTCAAGATGGCGCTGGGCAAATACGGCTTTGACGGCCTGATCGCCGGCATCCGCCGCGACGAGGAAGCCACCCGCGCCAAGGAGCGCGTGTTCTCGCCGCGCGGTCTCGAAGGCAATTGGGACGTGCGCGACCAGCCGCCCGAGTTCTGGGATCACTTCAACGCCTCGCCGCCGCAGGGCGCGCATCTGCGCATCCACCCGATCCTGCATTGGACCGAGGCCGACATCTGGGCTTACACCAAGCGCGAGAACATCCCGATCATTCCGCTGTACCTCGCCAAGAACGGCAAGCGCTATCGCTCGCTGGGCGACCAGGACATCACAAATCCCGTGAATTCGAACGCGTCGACCATCGACGAGATCCTGATCGAGCTCGAGCAGACCAAGGTGCCGGAGCGTGCCGGGCGTGCGCTCGACCACGAGACCGAGGACGCCTTCGAGCGCCTGCGCGTCGCCGGCTATCTCTGATTTCAAGGACGCGAGCGCGATATGAACATGCTTGTCACCCCCGCTTCGCCTGCCACGCCGAACGGCACCACGCGTCCGCAAGTGCGCATCGTCATCGTCGGCCATGTCGACCACGGCAAGTCGACGCTGGTCGGCCGCCTGCTGCACGAGACCGGCAGCCTGCCCGACGGCAAGCTCGACATGCTGAAAGCCGTCAGCGCGCGGCGCGGCATGCCGTTCGAATGGTCGTTCCTGCTCGACGCGCTCCAGACCGAGCGTGACCAGGGCATCACCATCGACACCACGCAGATCCGCTTCCGCACCAATTCGCGCGACATCGTGCTGATCGATGCGCCCGGCCATGCGGAATTCCTGCGCAACATGATCACCGGCGCCTCGCAGGCCGACGGCGCGGTGCTGATCATCGACGCGCTCGAGGGCGTGCGTGACCAGACCCGGCGGCATGGCTATCTGCTGCATCTGCTCGGCGTGAAGCAGGTCGCGGTCGTCGTCAACAAGATGGACCGCGTCGATTTCAGCGCCGACCGTTTCAAGGCGATCGGCGACGAGATCTCCGCGCATCTCAATGGCCTCGGCGTGACGCCGACGGCGGTGATCCCGATTTCCGCGCGCGACGGCGACGGCGTCGCCGAGCGCACCGACCGCATCTCCTGGTACAAGGGACCGACCGTGGTCGAGGCGCTGGACGCCCTCGAGCCGGCGCGGCCGCTGGAAGCCCTGGCGCTGCGGCTGCCGGTGCAGGCGATCTACAAGTTCGACGACCGCCGCATCGTCGCGGGTCGCATCGAATCCGGCAGTCTCATTGCCGGCGACGAAATCGTGATCATGCCGGCCGGCAAGATCGCCAGGATCAAGACCGTCGAGAGCTGGCCGGCGACGCCGGTCGCAGGACGGCAAGGCGCCGGCCGCTCGGTCGGTATCACGCTCGACCGCGAATTGTTCCTCGAGCGCGGCGACATCGTCGCGCATGCCGGCACTGCCCCGCGCGAGACGCGGCGGCTGCGCGCGCGCATCTTCTGGTTGCACGACAAGCCGCTCGCCAAGGGCGACCAGCTGCTGGTGCGCTGCGGGCCGAAGGAAAGCCGCGCCACCGTGGTGGCGATCGAGAAGGCGGTCGATCCCGGCGAGCTCTCGAGCAGCGAGAACAAGGCGATCGGCCGCAACCATGTCGGCGAGATCGACATCTCGCTGTCCAATCCGATCGCGACCGATCCCTACACGGAAAATCCGCGCACTGGCCGCCTGGTGATCGAGGTCTCCGGACGCATCGCCGGCGGCGGCCTCGTGCTGTCGGTCGACGCCGGCCAGCGCGCCGTGCCGGTTGACATCGTGCCGGTGGAATCGGCGCTGCGGCCTGACGAGCGCTCCGCGCGCTATCGCCATAACGGCGCCGTGGTCTGGCTCACGGGCCTGCCGGCCTCCGGCAAGTCGACGCTGGCCAAGGCGCTGGAGCGGCGGCTGTTCAGCAATGGCGGCTCGCCGATTCTGCTCGACGGCGACACCTTGCGCGCCGGACTCAACAGCGATCTCGGCTTCTCCGCCACCGATCGCAGCGAGAACATCCGCCGCCTCGCCGAGGTCGCGACGCATCTCGCCCGCAACGGCCACATCGCCATCGTCGCCGCAGTCTCGCCCGCGCGCGAGGACCGCGCTACCGCACGCCGTATCGCCGACACCCTGTTCCGCGAGATTCATGTCGCGACACCTGCCGAAGTCTGCGAGGAGCGCGACCCCAAGGGCCACTACAAGAAAGCTCGCGCCGGCGCGCTCGCCTCCTTCACCGGCATCGGCAACGACTACGAGGCGCCGCAGGCAGCCGAGTTCGTGATCGACACCTCGAAGCGGACCGTGGCCGAGGCGGCAGACGAGATCGAGCGCATGCTGAAGACATCAGGCGTGCTGTTCGACGAACTCGTGGACCTCGCGGCGAATATTTGAGCCTGTCTTAGTCCCACTGTCATCGCCCGGCTTGACCGGGCGAATCCGCCCAGTATTCCAGAGACAGTACTGGGACACGGAGAAGCCGCGGCGTATTGGATTCCCCGCTTTCGCGGGGAATGACGGCAGTGCGCTGGGCCGCCACTCACTTGACATTTTGACAGATGTTAGGGGCCTTCTCACCGCCTCGATTTTGAGGCTAATAGAGCCCCGAAAGCCGCTCCTTGGAGCGCATTTTGCTGCTGTCGGGTCAAAAGCAGCCAAAAACAGCCATTTCCAACAAGAAAGCCCATCATGAAACGCGTCGATGCCCACGGATTGAAGATCGCTCCCGTCCTGTTCGATTTCATCGCCAAGGAAGCGGCCCCGAAAACCGGGATCGCGCCGGATGCGTTCTGGGCCGGGGTTGCAGGCATCATCAGGGAGCTGGGGCCGAAGAACCGCGAACTGCTCGCATTCCGCGACACGCTGCAGGCCAAGATCGACGACTGGCATCGCGCCAACAAAGGCAAGGCGTTCGACCTCGAGGCCTATACCGCCTTCCTGAAGGAGATCGGCTATCTCGTCCCGGAGCCGGCGACGCAGAAGGTCGAGACCGAAAACGTCGACGAGGAGATCGGCAAGATCTGCGGCCCCCAGCTGGTCGTGCCCCTCACCAATGCGCGCTACGCGCTGAACGCGGCGAACGCGCGCTGGGGCTCGCTCTATGACGCCTTTTACGGCACCGATGCGATCCCGCACGATCCGTCCGAGAGCGGCAAGGGCTACAACAAGGCGCGCGGCGACAAGGTGATCGCGAAGGCAAAAGCGTTCCTCGATGCCGCCGTGCCGCTGGCGACCGGCAGCCACACCGACGTCACCGCCTACAGCGTCGTCGCGGGCCAGCTCGCGGTCAAGCTGAAGAGCGGCAATGCCACCGCGCTGAAGAACGCGGCGCAGTTCGCGGGCTTCCAGGGCGATGCAGCGGCACCATCAGCGGTGCTGCTCGTCAACAACGGCCTGCATGTCGAGGTGAAGATCGACCGCAGTAGCGCGATCGGCAAGGACGATCCCGCCGGCGTCGCCGACATGATCATGGAGGCCGCGGTCTCCACCATTCTCGACATGGAAGACTCCGTCGCCGCGGTCGACGCCGAGGACAAGGTGCTGGTCTACCGCAACACGCTCGGCCTGATGAACGGCACGCTGTCGGCAGACTTCGAAAAAGGCGGCAAGACGCTGACGCGCTCGCTCAACGCCGACCGTCTCTACAAGACACCTGATGGCAAGGGCGAAGTGAAGCTGCACGGTCGCAGCCTGCTCCTGATGCGCAATTGCGGTCACCACATGTTCACCGACGCGGTGCTGGACGAGAACGGCGAGGAGATACCGGAAGGCCTACTCGATGCCGCCGTCTCCGGCCTGCTCGCCATTCACGACCTCAAGGGCAACTCCAAAGTCAGGAACAGCCGCACCGGATCGGCCTATATCGTCAAGCCGAAGATGCACGGGCCAGACGAGGTGTCGCTGACCTGCGAGATCTTCGACCGCGTCGAGAAGATGCTGGGCCTGCCCGAGAACACGCTCAAGGTCGGCATTATGGACGAAGAGCGGCGCACCACCGTCAACCTCAAGGCCTGCATCCAGCGCGCCTCCAAGCGCATCATGTTCATCAACACCGGCTTCCTCGACCGCACCGGCGACGAGATCCACACCTCGATGGAAGCGGGCCCGATGATCCGCAAGAACGAGATGAAGGCGCAGGCCTGGATCAAGGCCTATGAGGACTGGAACGTCGACATGGGCCTGAGCTGTGGTCTGCCCGGCCACGCTCAGATCGGCAAGGGCATGTGGGCGGCGCCCGACAAGATGGCCGACATGCTGGCTCAGAAGCTTGGTCATCCGCAGGCCGGCGCCACCACCGCCTGGGTGCCCTCGCCGACCGCCGCGACCCTGCACGCGCTGCACTACCACCAGGTCAACGTGATCGCGCGACAGCAGGAGCTCGCCAAGGGTGGTCCGCGCGCCAAGCTTTCGGACATCCTCACCATTCCGGTGTCGAAGTCGAACTGGGCGCCCGACGACGTCAAGCAGGAGATCGACAACAACTGCCAGGGCATTTTGGGCTACGTCGTGCGCTGGATCGACCAGGGCGTCGGCTGCTCCAAGGTGCCCGATATTCACGATGTCGGGCTGATGGAAGACCGCGCCACGTTGCGTATCTCCAGCCAGCATCTGGCCAACTGGCTGCACCAGGGCGTCATCACCGAGGCGCAGGTGATGGAATCGCTGAGGCGCATGGCCGTCATCGTCGACAAGCAGAACGCGGGCGATCCGATCTACAAGCCGATGGCGCCCGGCTTCGACGGCGTCGCCTTCAAGGCCGCCAGCGACCTGATCTTCAGGGGACGCGAGCAGCCGAACGGCTACACCGAATACATCCTCACCGCGCGCCGCCGCGAGGCCAAATCGGCTGGCTGAGCGAAGTCACTCGAATGTCAAAAGCCCCGGCCAAAGCCGGGGCTTTTTGTTGAACGAAACGTCGCGCCGCGTCGCGGAACTGGCTGCAGCGCGCCCGCGTTGTCGGGCCATCAACCAACGGGAGATGGTCATGGATTGGAATCGCATCGAAGGAAACTGGAAGCAGTTCAAGGGATCGGCCAAGGAGAAATGGGGCAAGCTCACTGATGACGATCTCCGGCTAATCGAGGGCCGCCGCGAGCAGCTCGAGGGCCGGCTCCAGGAACGCTACGGCAAGGCCAAGGACCAGGTTCGCCAGGATGTCGACGACTGGCTCAAGTCGCTACACTAAGGCGGCACAGACGAAGCCCCGGCTCAAGCCGGGGCTTTTTTGTTGGGCTTCCGAGCCCGCTAGAACACCGCGAGATATTTCAGCAGCGACACGATGCCGATGATGATCACGATCACGCGCGCGATCTGCTTGGCGCGTCCGTCCATCGGCAGCATGTTGATGAGGTAGAGCACGAGAATGACGACGAGAAAGGTGACGAGTACGCCGACGAGCATGGCAGCCCCCTCCAGCCAAATTGCTAATGATGTCCTAACGCCTGACCGCCGCGCCGGTTCCGCTCATGCAACCCTTTAGACTCCCTAAGCAATGCAGACTTTGATCCGCGGGTTGGCCGCCTTTCGTGCCGCACCATCAACGCGCATTACCAGTCTATTTATCCCTTTCTGCAAAAAATGCGTGAGTAGGGGGAATTTCATCATGCTTCGACGTCTGACCGTCTCGGCGCTGCTGCAGTCCGTGATCGCCCTTCTTGCGGCCTGCGTGGTGGCGCTGCTGGTGACGAGCGCCTGGCAGTCCTGGGAGCGGTTGCGGGCAACGGGCCACATCGCGGCCGTGGCCGAGGCTTCGGCGAACGCGTTCAAGGCGATGCACAATCTTCGCACCGATCGCTCCTCGACCCCGCGGGTGCTGAACGGCGAAGCGCCGGCATCGCCCGAAATCGAAAAATTCCTGCGCGGCATTCAGGACGCCGGGATGCCGGCGATCCGCGCCACCGCAGCGCTGCTGCCCACGATTCCATTCACCGAACAGGCCACCTTGCTCGTCAATCTGAACCAGCAGGTCGACCGACTGGTGACGCTCCAGCGCGAAGCCTGGGACGAGATGCGCAAGCCGAAAAAGGCGCGGCGGGCAGCCCTGTCGAAAGACTATACCGACCACACCGGCGCGCTGCTTGCGACGCTGGAGGAGATCTCGGCGCGCCTGACCGGGGTCGTCAACCACAACGATCCCTTGATCGACCAGCTGCTGTCGATCAAGCAGGCGGCCTGGCTGCTGCGCAATTCCGCGGGCGAGGCTTCGGACCTGGTCTCGACCGGCCTTGTGGCAACCGGCAGCCTGCCACTGGAAGCACAGCAGACCTACACCAAATTCGTCGGCGCGATCGAGAATGCCTGGAGCGGGCTCGAGTCCGCAACGCTCGGCATGAAGCTGTCGCCAGAGCTCGCAAATGCGATGAATGCGGCCAAGGGCGCTTATTTCAACGCTGATTATCTCGCCCTGCGCGACCGGCTGATCGACCAGATCATGGTGGGATCGAAGACCGACATGAGCGCCGACCAGTGGACGCAGCTGACCGCACAGCGCATGGGCACCGCGGTGGCGGTGGCCGAACGCGCGCTCGACGAGGCGCGCGACTATGCGGCCGTCCAGTACGCGTCGGCGGGCCGTGCGCTCGCGGTCCAGATCGCGATGCTGGTGTTCGCGACGCTTCTGACGGCCGGGGCGATGCTCACCGTCACGCGCCGCGTCATCCGCCCGCTGCACAATATCCGCGACGCCATGCTCAAGGTTGCCGGCGGCGACCTCACCGTCGACAGCGGCTATCTCGACCGCAAGGACGAGATCGGCGCGCTTGCCGGCGCGCTCGAAACCTTCAAGCAGCAAGCGCAGGACAAGCTCCAGATCGAGGCGCAGGAGCGCGAGCACAATGCCGGCGCGGTGGCGCACCAGCGCGCGGTCGAGGCCTCCATCGGCGAATTCGAGGTCCTGGTGCGCGGCACACTCGCGCAATTGGGCCAGGCCTCCGGCACGATGCGCCAGACAGCCGCGGAGCTCTCCGCCGTCTCGCAAAAAACTAACGAGCGGGTGCAGACCGCCGGAAAGGCCTCGAGCGATGCTTCCGGCAGTGTCGATAGCGTTGCGGCCGCCGCCGAGGAACTCTCCGCCTCCATCAACGACATCAGCCAGCAGGCCGCCCATGCCGCGGGCATCGCCGGCCGCGCGGTCAGCCAGGCGCGCGACACCGACGGCACCGTGCAGGGCCTCGCCAGCTCGGCCAGCCGCATCGGCGAGGTCGTCGGCCTGATCAACACGATCGCAGCGCAGACCAATCTGCTGGCGCTGAACGCGACGATCGAGGCCGCACGCGCCGGCGACGCCGGTCGCGGCTTCGCCGTGGTCGCCTCCGAGGTGAAGTCGCTGGCGAGCCAGACCGCGAAGGCGACGGAGGATATTTCGGAGCAGATCGCCGACATCCAGAAGGTCGCGGGCGATGCGATCAGCGCGATCCAGGCGATCGGCGGCATCATCGGCGAGGTCAATGAAGTGGCCACCGCCATCGCCGCGGCCGTGCAGGAGCAGGGCGCCGCCACGCAGGAAATCACCCGCAGCACGCAATACGCGGCGCAAGGCACCAGGAACGTCTCCGACAACATCACCGGCGTGAAGGCCGATGCCGACACCGCGGCCGGCGCGGCGGAGAACGTCAAGCAGGCGTCCGAGATGCTGGAGACGCAAAGCCGTCAGCTCGGCCAGCAGGTCAGCGATTTCCTGGGGAAGATCCGCGCAGCGTAGGTCGTGGGTATGCGCAAGCAAGTGCCGCGAGCCTCTTGAAGCCTCCTACTCCTTCGCCACCACGGGCACCTGGCGGAATTTGGCGCGGACCGATTCCGGCAGCGGGGAGAAGTTCATGGCGACGCCGCGGCCATCGTTGGCGTTGCGGCCCGCGACCACCAGGCCGCCGGCGCCCGCGACGATGTCGCCCTTGCGCAAGGTGGGGTCGTCCTCGACTTTGACCTGGGCGAGCCCGACCGGATCCTTGCCGTTGCAGGTGCAGCCGGCAACCAGCTCGTTGCGGTAGCGGAAGGCGTTGGGCAGGTCGGAATAGGATTTTCCGTTTTCCGTCGCGGCATCGTCGATGTTGCTGCCATAGACCAGCGATGTCTCGGACGCCGGGCAAAAACTCTTGCAGGACTGGGCCTTGCTCTCGGAATCATTTCCCTGCGCCGGGAAGTAGCGGCCATCGCAGCCGCGCACGCAATAGGCCGTGCCGCCGCCATAGCTGGAACGCGAACGTGGCGCCTCATAGCGGGGCATGTCGTCGTTCGGGAACGGCATACGGATCTGCGGCGGCGGACGCATCCGGAATCCGCCGAACAGGGCCGAGAAGAAATCCTCCGCATGCGCGGACGGCGTCACCGCTAGGCCAAGAGAAGCGACCGCAAACAATGCCGCCACGCCACCGGCCAGTTTGCCGATCGAACGTCTGTTCATGTGACCTCTCGCACTCCTAGTTCACGGCCGACGTCGGGATGTTCAGCGCCTGCCGTCCCGAGGGCAGCGTCGTCACCGCCGGGCGCTTGCGAACGGGATCGCCGCCTTTGGCCATCAGCGGGGCGTTTTTCGGCAGTACCACGACCTTGGCGCCGACATTGACGCGGCTGAACAGGTCAATGACGCCCTCATTGGTCATGCGGATGCAGCCGGAGGAGACGAACTTTCCGATCGTGGTTGGATCGTTGGTGCCGTGGATGCGGTATTCGCTGCTGCCCAGATACATCGCGCGCGCGCCGAGCGGATTGCCGGGGCCGCCGGCGACGAAGCGCGGCAGATAAGGCTGGCGCGCGATCATCTCGGCCGGCGGATGCCAGTCCGGCCACTCGGCCTTGCGGCTGATGCTCTGCACGCCCGACCAGGTAAAACCGTCGCGGCCGACGCCGACGCCGTAGCGGATGGCGCGTCCGCCTCCGAGCACATAGTAAAGATAAGTGTTGGCGGTATCGATCACGATGGTGCCGGCCGGCTCGCCGCGGTCGAAGCTGACGATCTGCCGGCGCAGCCGGTCGGGCAACGCGGCGTCCTCGTCCGTGGCCTGCGGCTCATCGGTGACGTAGCCTTGGCCGGCATAGCCTCGCGAATAGGTCTGGTCCTGGGGATAGAGCTGCGGCTGCATCGGCGCATAGCCGAAGGTTTGCGCGCCGGCGGCGCCGAAGGGCATCGCGAGCAGAGTGGCCGCAAAGGCAAAAGCGGTAGCGGCGCGCGGCGAGAAGCGGCGGCGGACGGCAAGGAACGTTGTCATGTGCTGCCCCGTTGGATGTGTGCATCAGGGTGATGCGGCTTGCCAACAAACGCAGCCGAGGCGACTCAAGTTCCACCGCCTCCTGCGGCAGCAACGTCACAGTCAAGCGAGCACGGCTTCACGAAGCCGCGATGGAACCGCCGCCCTTCTGGAGCGTTGGAATGGTCAGCAGTGGGCGCGCGGAGGCTTCCGTGCGGGAGAGAAAGATTGTGCGCGTCCTTCCCGGTGAACGTCTGATTTCCGGCAACAGCGAAGGCGCCCCGCTTCCCGACAGCCATAGCGAGCTACCGCCGGTGATCCGCCGCACCGAGTTCGTCGCCTTCGCGCTCGCGGGCCTGCTGCTGATCGCAATCGTGGCCGTGCTCTATGTTGGGAAGGCGTTCTTCCTCCCCGTGGTGATGGCCTTCGTCATCGGCACCATGCTGTCGCCGGCTGCGACCTTTCTGGAGCAGCGGAGGGTGCCGCGCGGGCTCGGCGCCGTCCTGATCGTGGTCGCCGTGACGACCGTGGTCGCCTTCGTCGTGGCACTGATCGCCTCACCGGTGATGGAGTGGAGCTCGCGCCTGCCGGAGCTCGGCGCGCAGCTGAAGGACAAGCTGCACGTGTTCGACCGGCCGCTGGCGCTGTGGCAGGAGCTGCAAGCCATGGTCGGCGGCGCCGACGGGCTGCCGAGCGTCCAGCTGCCGAAATTCGAATGGGTGCAGCCGACGCTGGAATTCCTGTCGCCGACCTTCACCGAATTCCTGCTGTTCTTCGTCACGCTGATCCTGTTCATCGCGAGCTGGCGCGATCTGCGGCGAGCGCTAATCATGACCTTCAGCGATCACGACGCGCGGCTGCGGACACTGCGGATCCTCAACGAGATCGAGGTCCATCTCGGCAACTATCTCCTGACCGTCACGCTCATCAATATCGGCGTCGGCGTCGCTACCGGCATCGTCTGCGCGCTCACTCACATGCCCAATCCCGCCGGTCTCGGCGCGTTGGCAGCGACCCTCAACTTCATCCCGATCATCGGGCCGATCGCGATGTTCGCCATCCTGGTCGTGGTGGGGCTCGTCGCCTTTCCGACCATCGGCAGCGGCCTGCTGGCCGCCCTTGCCTTCGGCGGCATCACGTTCCTGGAGGGACACTTCGTCACGCCGACCATCATCGGGCGGCGGCTGGCGCTGAACGCGCTCGCCGTGCTGCTCGCGCTCGCGTTCTGGACCTGGCTGTGGGGGCCGATGGGCGCGTTCCTGTCGTCGCCGCTGCTGATCGTCGCGCTGATCCTGAAAGAGCATCTGCTGCCGGCGGATGCACCGCAATTACCGCAGGGATGACCGGTTTCCGCGAACGGAACTTCCCCGGCGACGAAACGTTTTCCGGCTATCTCAGCCGTCAACAGTTCGGAGCTCCTGATGTCCACGCCCAATGCCGAAGCCGGGATGCGAGACTGGACCGACAAAGCCACCAGAGAACGCCTCGAGAAGGATGTAGCAGCCGTGAAAAGCGATATCGCCGCCCTCACCGATCAGATCACCGACGCGCTCAATACTTTTGCCAATTCCACCAGCAAGCAGGCCCGGCGCGGCTATCGCCAGGCGCGCGAGAACATGGATTCGGCGATCGACGACATGTCGGAGCGCGGTAGCGCCATGATGGGTGCCGCGCAGGACGCCTATGGCTCGATCGAGGAGACGCTCGAAGACGCGATCACGCAGCGGCCGCTCGCGACCGTCGGGCTCGCGCTCGGCATCGGCTTCCTGATCGGCGCCGCCTGGCGGCGGTAAGGCCCGCGCAACGGATCGAGATGCCGGCACCGCGCCGGCGCTGCCGCGCGGGCTTGTGGGGATTTGAGGAGCAAGGCCATGTTTCAGCGCATCATCGATGGGATCAGTGCATCCACCGGCACGACGGTGCGGCTGACCTCGCTTGCCGCAGGCGCCGCATTCGCGCTCTTCATCACCACCTGCTTCCTGTGCGCGGCGGCGTTCATCTCGGTGCTCGAGAAATATGGTCCCGTGCAGGCGTGCCTTGCCGGCGCCGGCGTCTTCTTCCTGCTGACCTTGACCGCGGCGGCGAGCTATTGGGCCTACAAGCGGCAGCTTCGCAAGGAAGCCCACATCGCTGCCGAGCGCGCCGCGAAGTCGGCGGCGCACAGCATGCTCGCGGACCCCATGCTGCTCGCCACGGGACTCCAGATCGTCCGCGCCGTCGGCATCAAGCGGCTCTGGCCGATCCTGGCAATCGGCGGCGTCGCGCTCGGAATCATGGCGAGCCGTGCCGGCGTCTCCGACGAAGCCTCGGCTGAACCGGCCGAGTAAGGGCGGAGCCGTCAGAGAATTTATCGCAAGTCAGACAAACGAATCCATTGGAATTCAGGGGGATTGGTCCGGCGCCATTTTTCGGCAGCCGGGAAAAATCTGCCCCTCACGCAAACGCTACTCGGATGAGCAGGCGGTTGCCGCTAAAAGCATCACCCTGATTCCAAAAGCTATTTTACTCAATGAAAATGTCCGTCAAGGCGAATCTCGCCGCATTCCGTCACGACCCCAGGCTGTATTTGACGCTCGGCATCGCCAACTGGTCGGTGTTCGTCGATCACATTCCGAACAACGTCGTCAATCTGCTGACGCTGCGCAATTTCGGCTTCAGCGGTGCGGCCGATTTGTTCGTATTCGTGGTCGGCTATGGTGTCGTCATCATCCACGGCAGGATGGTGCTGGAGCGCGGCTATGTCGTCGCGGCCACGCGCATTTTCCGCCGGGTCTGGCGGCTCTACGCCGCCTACATCGTGCTGTTCGTGATCTATATCGACACCATCGCCTATGTCGCCTCGCAATCGATGGCGCCCGAGATCATCCACGACTATAACATCTCCGGGATTCTCGAGCACCCGCTGCGCATCCTGGTGCGCGGCCTCGTGCTGCAGGAGGAGCCGCTGAACCTCGACTTGTTGCAGCTGATGATCCCGCTGATGGCACTCCTTCCTTTCACGCTGTGGGGCCTGTTGCGGCGGCCGAACGTGACGCTCGCCGCATCGATCGCCCTGTATCTGGCGGCGCGCTGGTTCGACTGGAATTTCCGCGTTTATCCCGATCAGGAGTGGACCTTCAATCCGCTGTGCTGGCAGATGCTGATGGTGCTGGGCGGCTGGTTCGCCGTGACAGGCGCGCCCGGGCGGTCGCTGCGCGGCATGTCCTGGCTGCGGATCCTCGCCGGCGCCTATCTCATCTTCGCGATGGCCGTCACCCTGATGCGCCATTCGCCGACGCTGTCCGCCTATTTGCCGGACGTCTTCCTCAACGGCATCACGCCGACCGACAAGGAAAACCTCGCACCCTATCGCGTGGTCCATTTCCTCGCGCTGGCGTTCCTGGCGACCCATCTCGTTCCGGCCGATCATCCCGGCCTGAACTGGCGGCCGCTTCAGGCGGTGATCACCTGCGGCGAGGAATGGCTCGCCGTGTTCTGCGTCGGCGTGTTCCTGTCCTTTGCCGGCCATCTCGTCCTGATCACCGGCCCCAATCTGGTCGTGATGCAGATCGTGGTGAGCATCATCGGCTTCGCCGCGATGACGGCGGTTGCCTACTATATCTCCTGGTCGAGACGGCAGGACCTGCCCGCCGCACTGCGGCAGCAGGCCTAAAGCGCGATGAGATTGGAATGAATCGTGATCGCACTTTAGGTTGTTGTTTGAGCATGATCTTTTCGGAAAACCGCGGCGCACTTTTCCGGATCATGCTTTAGCTAAAGAATCGCGCGATTCTGCTAGGCCGAAAGCGGCCGCTGCGCTATGCCGGGTATCGTGAGGAGACCGGGCGTGGCGATGGTGAAAGGCGGGGGTGAAGAGGCCGGCAGCGCGCCCCGGCGCGGCCGGCCAAGGTCGATCGAAACCACCAACGCCATCCTCGAAAGCGCCTATGCGCTGATGGCCGCCGCCGGCCTTGCCGCCACCACCATTGATGCCGTCGCGCGCCATTCCGGCGTCTCCAAGATGACCATCTACAAATGGTGGCCGTCCCGCGAGGCGCTTTTGATCGACGCCTTCCTCCACCATGCCGCGCAGATGCTGCCGCTGCCCCCAATGAGCTCCGGCAGCCCCGCGGCGCGCGCCCGCCGCCATGCCGCCGCCTATGCCGAAGCGCTCCAGGGCGAGTTTGGCAAGGTGCAGCTTGCCGTCATCTCCGAATGCATCTCGAAGACCGGCTCGGCCGAGCTGTTCTACGCCCGCTATTTGCAATTCCGCCGCGACGCGCTGGTCGAGATGATCGCGGCAGGCAAGGCCGACGGCAGCATCCAGGCGGACGCGCCGCCCGAGGATCTCTACGACGCGATCTATGGCAGCCTGTTCTACCGCTACGTCTTCGGCATTGCGCCGATCACACCTGGCTATGCGCGCAACCTGGTCGATCTGGTATTGCGGCCGAAGGAGTAAAGCGCGATGAGATTGGATGAATCGTCATCGCTTTAGGTTGTTGTTTGAGCAAGATCTTTTCCGAAAACCGCAGGACACTTTTTCCGGATCATGCTCTAACTCTTACTTCGCTGGCCGCACCGGCGCCGAGATCTTGTCAGTGCGGTCGCGCTCGGTCATGTCGACCACCGTCTCCATCGGCGCGGTCAATTCATAGACGTAGGACACGTCGGTGAAGAAGCGCTTGGCGGTGCCGCCCAGCGCCTCGGGCGCGACGCGATCGAGCAGGATCAGGCCGAAATCGGAATCCGGGCGCCGCGTCGCCTCGCTGGTGTTGAACTCCTCCCAGCGGAAGTGGAACACCTCGTTGCCCTGCTCGCCCGTCACCGTCCAGTTGGCGGTGATGTGCGGATGCTTGCCGACCAGCGACAGGCCCTCGTCGGAATGCGAGGCGAGCTCGAAGAACAGCAGCGACAGGCTCTGCGCCGCGCGCGCGCTGACCGCGATATCAGGACCGGTGACCGCGATGCGATCTGCGTGCGGAATGGCGCGCGCTTCGAACAAGCCTTTCAGCTTGACGCCCTGCCACTGGCTCTCGCTGAGCAGCGAGACCACGTTGGACATAGCGTGGATGCGGCCGATCAAAAGCTCGCGCGCGATGTCGATGTCCGAGCCGTGGCGCAGCGTCCGCGTCACGATCGACTGGATCACGGCGAGGATGTTCTTGACCCGGTGGTTGAGCTCGTCGATGACGGCGGTTAGCCGGCGCTCGAAGCCGATCCGCACCTGGATTTCCCGGCTGAGCCTTAGATTGTTGTAGGCGACATAGCCGAACAGGCCGCAGACCATCGCTGTGATGGCAAAGCCGATCGCGGCCACGATGATCGCGGTTTGCTCGGCACGCCGCGCCGAGTTGGTCTTGGCGTAATAGCCGAGCTGCCAGTCACGGCCGCCGAAGCTCACCGTGCGAGTCGCCGACGGCGGCGGTCCGTCCGCAGCCCTTCGCGTCGAGACCGCGCCCTGGTCGTTGGCGGTCAGCTCGCTGCCCTCCTTGCGCGGGTCCTTGAGCGCGACCGAGAACAACGACATGTCGTCATTGGTCAGCATCAGCGAGGCGAGCTCGTAGGAAAACGTGACGAAGCCGACGGGCTCGGTCGCGCCTTCGGGAATGACGGGAGCGGCGACGATCACGCCAACCGGCCCGTTCGCGCGCAGCAGCGGCACCGGATCGGAGGCGACCGACCTCTTCTCGACCCGGGCGCGGTTCAGCATCGCGCTTTGCACCGGGTCCTGATCATAGCTGCGGCCGGGTAGCGCCTTGGTCTCGTCGCTGCGCGGCTCGAGATCCATCAGCACGTCAATGGGCTGGGTGAGGCTTGCAGGGGTGATCGGCTTGTCGTTGGTATCGCGGATCTGCGGTTTCGGAAAGCCGGCGGCTGCGATCGCAGCCTGCGCTGCGGCCAGTTCATTCGGCTGAAGCCGGGCGATCCAGCCGGCCACGACGAAATCGGTCTTGAAGGCGTAGATGGCGGAGCGCAGCGGCTCCAGCATGTTCGGCTTGAGCACCGACGGCGCGCGGAACAGGCCTGAGGCGACACGCGCGAGCAGCTCGCGCTCGGTGAGCCGGTCCTGAACCAGGCTTGCATGAACGTCGATGGCACGCGCCAGCGCGATCCGGTCCAGCGCCAGCTCCTGGTCGTGGACGCGATAGGCTGCCAGCCCGGAGAGCACGGCTCCGAGCAGAGCGATGAAGCCGATGATGAATCCCAGCCTGACCACGCGACTACTCAGGCGAAAACAGGTCGGCAATAAACACGGAGCATATGAACGCCGCTCGAACGGCTATGTGCCGAAACAGGGTGAACCCCAGTGGCGGAGATAATGAAGGAGGAGGCATCAGTACGCAACTTGGGTGGCCTGAAAAGCTTAATCCGTCCGGCCGATGGTCTGGCCGGGATCGATTTGCCCCGGGCACCGGAGGTAGTTAATCGCCGTGTCCGAAATTTGTTCCGCAGGGTGTGCCCCTGCCCCATGTATTAACGGTGAAACCGCCTGCGCTATGTCGTCGCGTCAGCCCGTCCGTCTCAGGCCGCCTTTGGCCTCGATGAAGCCGACGATGCGGTCGAGTCCCTCGCTCTTCTTCAAGTTGGTCATGACGAAGGGCCGTTCGCCGCGCATGCGCCGCGCGTCCGTGTCCATCTTCTCCAGGGAGGCGCCGACATGGGGCGCCAGGTCGATCTTGTTGATGACCAACAGGTCCGACCGGGTGATGCCGGGGCCGCCCTTGGACGGGATCTTGTCGCCCGCGGCCACGTCGATAACGTAGATGGTGAGATCGGCCAACTCCGGGGAAAAAGTGGCAGCGAGATTGTCGCCGCCAGATTCGATCAGCACGAGGTCGAGCTCGGGAAATTTGGCGCGCATGTCGGCAACCGCGGCGAGATTCATCGAGGCGTCCTCACGGATTGCGGTGTGCGGGCAGCCGCCGGTCTCGACGCCGGCGATGCGGTCCGGCGTCAGCGAGCCCGAGCGCACCAGGAATTCCGCATCCCATTTGGTGTAGATGTCGTTGGTAATCGCAGCGATGTCATAGCGCTCGCGCATGGTCTTGCAGAGCAGGTCCATCAGCGCAGTCTTGCCCGATCCGACGGGGCCGCCGACGCCGACACGCAAGGGACCATGGGATTTCGACATGCGACTTGCTCTCTCTTGATTGGCTTGGGCCCGCAGCGCTCACGAGCGAAACAGCCGGGTATATTGTGTCTCGTGCCGCAGGCTGGCGAGATCGGCGCGAAACGTCGCGCTGCCGAGATCGTCCAGTGTCGCATTCAGCGCGCGATTGGCGGTGGCGGCGACGGCGGCTTCCAGCTTCACCAGCACGCGCTGGCTGTCAGTCTGGCCGAGCGGGATGAGGCGGCTCGCCGCGGAAATCCAGTTCGAGACCAGCGCATGGAGGAAGGCGTGCAAAGTCGGCGCCAGCGGAACGCCGTGCATTGCGGCGACGACGCCGACAGCGACGGGATAGACCAGTGGCGTGCGGCATGCCGCGACCATGGCATCCAGGCCGTCGGTATCCCACGCGGCGCGGGCGATGTCGACGAAGGCGCGCCCCTGCGAGGTCGTTTCCAGCTGCCGCTCACGCGACGGCACGAAGGCTGCGGCGAGTTCGGCAATGTCGTTCAGGGCGGCGTCTTCACCGGCCTCCGCGGCACGATAGGCGTGGACCAGAAAGATCGCATCGCAAAAGCCGGAGCCATCGGCGAGCATCGCGTCGAGCCAGTCGGCGAGCGTCACGATGTCCGTGATATCGCCCGCCTCGACCGCCCATTCGATGCCGCTGGAATAGGAGAAGCCGCCGACGGGAAACGCCGGCGACAGCCAGGTCATCAGCCGGTACAGCGCCGCCGCCTCGTACTCGGCGAGGTCAGCGGCAGCGACCGGCTCATTTGTGGTCATGAGCATGCTTGTGGCCGTGGTGATGGTCGGGGTGGTCGCAATGCTCGTCGTGGTGATGATGGTGGCCGTGATCATGGGCGGCATGATCATGATGCTCGTGGCCGTGATGATCATGCTGGTCGTGACCATGATCGTGGTGACCATGGCCGTGGTGACCATGGCCGTGGTCGTGATGCGCATGGTTGTCGTGACTGTGTGCGTGGCCGGCGTCAGCATACGCCCCGCCTTCGGGATCGAACGGCGCCTCGATCTCGACCACGCGCGCGCCGAGGCCTTTCACCATGGCCTCGATGACGTGGTCGCGGCGAATGCGCAAGGCCTTCGCCATGATCTGCGTCGGCAGATGACGATTGCCGAGATGCCAGCCGACGCGGATGAGGTGATGCGGATCGCGGCCGCGGATTTCGAGCAGCGGCTCGGGCGCCGCGACTACTTCGACTAGCCTTCCGTCCTCCAGCACCAGCGCATCGCCGCCGCGCAGCGCAATGGCGTTCTCCAGATCAAGCAGGAAATTCAGCCCCCGCGTGCCAGTCATCGCCATGCGGCGGCGGTGCCGATCGTCGAAATCGAGCACGACCGTATCCGCCGGCGCTTCCGTGAAGCGGTGCTGTCCTTTAACCTGCGTCGCCCGGATCATTCGCTTCTATCCTGCTACCGTGTCTCGACCTTCTCGGGCGTGATCACTTCGATCTTCGGCGGCGCCGTGAAGCACTTCACTGCCACGCGGCCGAACGCCTTCATGTGTTCCATGGCACGATGCGGCACCAGCGCCTCGGCATTCTCCCACTGCTCGACGAACACCATCTTGCTGGGGTCGGTGACGCTCTCATGCAGATCATAGGCGATATTGCCGGGCTCCTTCCGCGTCTCCTTGATGCAGGCGGTGGCGGCCGCAATGAATTCGGCGCGCGTCTCGGGCTTGATGGTCAGGGTGGCAACGACGTAGATCACGAGAAATCCTCCCGGCTTTTCTTCTGGGTTCAAGATATCGGGCGGGACATTAGACCAGGCAGGGTCGAACTCAAGGCCGGAAAACAATCCCGAGGCATGCGGCACAGGCTATTTCAGTACATGAAATATCGCTGCGCCATCGGCAGCACCTCGGCGGGGACGCAGGTGAGCAGCTCGCCGTCGGCGCGGACCTCATAGGTTTCCGGATCGACCTCGATATCGGGCGTGGCATCGTTGTGGATCATGCTCTTCTTCGAGATCTTGCCGCGGGTGTTCTGGACGGCATAGAGCTTCTTTTCGATGCCGAGCTTTCGCTCGAGGCCTCCGGTCACCGCAGCCTTGGAGGTGAACACGACGGAGGACGCCGTGCGCGCCTTACCGAAGGCGCCGAACATCGGCTGGTAGTGCACCGGCTGCGGCGTCGGGATCGAGGCGTTGGGATCGCCCATGGGCGCTGCGACGATCATGCCGCCCTTGACGATGCAATCCGGCTTGACGCCGAAGAAGGCCGGCGACCACAGCACGAGATCGGCGAGCTTGCCCTTCTCCACCGAGCCGATCAGTTGTGACACGCCGTGCGCGATCGCGGGATTGATGGTGTATTTGGCGATGTAGCGCTTGACGCGGAAATTGTCGTTGTCCTTGCCCTTGTCCTGCGTCAGTGACCCGCGCTGCTTCTTCATCTTGTCGGCGGTCTGCCAGGTCCGGATGATGACCTCGCCGAGGCGGCCCATGGCCTGCGAGTCCGAGGACATCATCGAGAGCGCGCCGAGATCGTGCAGGATGTCCTCGGCCGCGATGGTCTCCTTGCGGATGCGGCTCTCGGCGAACGCGAGGTCCTCCGCGATCGAGGGATCGAGGTGGTGGCACACCATCAGCATGTCCAAATGCTCGTCGATGGTGTTGCGCGTGAAGGGCCGCGTCGGGTTGGTCGAGGACGGCAGCACGTTCTTCAGGCCGGCAACCTTGATGATGTCAGGCGCGTGACCGCCGCCGGCGCCTTCGGTGTGGAAGGCGTGGATGGTGCGGCCTTTGAACGCCTTGATCGTGTCTTCGACGAAACCCGACTCGTTCAGCGTGTCGGAATGCAGCATCACCTGAATATCGTGATCGTCGGCCACCGACAGGCAGTTGTCGATCGCCGCCGGCGTGGTGCCCCAGTCCTCATGCAGCTTCAGCGCGCAGGCGCCGGCCTTGATCATCTCGACCAGCGCAGCCGGGCGCGAGGCGTTGCCCTTGCCGGAAATCCCGAGATTGACCGGGAAGGCATCGAACGACTGAATCATCCGCGCGATGTGCCAGGGGCCCGGCGTGCAGGTGGTGGCGAAGGTGCCGTGCGACGGGCCGGTGCCGCCACCGAGCATCGAGGTGACGCCCGACATCAGCGCGTGCTCGATCTGCTGCGGGCAGATGAAATGGATGTGGCTGTCGAAGCCGCCGGCGGTGAGGATCTTGCCCTCACCCGCGATCACGTCGGTGCCCGGGCCGATGATGATGGTGACCCCCGGCTGGATGTCGGGATTGCC
This sequence comes from Bradyrhizobium diazoefficiens, assembly GCF_016616235.1. Classification (NCBI taxonomy): domain Bacteria; kingdom Pseudomonadati; phylum Pseudomonadota; class Alphaproteobacteria; order Hyphomicrobiales; family Nitrobacteraceae; genus Bradyrhizobium; species Bradyrhizobium diazoefficiens. The sequence goes on from NZ_CP067100.1 coordinate 7,072,511, forward strand.
GGCCTTGCCGATCGCGGAAATCATGCCGTCCTTGATCGCGACATCGGCCTTGACGATGCCCCAGTGGTCGACGATCAGCGCGTTGGTGATGACAGTATCGGCCGCGCCCTGTCTGTTGGTGACCTGCGACTGCCCCATGCCGTCGCGGATCACCTTGCCGCCACCGAACTTCACCTCCTCGCCGTAGGTGGTGAAATCCTTCTCGACCTCGATGATGAGGTCGGTGTCGGCCAGCCGGACCCTATCGCCGGTGGTCGGGCCGAACATGTCGGCGTAGACGGAACGCTTGATCTTCACGGACATCTCAGCCCCCAATTCCCCACATCATCGAAACAGGCGTTTTGCCGCTTCCACGGTCTCATCGAACATCGTGTCCAGCCTGGTATTGACACCGCGGCATCCCGCAACGACCTGCTTCGCCCAGATCGCGTAAGCCGCGAGATCGTTGCGCTGCGCATCGCTCGGGTTCGGCACCATGCGCGCGCGAATGTTGCTGACCTTGTCGGCGATCTTGATCAGCTTTGCGCCCGGCGATTTGTGCGGGGCGTCCTCGATCTGCTTCTGCCGGCGTTCGGTCTGCAACAGGCTCATGTCGTCGGTGCATTCGGCGACGAGAGAGGCGACACGCTCGGAAAATCTCTGCGCAAGCTCCTCGCGCGTGGTGCCGGTGTCCTCGATCGTATCGTGCAACCAGCCCGCCGCGACCAGCTCTGCATCGGCGCCATCGGTCGCATCGGCGAGCAGGTTCGCGACTTCGGCCAAATGGTTGACATAGGGCTGATCCGGCCGCGCCTTGCGCGGTGTGCCAGTGTGACGATGCGCTGCGAACTCGGCAGCTTCCGAAACGAGACGGATGGGGGTCAGCATGGCAAGAACCTCCGTTTTTGCCTCAACCAAGGCGCTGCCCAATCCGTTCCTGCTCCCTCACAGCTGCTCACAGCTTGCCCTGCACCTCGCCACGAAAACCGTAGATCGTCTTCTTCCCCGCCATGGCGACGAGCTGGACGTCGCGGGTCTGGCCGGGCTCGAAGCGGACGGCGGTGCCGGCGGCGATGTCGAGGCGCATGCCGCGGGCCTTCTTGCGGTCGAATTTCAGCGCCGGGTTGGTTTCGAAGAAATGGTAGTGCGAGCCGACCTGGATCGGGCGGTCGCCGGTGTTCGCGACGGTCAGCGTCACGGTCTTGCGGCCGGCGTTGAGCTCGATTTCGCCGTCCTGGATGAAGAGTTCGCCGGGGATCATATTGCGCTCCTACCTGATCGGCTCGTGCACGGTGACGAGCTTGGTGCCATCCGGGAAGGTCGCCTCGACCTGGATGTCGTGGATCATCTCGGGAATCCCGGGCATCACCTGGTCGCGGGTGAGCACTTGGGCGCCCGATTGCATCAGCTCGGCGACGGTGCGGCCGTCACGGGCGCCTTCGAGGATGAAATCGGAAATGATCGCGATCGCCTCCGGATGGTTGAGCTTGACGCCGCGATCCAGCCTGCGGCGGGCCACGATGGCTGCCATCGAGATCAGGAGCTTGTCCTTTTCGCGGGGAGACAGGTTCATGCAGAATCTCTTCCGTTCAACACATCAATTCAGCCGGTCAATTCAGCCAGAGTCGCGGCAGCGCCGCACCAGTGCGCACCAGCACGGCTATCATATCGGCGCGCAAGCGGGCGGCATCTTGGGCACAGAAACGCGCGATTGCAAAGCCGTTCCAGGCGGAGATTGCGACCTCGCCGGAGAACGAATCCGAGGCCTCGCGGATTTTTTCGACCAGGGCTTCGTCGCCGGGGACGATCAGCGCCGTGCCAATTGCGGCACCGCCCTTGGCGACGGCGGATCGCGCGAGCTTCGCGCCAATATTGCCGTCGAGCCTGACGGTCTCGGCGAACACCAGCCTGCCGCCACGCCGCAGCCGCCAACTGTCGATGAATTCGCCCTGCTCCATCCGCTCGCCCATGGCGGTGCGGCCGAATACGACAATTTCGCAAAGCAGGAGCGAGGCGGCATCATTGAGTTCGATGTCGAAGCGGCGATGGACCCGGGCGCGATCGAACAGGATCGTCTCCTGGGGCAGCCAGCCGAGATGCGCGCCTGCGGCGATCTTCAAGGAAATATTGAGCTGCGCGGGCGTGCCGGGGGCACGGTAGACCTTTTCGGCGGCCGCCGTGGTCAATGTCAGGCGCGCGGCATCGGCGGCCGAAATCTCGATATCAAAGCGGTCGCCGCCGGCGACGCCGCCGGCCGTGTTGACGAACACGCCGGAGAGCCCCTCGCCCTCCGGCGAAGGAAAGCGCACACGCAGGGAGCCGGATTCGTGCAAGGCGCCGCGCCGCGTCACACCATCGCGGGCATGCACATCGAACCGCACCGCGCCGCGGGCGCGGTTGGCCTCGAACACCGACGATGTAGCTGACAGCTCGCTGCGCATCCGTCTCCCCAGCCGGTCGCGGCAGAAATCCTGGAACTACAGCGCCATCTGGCGGCTGATTTCGGCCGGGTCGAGATTGGAGCGGTCGCAGCTGAACTTCACCGCGCCGCGATCCATCACGGCAAAACTGTCGCCGAGTTCGCAGGCAAAGTCGAGATATTGTTCGACCAGCACGATGGCGATGTTGCCGAGGTTGCGCAGGTAAGAGATGGCACGGCCGATGTCCTTGATAATCGAGGGCTGGATGCCTTCGGTCGGCTCGTCGAGCAGCAGCAGTTTCGGCCGCATCACCAGCGCGCGGCCGATCGCGAGCTGCTGCTGCTGGCCGCCGGAGAGGTCGCCGCCGCGCCGGCCAAGCATGGATTGCAGCACCGGAAACAGCGAGAACACGTCGTCCGGAATGTGCTTGTCCTCGCGCTTGAGTGGGCCAAAGCCGGTCTTGAGATTCTCCTCGACCGTCAGCAGCGGAAAGATCTCGCGGCCCTGCGGCACGAAGCCGATGCCCTTGCGCGCCCGCTCATAGGGCTTCAAGCCAGTGATGTCGCTGCCGTCAAATACGATCGCGCCCGAGGAGATCGGGTACTGGCCGACCATGGCGCGCAACAGCGAGGTCTTGCCGACGCCGTTGCGCCCGAGCACGCACGTCACCTTGCCGGGCTCGGCCGCGATCGAGACGCCGCGCAGCGCCTGCGCCGCGCCGTAGAACAGGTTGATGTCCTTGACCTCAAGCATCGCTCAGCGCCCCAGATAAACTTCGATGACCCGCTCGTTGGACGAGACCTGGTCGATGGTGCCTTCCGCCAGCACGGTGCCTTCGTGCAGGCAGGTGACCTTGACGCCGAGCTCGCGCACGAAGGTCATGTCGTGCTCGACCACCATCACGGTGTGGGTCTTGTTGATCTCTTTCAGCAGCTCGGCGGTGAGATGCGTCTCGACGTCGGTCATGCCGGCCACGGGTTCGTCCACGAGCAGCAGTTTCGGATCCTGTGCCAGCAGCATGCCGATCTCGAGCCATTGCTTCTGGCCGTGGCTAAGGCTGCCGGCGAGGCGGTTGCACGCTTCGGTGAGGCGGATCGTCTCCAGCACCTTGTCGATGCGCTCGGACTCCGCCCTGCTGCCGCGCCAGAACAGCGTACCGCGGACCGAGTGATCGACATTGAGCGCGAGCAGGAGGTTGTCCTGCACGGTCTGGCTCTCGAACACCGTCGGCTTCTGGAACTTGCGGCCGATGCCGAGCTCCGCGATGCGAGTTTCGTCGAGCCGCGTCAGGTCGGTGACGCCGTCGAACAGCACGGTGCCCTCGTCGGGCCTGGTCTTGCCGGTGATGATGTCCATCATCGTGGTCTTGCCGGCGCCGTTCGGGCCGATGATGGCGCGCATCTCGCCGGGCTCGAGCGTCAGCGACAGGTTGTTGATGGCGTGGAAACCATCGAACGAGACATGCACGCCGTCGAGATAGAGCATCGCGGAGGTCGCGCGGGTATCCATGACGTTCATCGCGTCTACTCCGCCATCTTGGGTTCGGTGACACCGTCTTCGGCCGCGGCGCTCGCAATGGTCGCAGCGGTGCGCTTCTCCTTCGACTGATCCCACCAGGCATTGAAGGTGCCGACGATGCCCTTGGGCAGCAGCAGCGTCACCAGGATGAACAGCGCGCCCAGCATGAACAGCCAGTACGGCGCCAGCATGCCCGAAGTGAAGAATGTCTTGGCGTAGTTGACCACGACGGCGCCGAGCGCCGCGCCAACCAGCGTGCCGCGGCCGCCGACCGCGACCCAGATCACCGCCTCGATCGAATTGCCCGGCGCGAACTCACTGGGATTGATGATGCCGACTTGCGGCACATAGAGCGCGCCGGCGACGCCGGCCATGCAGGCCGACACCGTGAACACGAACAGCTTGTAGGATTCGACACGATAGCCCAGGAAGCGCGTGCGCGATTCCGCATCGCGGATCGCGATCAGCACCTTGCCGAGCTTGGAGGTGACGATGGCCCGGCAGATCAGGAAGCCGAGGATCAGGGCCAGGCAGCTCAGCGCAAACAAGGCCGCGCGGGTGCCTTCGGCCTGGACGTTGAAGCCGAGGACGTCCTTGAAGTCGGTGAGTCCGTTGTTGCCGCCGAAGCCGAAATCGTTGCGGAAGAAGGCGAGCAGGAGCGCATAGGTCATCGCCTGCGTGATGATCGAAAGGTAAACGCCCGTGACGCGGGAGCGGAAGGCGAGCCAGCCGAAGCAGAAGGCGAGCAGGCCGGGCACGACCAGCACCATCAGCGCAGCGAACCAGAACATGTCGAAGCCGTACCAGTACCAGGGCAGCTTCGAATAGTTCAGGAACACCATGAAGTCGGGCAGAACCGGGTTGCCATAGACACCGCGGGTGCCGATCTGCCGCATCAGGTACATGCCCATGGCGTAGCCGCCGAGCGCGAAGAAGGCGCCGTGGCCAAGCGAGAGGATGCCGCAGTAGCCCCAGATCAGGTCGATCGCGAGCGCCAGGATCGCGTAGCAGACATATTTGCCCCACAGCGCGACGAGATAGGTCGGCACCTGCAGGAACGAGCCGGCGGGCAGCAAGAGGTTCGACAGCGGAATCAGCACGCCCAGCGCGGCGACGACCAACAGGAAGATCGCCGCGCTGCGGTCCAGCGATCGGGTCAGCATGTGAGGGGTCATGCTTCCACCGCACGGCCCTTGAGCGCGAATAGGCCGCGCGGGCGCTTTTGAATGAACAGGATGATCAGAACCAGGATGGCGATCTTGCCGAGCACGGCACCGGCGACCGGCTCCAGGAACTTATTGGCGCTGCCGAGCGTGAACGCACCGACAAGGGTCCCCCAGAGATTGCCGACGCCGCCGAACACCACGACCATGAAGCTGTCGATGATGTAGCTCTGGCCGAGATTGGGGCTGACATTGTCGATCTGCGACAGCGCCACGCCGGCGATGCCGGCAATGCCGGAGCCGAGCCCGAAGGTCAGCGCGTCGACGCGCGAGGTCGCGATGCCCATCGAGGCCGCCATGCGGCGGTTCTGCGTCACCGCACGCATCTCGAGCCCGAGTGCGGTGTAGCGCAGCATCGCCAGCAGGATCGCGAACACCGCCAGCGTGAAGCAGAGGATCCAGAGCCGGTTATAGGTGATGGTGATCTGGCCGAGCTCGAACGCGCCGCTCATCCAGGAGGGGTTGCCGACCTCGCGGTTGGTCGGGCCGAACATGGTGCGGACCGCCTGCTGGAGCACCAGCGACAGACCCCAGGTCGCCAGCAGCGTCTCCAGCGGCCGGCCATAGAGGAAGCGGATGATGCTGCGCTCGATCAAAACGCCGATGGCGCCGGCGACCAGGAAAGCGAGCGGCACCGCGATCAGCAGCGAATAGTCGAACAGGGCGGGATAGCGGGTACGGATCACCTCCTGCACCACGAAGGTGGTGTAGGCCCCGATCATCACCATCTCGCCATGGGCCATGTTGATGACGCCCATCACGCCGAAGGTGATGGCAAGGCCAATCGCGGCGAGCAGCAGCACCGAACCGAGCGAGAGGCCGTACCAGGCGTTCTGCACCATGGACCAGACCGCGAGCGAAGACTGGATCGAGCTGATTGCACTGGCCGCGGCCTTGATCACCGAGGCCGGCTGGTCGCCCATGCCGGTGAGCAGCGCCAGGGCCTCCTGATCGCCGCGCGCCCTGAGCGTGCCGATGGCATCGAGTTTCTCGAGCTCGGTGGCATCGGGCTTGAACAGCAGGATCGCCGCGCGGGCTTCGCCGAGCGCAGCCTTGACCGATTTGTTGGTTTCCTTGGCAAGCGCGGCATCGACCGGCTCAAGCGCGGTCTCTTCGTGCGACTTGAAGACGGATTGCGCGGCCTGGAGGCGCGTCGCCAGATCCGGCGACTGCAGCGTCAGGCTGCCGAGCGCGGCATCAACGCTGCGGCGCAGGCGGTTGTTGAGACGCACCGCGCTCGCGCTGTCGGGAACGCTGGCGACCGCCTCGCCGGTCGCGGCGTCGATCGATTTGCCGTCGACGCCGGTGACATAAACCTTCTTGCTGTCGGCGTCGGCCATCAGCCGGCCGTCCTGGAGCGCACTGATGATCGGAAACGCCAGCTTGTTGCCGCTGCTGGCGATCACGCCGATCGCCTCCTCCGTGTCGGAAAACTCGTCATTGGCGAATTTGGCGACCGCATCCTCGAATGGGCCGGCCAAGGCCGGCAGCGCGAACGCGATCAGAAATAGCGAGAGAACAAACGTACAGAGACGAGCGCATAGATTGGTTGGCACTGTGGATCACCCCGGCAGAAGTGGGGAGAAGACGGCGGAATAGCCGTCTTCTCCCGTCGTGCGATCAAGCGTCAGATCCGGATCAGGAGCCGGAGCCGAGGCACTTGTTGGTCTTGGTGTTGAAGTTGCCGCACTTCTTGCCGACCCAGTCGCCGATCAGGTCCTTGGAGCCGTCGAGCTCCTTCGACCAGGCATCGCCGGCAACGAGGCTCGGGGTCTTCCAAACCACGTCGAACTGGCCGTTGCCTTTGATCTCGCCGATGAACACCGGCTTGGTGATGTGGTGGTTCGGCAGCATCTTCGAGGTGCCACCGGTCAGGTTCGGCGCCTCGATGCCGGGGAGCGCGTCGATCACCTTGTCCGGATCAGTCGACTTCACCTTCTCGACCGCCTTCACCCACATGTTGAAGCCGATCACGTGCGCTTCCATCGGGTCGTTGGTCACGCGCTTCGGGTTCTTGGTGTAGGTCTGCCAGTCCTTGATGAACTTCTCGTTCGCCGGGTTCTTGATCGACTCGAAGTAGTTCCAGGCGGCGAGATGGCCGACCAGCGGCTTGGTGTCGATGCCGGCGAGCTCTTCCTCACCCACCGAGAACGCAACCACCGGAATGTCCTTGGCCTTGATGCCCTGGTTGCCGAGCTCCTTGTAGAAGGGCACGTTGGCGTCGCCATTGATGGTCGAGACCACCGCGGTCTTCTTGCCGGCCGAGCCGAACTTCTTGATGTCGGCCACGATCGTTTGCCAGTCGGAGTGACCGAACGGCGTGTAGTTGATCATGATGTCTTCCTGGGCGACACCCTTCGACTTCAGATAGGCTTCCAGGATCTTGTTGGTGGTGCGCGGATAGACGTAGTCGGTGCCCGCGAGCACCCAGCGCTTCACCTTCTCTTCCTTCATCAGATAGTCGACGGCGGGGATCGCCTGCTGGTTCGGCGCGGCACCGGTGTAGAACACGTTGCGCTCGCTCTCCTCGCCCTCATACTGCACGGGGTAGAACAGGATGCTGTTCAGCTCCTTGAACACCGGCAGCACCGACTTGCGCGACACCGAGGTCCAGCAGCCGAACACGACCGAGACCTTGTCCTTGGTGATCAACTCGCGCGCCTTTTCGGCGAACAGCGGCCAGTTCGAGGCGGGGTCGACGACGACGGCCTCGAGCTTCTTGCCGAGCACGCCGCCCTTCTTGTTCTGCTCGTCGATCAGGAAGAGGATGGTGTCCTTCAGCGTGGTTTCGCTGATGGCCATGGTGCCGGAGAGAGAGTGAAGCACGCCGACCTTGATGGTGTCGTCCGCGGCCTTGGCGGCGGAAATGGACGCCAGACCGAGCATCAGACCGGCGGTCGCGGCGAGCACGCCGCGGCGGCTAAATGACGCCGCTATATCGTGAGTGGATTTGTTGAACATGAGTGTCTCGTCTCCCTGACGCAGGCGTGAAAACGCTGCGAAACGGCCCCACGGCCGCCTGCGCTTAACGGAATCGCAAGAACCGTGCCATGGGCGAGATGTCAGCCAACCCTTTGTTTTCGCTAAATGAATCGCCGTAAATCAAAGCTTCGTCGCGCTTGCGCCGCCTAAATATCAGGCAATTGAAATGTATGCGAATGCGGCAGGCAGGTTATTTTGTGAGCAAATTGCCGCCTCTGGCTAAATTTCCGGCATAACTATTTCTGCACTGCAATCGTAGTTTGAGGCACGCTTGCCTTGAAAGCGCCCGCTCAATGTTCCATATGAGCATCCGAGACCTGTTGCGAATCAAGAGGTCGTTGCGAGCCGCGTGTTCTTAAGCCCTTTCGGGCCTCTGGCTTGCCCCATATCTCCCAAGCCATCCGACACCCCAAACACGCAGGTGTCTTCTCGACACCCTTATGCGCGCGCCGCGCCGAATGCGCCGGGCGACCGCTTTTGACATGGAAAGAACCCATCTTTTGACTTCGTTTCAGGATTTCGGCCTCGCCGAACCCATCGCCCGCGCTCTTCGCGAAGAGAATTACGTCACCCCCACCCCGATCCAGGCCCAAACCATTCCGCTGGCGCTGACCGGTCGCGACGTGGTCGGCATTGCCCAGACCGGCACCGGCAAGACCGCCTCCTTCGCGCTGCCGATCTTGCACCGCCTGCTCGAGAACCGCATCAAGCCGCAGCCGAAGACGGCCCGCGTCCTGGTGCTCTCGCCCACTCGCGAGCTTTCGGGGCAGATCCTCGACAGCTTCAACGCCTATGGCCGTCACGTCCGCCTGTCCTCGACGCTCGCCATCGGCGGCGTGCCGATGGGCCGTCAGGTCCGCGCGCTGATGCAGGGCGTCGACGTGCTGGTCGCGACCCCCGGCCGCCTGCTCGACCTCGTGCAGAGCAACGGGCTGAAGCTTGGCAGCGTTGAGTTCCTCGTGCTCGACGAGGCCGACCGCATGCTCGACATGGGCTTCATCAACGACATCCGCAAAATCGTCGCCAAGCTGCCGATCAAGCGGCAGACGCTGTTCTTCTCGGCCACCATGCCCAAGGACATCGCCGAGCTTGCCGACTCGATGCTGCGCGATCCCGCCCGCGTCGCGGTGACCCCGGTCTCCTCGACCGTGGAGCGCATCCAGCAGCGCATTATCCAGCTCGACTTCTCGGCCAAGCCCGCGTTCCTCGCCCAGCTGCTGAAGCAGGAGCCGGTCAACCGTGCATTGGTTTTCACCCGCACCAAGCACGGCGCCGACAAGGTGGTGAAGACGCTTGAGAAGGCCGGCATCCCTGCCAGCGCTATCCACGGCAACAAGTCGCAGAACCATCGCGAACGGACGCTGGCGCAGTTCCGCTCCGGCGAGATCCGCACTTTGGTCGCCACCGACATCGCCGCCCGCGGCATCGACGTCGACGGCATCACCCACGTCATCAATTTCGACCTGCCCAACGTGCCGGAGACCTATGTCCACCGCATCGGCCGCACCGCGCGCGCCGGCGCCGACGGCACCGCGATCTCGCTGGTCGCAGGCGGCGAGGAACTCGCCTATCTGCGCGACATCGAAAAGCTGATCCGCGTCGCGCTGCCGCGTGAGGACCACCGCACCGACGCCGGCCGCCGCGATGCGGGTCCTCCCCCCCAGCAACAGCGGCAGGGCCGGCCGGGCGGCCGCCCGGGCCAGCGCCCACAGGGCGCACGGCATGGTGAGGGACGGCGCGGCGACGACAGGCATGCCGACGGACGCCACCACAGCGCCGGCAGACACTGCGACGGACGGCCCGGCGAAGGACGCCATATCGAGGGCAGACCTGTTGATGGCCGGCCCGGCGAAGGCCACAATGCCTCGAAGGGGCCTCGCCGACGCCGCCGTTCCGGTGGTAAGATGAATTCCTCACCTACCGATCGGTCGGAACAGCGTCCCGCGCATAGCGCCGGCAAGCCTGATGGAATACAAGGCGTTGCCTTTTTGCGTCGCGAGAGTCGTCCCGCCGGTCGACCGAACCGCAATCCTCATTCGCACTAGCCGTCCACGACTGGAGACAACCACATGGCTAAGGAAGAGCTGATCCAGTTCGAAGGACTGGTCACCGAAATCCTCCCCGACGCCCGTTACCGCGTGCAGCTCGATGCCGGACACGAGATCGTCGCTTACACCGCCGGCAAGATGAAGAAGAACCGCATCAAGACGCTGGCGGGTGACCGCGTGACCGTGGAGATGTCGCCCTATGACCTCGAGAAGGGCCGACTGATTTTCCGCCACAAGGACGAACGTCCCAGCGGGGTGGGTGGACCTCCGCGCCCCGGACAGCGCGGTGGCCAGTTCCGCCGCCGCTAAGCGAAGCGGCTGCGCACGCGCGGACTTGAAATTCCGACCTGTATGCTGATCCGCCGTGGACGTCACGGCGGATCAAAAAGTCGTGCACGTCAGGATTGTTTTGGCGCCTTATTTCCAATAAAATGGGCTTATCGATTTTCGGCCGGACGACTTTAGCATCCACCGGTACAGCCGGTTCAGACACGCTGACGACCCTTCCAGAAACTCGATCTAACCGCCTGCGAAAGCGGGCTTCGACACTACTTATCTGAGAAGGAACTACCCCCGTGAGCATGGGAACCGTGAAGTGGTTTAACGCGACCAAGGGCTTTGGCTTCATCCAGCCAGACGATGGCGGCCAAGACGTCTTCGTACACATCAGCGCCGTTGAGCGCGCGGGCCTCGGCTCGCTGCGCGAAGGCCAGAAGATCTCCTACGAGATCGTGGCCGACCGCCGTTCCGGCAAGTCGGCTGCGGACAACCTGCGCGCCGCCGGCTGAGTTACCGCTTCCGGCCCGAAAGGCTCAAGCGAACAAGTCAGCAAATCGACAAGTCAAAAGAAAAGGCCGGGCGCAGCGCACGGCCTTTTTTCATATCCGCCCCTGCTCGCAGATTTCAGCACGACGACGGTACGCTGTTGTAGGGAACGCATGTGGTCTGCCGCGGCCGCGTGTAGGAGACATCGCTCAGCGGCAGGCTCGACTTCAACACGTAACCTATCGTAGGTGAGTAAGTGTAGCTCGCCTCGCCGAGGATGAGGTAGGTCGACGGAATCAGGAGCGTCGCGGGGATGATCGAGGTGACCTTGTCGCCGGCCTTCCGGGCGGAGGTCGCCAGTGTCGCCTGCGTCGCGCCGCTCGCAATAGTGCCGGATTTGCTCCATTGGACCGTGGCAATGCTGTTGGTGTCGATATAGATTTGCGAGATCGTGCCCTTCACGCGCGTAGCGTCGTAGGGCTGGACGATCGATATGCTCGCGGTGAACGTGTCCTGCATGTCGCTGTCGGCGAGCTTGATCGACTGCGACGTCAGATCGGACAGGGTTCGCGCAATCAACGTGACCTTGCGATCGATCGCCACGGCCGTGGAAAACTCGACCGTGCCGAAGAACATCACCAGCATGACCGGAACGATGATGGCGAACTCGGTCGCGGCGAGCGCGCGCCTGTCGGCGCCGAACTCGCGCACGGAGCTGCGGGCATTCCTCCAGATATTCGCAATCGCCTGCATCGGTCAGCTCGGATCCATCTGTCTCAGTAGGGTTCGTTCTTGAAGGCGGCGGTCGCCACCAGCAACCGCTTGTTGTTGCACCCCATGTTGAAGCCGAGGCCGGTGACGATGAGCGGCCACTGATAGAACAGCCGCACCACGACAACTTGGCCGGAGCCTCCCGGGCCGTATTGCGTGCCGCTTGGATTGAAGCTGCAGGAATCGCCAAAATTGACAAGGCTCAAGGCTCCGAAGGAGCCTCCGCTAACAACGTCGATGGACAGCTTGCTGCAATCAAACAGCGCGGGGATCTGGCTGCAGACGTAACTCTTGAACGTCGCCTGCGAACAGGGCGTGCTCACGCCGGATACCGCGCAGGCTGTCACCGTGCCGGATTGCGCCTGCCCAGTCAGCAACACGCGCGCAGAATTCTGCGTGATGGTCTCGAGCACCTGCCCTGCGAAGAACATGAGCGCCACTTCGATGATGGCGAACAGCAGCGCGAAGAAAACGGGTGCGACCAGCGCAAACTCGACGGCCGCGGAGCCGCGTCGGTTGTGGCGAAACCGGCGCAGCGCGGCGAGCAGCGTGAACCTCGTAGATGCAGGCGATGGCATCGCGTCAAATTCCCCGGCAGCGGCCGATCATATTGTCCCGTTCAATAGCGGAAACTGATTGTTTAAGTGTTTCAGGCGATCCGCACCCACCGGACCGCAGCGTTAACGCTGCGTTAACCACGAGCAACTCGCAGCGACGAGGCTTGCCACAACGAAGCGTTGGCGGCAGGACCAGCGATCCTGCCCGGGGCCAATCGTGCCAGTTCGCCTTGCTAGTTGGTCTGGCTAGTTGGGCTTGGCGGGGCCGCCACCGCCACCGCCACCGCCGCCGCCACCGCCGCCACCAGCGCCACCACCACCGGCGCCGCCGCTGGCGCTGGCGCTGCTGCTCAGCGAACCGGCCTGGCTCATGGTGTTGTTGAAATAGGTGTCGCTGTCGCCGAGCGTCACGCGGCGCTGGCACAGCGGCATGCAGCTGTAGGACTCGCGCTCGATCCCGCGATAGACGGTGACGAGCCGATCGCTCGGGCCCTCGACCTGAATTTGGCGGTCGACCAGGATCTCGCCGCCACGGTCGAGTGCGATGAAGTTGGTGGCACCGTAACCCTTCCCGGTCACGACGATCATGCCGCCGGGCTGGAGCGTGACGTCCGCGATCAGGGGATTACCGACCACGATGGTCGACACCTTGCCCGGAAGCCGGACCAGCTTGGCCTGATCGACATTGACCGCGATGGTATCGGCGCTCGGCTCGGCAACGCCGGCAGAAGGCGATGCCAGCACCGCAGCAGCAACCAGAACACAGACGCGCGCATGACGGCGCAGCAACTCTTTACGCATACTCTTACCCCCGGGACGTCACAAACCGGCAGAAGCGATGAGATGACAGCCGAGCCGGTGCCCGACCCGACTAACCTGCCTTTAATTCGTGAACGTTCCGCAAATTCGCCGACTATTGTTTGAACGTACCAGCATTTCGCGGCGTTCGAAGGCGCAGGGCCCGCTTCTAGCGGCGGAATGGATAGGCGAGCTGGCCGGCGATCTCCTTCGGCATGGTCGCTTCGTCCTTGCCGTAATCCTGCGGCAACTCACCCCTTGGCATGCGGAAGGTGCCGAACAGCACGTCCCAGACCGGGAAGGTCCCGGCGAAATTGGTGTCGCCGCCCTCTTCGAGCGCAGTGTGGTGCCAGCGGTGAAAGACCGGCGTTGCCAGCACGTATCTGAACGGCCCGAAGGTCCAGTTCAGGTTGGCGTGCACGAAGGCCGAATGGAAGGTCGTGAACGGGCCGACCCATATCATCACGTTCGGGGAGATGCCGGCCATCAGCAGCACGACGTCGACGCCGATCGTGCCGAGCACCAGATTGACCGGATGAAAGCGGGCCGCCGAAATCCAGCTGATCTCCTCGGAGGAGTGATGGATGGCGTGGTATTTCCAGAACTCGCCGCCATGAAACAGCCGGTGCAGCCAATAGAGCATGAAATCGGCCAGCACCAGGAACAACACGCCTTGCGCCCATAGCGGCAATTGCGACAGCGGCCCATGGCCGTTGTCGTAGAAGGCGATCAGCTCGTCGGCGTCGTGGATGTTGAAGACGATGCCGGCGGTGACGATCAGGAGTCCGATCCGCATGGTGCGGGCGAACACCGGAACGAAGAACCAGTAGCAGATGTCGGTGATGATCTCCCGCTTGCGCCACCACGACGGACCAGGATTACAGGCCCAGAAATGTTCGAGCACCGTGAAAACCACGGCGAGCATGAAGGTGACGGGGATCACCTTCTCGATGGTCTCGCCGAGCATCAGGGCGACTTGCATGGGCAGGCTCGACATCGTCGCCTCTTCTGAATCTAATCCCGTCTAGGCCTACTCCGCTAAATTTAAGGGACGGTGAAGCCGATGCTGCGCTTGGCCCCAGGTCCGGAACCGGGGCGAATTGCAACTTGCGCCTTAAGGCGACATTCACTCTCGCCAAAAGCGTCGCGCAGGATGCGCGTTTGCACGATCAAATTAACTCTACCGAAAGAGCTCGGCTTTCATGTTCGGCGCGTCAACGACAGCGCCGAACGAGGCGATCACACACCCCAGACGGAGTTACGTTCATGAAGAACCTGATTGCGCGTTTCGCGAAGGATGAATCCGGCGCCACCGCCATCGAATACGGCCTGATCGCCGCCGGCATCGCGCTGGCCATCATCACCGTCGTCAACAACCTCGGCAGCACGATGAACGCCAAGTTCGGCTCGATCAGTTCGTCGCTGAAGTAAGCCACCGAGACACGACGGCAAAAGCCCCGGACCTCCGGGGCCTTTGTTTTTCTGACGACGGCGAGTTCCAGTGGCGTTGCGCAAGTCCAGAACCGATGCCGCGGTCGCGGCGAATGAGGCGGAGGCGGCGCAGGCCGGCTCGCCGGCCTATTGGGTCTGCCTTGCGCTGCTGCTCGCGACGGCCGCGCTCGCCATGCGCATTGCCAGCCTCTGGTGAGCGCGCTTTCGGCGGAGTCGTGCCCCCAACGCCGCTGCCGCCGTTGTCGGTTTGTTTAGTACTGCCGGCTAGCATCGCGCGACAGCCGATCCCGCGACGAACCCAGGCTTAAGACCAGGCCTCAAGACGCAGCCCATGATCCTCGACCTTGCGCGCCTTCTGCTCTTCCCGGCCCTGATGGCCTTCGCCGCTGCGAGCGATCTCTTCACGATGACGATTTCGAACCGCGTGTCGCTGGCGCTGGTCGCGGGCTTCTTCGTGCTCGCCTTCGCCGGTGGCATGGCACCTTACGAGATGCTCAGCCATGTGGGCGCCGGCGCCCTGCTGCTGGTCGTGGCCTTCACCTGCTTTGCGATGGGCTGGATGGGCGGCGGCGACGCCAAAGTCGCGGCTTCCGTCGCACTGTGGTTCGGCTTCGCGCCCCTGATGGATTTCCTGCTCTATGCCTCGCTGTTCGGCGGGGCGCTGACGCTGCTTCTCCTGCAGTTCCGGCAATGGCCGCTGCCCTATGGCCTCGCGGGCCAGGCCTGGCTCGCACGGCTGCACGACAAGGAAACCGGCATTCCCTACGGCATCGCGCTCACGCTTGGCGCGCTGACGGTCTATCCGGAGACCGAGTGGGTCAAGGCGATCGATCTTGCGCACCTCGCACTGCGCTGAAAACACCGGGTAAACCCGGCGTTAAGGCGATTTAGATACGCCTCATTAACCATGCTTTGACGAATAGCTGGTCAACTGCCGATTACGGCGGCGGCAACGTCGCGGCGTTTTGTTGGAAAGTGAAGCGTATGAATAGGGCACGCATTGTCGTCCTGACGGTCGCCATCTGCGCCGGCGGCGTCGCCGCGTATCTGGCGAGCGGCTCGGACAATTCTGCGCCGCCTCCAGTGACGCAAGCCCCGCAGCTTCCGACCGTCGACGTCCTGGTGGCCAAGAACGACATCGGCCTCGGCCAGACCGTGAAGGCGGAAGACGTGCAGTGGCAGACCTGGCCAGCCGCGACCGCCAGCGCCACCTTCATCCGCCGCAACGAACGCCCCGAGGGCGCCTCCCAGGTGACCGGCTCGATCGCGCGCGCTCCTTTCATCCAGGGTGAGCCGATCCGAGACCAGAAGCTGGTCAAGGCCGAGGGCTCCGGCTTCATGGCCGCCATCCTGCCGACCGGCATGCGGGCGATCTCGACCGAAATCTCGCCGGAGACCGGCGCGGGCGGCTTCATCCTGCCCAACGACCGCGTCGACGTGCTGCTGACGCGCCGCCTCAAAAACCCCGACCAGAACAGTGGCGCTCCCGATATCGTCACGTCCGAGATCATCCTGACCAATGTCCGCGTGCTGGCGATCGACCAGGCGCCGAAGGAGAAGGACGGGCAGAACGCGGTGGTCGGCAAGACCGTGACCCTCGAACTCAATCCGGCACAGACCCAGGTGCTGTCGTCAGGCCGCCAGGCCGGCACGCTGTCACTGGCGCTGCGCAGTATCGCCGACGTCAAGCTGAGCGAGATCACGCTCGATGATTCCGCGCAGAAGCGGGACGGCGTTTCGATCATTCGCTACGGAATCCCAAGCTCGACGGCGAAGGCGCGATGAGGACTGTCGATATGAAATGCAGGGCAGATTTGGCGACGATGCGAACCTCACTGGTCCGCGCCCTGTCGTTTTCGGCGGCCTTCGCGCTGACGCTGAACCCGGTGCTCACCCCCGTGGTCGCCGCCGATTATCGCCCGGTGGCGCCGGTCGCGGCCGACGGCCAGATGAATGCGCGCTTCCTCTCGCTCGGCGTCGGCAAGTCGATCGTGATCGACCTGCCGCGCGACATCAAGGACGTGCTGGTCGCCGATCCCAAGATCGCCAATGCCGTGGTCCGCTCGGCGCAGCGCGCCTACATCATCGGCGCCTCAGTCGGCCAGACCAACATCGTGTTCTTCGATTCCGCCGGCCAACAGATCGCGGCCTATGACATCGCGGTGAAGCGTGACCTCAACGGCTTGCGAGCCGCGCTGAAGCAGGTGCTGCCCAATTCGGACATCCAGATCGACGGGCTCGGCGACGGCGTCGTCCTGACCGGCTCGGCCGCGAACCCGCTGGAAGCACAGCAGGCCAACGATCTGGCCGCACGCCTTGCCGGCGGCCCCGAAAAGGTGGTGAATTCGATCGTCGTTCGCGGCCGCGACCAAGTGATGCTGAAGGTGACGGTCGCCGAAGTCGCGCGCACCATCATCAAGCAGCTCGGCATCGACCTCACCGCCAACCTGAACTACGGCACCTCGGTGGTGACCTTCAGCAATGCCAATCCCTTCACGGCGCTTGGCAAAAATCTCGTAGACGGCAACGCTCTGACCACTAAGTTCGGCGCCACCCCGTCGGTGCAGGCGACCCTGCGCGCGATGGAGACCGCGGGCGTGATCCGGACGCTGGCCGAGCCGAACCTGACCGCGATCTCCGGAGAGTCCGCGACCTTCGTCGCCGGCGGCGAATTCCCGGTGCCGGCGGGCTATGCGTGCGACCCAACCACACATGTCTGTACCACCCAGATCAGCTTCAAGAAGTTCGGCATCTCGCTCAACTTCACCCCGGTCGTGCTCAGCGAAGGCAAGATCAGCCTGCGCGTGATGACCGAGGTCTCGGAACTCTCGAACGAAAATGCGATCACGCTGTCGCAGGCGGTGACCTCGACCTCGGTGAATTCGCTGACGGTGCCGTCGATCAAGACCCGCCGTGCCGAAACCTCGCTGGAAATTCCCTCCGGCGGCGCGATGGCGATGGCCGGACTGATCCAGCAGCAGACCAAGCAGGCGGTCAGCGGATTGCCCGGACTGATGCAGCTCCCGATCCTCGGCACGCTGTTCCGCAGCCGCGACTTCGTCAACAACGCGACCGAGCTGGTCGTGATCGTGACGCCCTATGTCGTGCGCGCAGCAGCGCCGAAGGACCTGTCGCGGCCGGATGACGGCTTCGCCGCGCCCGCCGATCCGCAGGCCGAGCTGATCGGCAACATCAACCGCATCTACGGCGTGCCGGGCCGGACCGAACCGGCCAAGAACTACCGCGGCACCTACGGCTTCATTACCGACTGAGCGGAACGGGGACTTCACGATGATCACAAGACTGCCCCAGCTTCGCAAACGCGCCATCGGCTTCGGTGGCGCGCTGGTCGGTATCGCGCTCGCGCTCGGCGGCTGCCAGCACGACGAAGTGACGACCGCCTCGATTCCCGACGACTACAAGCAGCGCCATCCGATCGCGATCGAGGAGCAGAACCGCTCGATCGTCGTCTTCGTCGGTCACGCCCGCGGCGGATTGACCGCTGCCCAGCGCGCCGACGTGATGGGCGTCGCGTCGGCCTGGCTGCACGAAGGCACCGGCGCCATCCGTATCGACGCGCCGTCCGGGACGCCCAACGCGCGCGCGGTTGCGGACACGATGCGCGAGATCCAGGCGATGCTGGCCGGCGCCGGCGTTCCGCCGCGCGGCATCACCATCAGTCCCTACCAGCCGGAAGACAGGCGCTTCCTGCCGCCGATCCGGCTCACCTATTCCAGGATCGCCGCTGTCGCAGGTCCCTGCGGCCTGTGGCCGGAGGACATCGGCCCCTCGATGAAGAACAAGAGCTGGTTCGAGAACAAGGACTATTACAATTACGGCTGCGCCTATCAGCGCAACATGGCGGCGATGGTCGACAATCCGTCGGACCTCGAGCAGCCGCGGCCCGAAACACCGTCCTACACGGCGCGTCGCACCACCCTCCTCGAAAAGTACCGCAAGGGAACGTCGACGGCGGTTACCTATCCTGAAGCCGACAAGGCCAAACTCAGCGACACCGGCAAATGATCAGCTACGCTCGCCAGACCCAAGAAGAGCAGCCGGAGGCCCCGCCCCCGCCGGTCGAGGAGCATATTGCGCCGGCGCCGCGCGTCTCGGTCCAGGCCTTCTGCGAGACCGTGGAGACCGCCGCTGCCGTGCAGTCTGCCGGCGAGGATCGCCGTCTCGGCAAGGCCCATCTGAAGATCCAGATGGGCGGCATGGCGGCCGCGATTGAAGCCTACCGCTCCGCGCCCACGCCGAACGTGATCGTGCTCGAGAGCGACGGCCGCAACGACCTGTTGACCGGGCTCGACCAGCTCGCCACCGTCTGCGACGCCGGCACCCGCGTGGTCGTGATCGGCCGCATCAACGACGTCATGCTCTACCGCGAGCTCGTGCGCCGCGGCGTCAGCGATTACGTGCTCTCGCCGGTCGGCCCGATCGACGTCGTGCGTTCGATCTGCAATTTGTTCTCGGCGCCGGAAGCCAAGGCGGTCGGCCGCATCATCGCGGTGGTCGGCGCCAAGGGCGGCGTCGGCGCCTCCACCATCTCCCACAACGTCGCCTGGGCGATCGCGCGCGACCTTGCGATGGACGCGGTCGTCGCCGACCTCGACCTCGCCTTCGGCACCGCCGGGCTCGACTACAACCAGGACCCGCCGCAGGGCATCGCCGACGCCGTGTTCTCGCCCGATCGCGTCGACACCGCATTCATCGACCGCCTGCTGTCGAAATGCACCGACCATCTCAGCCTGCTGGCGGCGCCGGCGACGCTCGACCGGGTCTATGATTTCGGCACCGACGCCTTCGATGCCGTGTTCGACACCCTGCGCTCGACCATGCCCTGCATCGTGCTCGACGTCCCGCACCAATGGTCGGGCTGGACCAAGCGCGCCCTGATCGGGGCCGACGACATCCTGATCGTCGCTGCGCCCGACCTCGCCAATTTGCGCAACACCAAGAACCTGTTCGATCTTTTGAAGGCCGCGCGGCCCAACGATCGGCCGCCGCTGTACTGCCTGAACCAAGTCGGGGTGCCAAAGCGGCCCGAAATCGCCGCCGCGGAGTTTGCCAAGGCGATCGAAAGCCAGCCGGTCGTGTCGATCCCGTTCGAGCCGCAGATTTTCGGCTCGGCGGCCAACAACGGCCAGATGATCGCGGAGATCTCCGCCAACCACAAGTCGATCGAGATGTTCCTTCAGATCGCCCAGCGCCTGACCGGTCGCAGCGAGACCAAGAAACAAAAGTCGTCCCTGCTTTCACCGCTGATTGAGAAGTTGCGGGGAAGATAAGCCGCCGCATGGAGTTGTTAAGTGTTCGGTAAGCGTAGCGGAACAGACACCGACCTTCGGGCTCCCAAGTCCGGTGCCGTGTCGCCAGAGCCTGCAGCGGCTCCGGCGCCCGCCGTGTCGCGCGCGCCGCCCCCGCCGGCTGTCGCCTCGCCGCCGCTTGCCCCGGCGAAGCCCGCGCCGGCCATGGAGTCCCGCCGTTCGGACAATTACTACGAGGTCAAGGCAACCATCTTCGGCGCGCTGATCGAGGCGATCGACCTCGCCCAGCTCGCCAAGCTGGATTCCGAGTCCGCGCGCGAGGAAATCCGCGACATCGTCAACGAGATCATCGCGATCAAGAACATCGTGATGTCGATCGCCGAGCAGGAAGAGCTGCTCGACGACATCTGCAACGACGTGCTCGGCTACGGCCCGCTCGAGCCGCTGCTGTCGCGCGACGACATCGCCGACATCATGGTCAACGGCGCCAACACCGTCTACATCGAGGTCGGCGGCAAGATCCAGCGCACCGGCATCCGCTTCCGCGACAACCAGCAGCTGCTCAACATCTGCCAGCGCATCGTCAGCCAGGTCGGCCGGCGCGTCGACGAATCCTCGCCGATCTGCGACGCGCGTCTCGCCGACGGCTCCCGCGTCAACGCCATCGTGCCGCCGCTGTCGATCGACGGCCCCGCGCTCACCATCCGCAAATTCAAGAAGGACAAGCTGACGCTGGATCAGCTGGTCAAGTTCGGCGCGATCTCGCCGGAAGGGGCCGAGATCCTCCAGATCATCGGCCGCGTCCGCTGCAACGTTCTGATCTCCGGCGGTACCGGCTCGGGCAAGACCACGCTGCTCAACTGCCTCACCAACTATATCGAGCACGACGAGCGCGTCATAACTTGCGAAGATGCCGCCGAGCTTCAGCTCCAGCAACCGCATGTGGTGCGGCTGGAAACCCGCCCGCCCAACATCGAGGGCGAAGGCCAGGTCACCATGCGCGAACTGGTGCGCAACTGCCTGCGTATGCGTCCCGAACGCATCATCGTCGGCGAGGTCCGCGGACCCGAGGCGTTCGACCTGCTCCAGGCCATGAACACCGGCCACGACGGCTCGATGGGCACGCTGCACGCCAACAATCCGCGCGAGGCGCTGTCGCGCTGCGAATCCATGATCACGATGGGCGGCTTCTCGCTGCCGTCACGAACCATCCGCGAGATGATCTGCGCCTCGATCGACGTCATCATCCAAGCGGCGCGCCTGCGCGACGGCTCGCGCCGTATCACCCACATCACCGAGGTGATGGGTATGGAGGGCGACACCATCATCACCCAGGACATCTTCCTCTACGACATGATCGGCGAGGACGCCAACGGCAAGATCATCGGCCGGCACCGCTCGACCGGCATCGGCCGGCCGAAGTTCTGGGAACGCGCCCGCTATTACGGCGACGAGAAGCGCCTTGCCGCTGCGCTCGACGCGGCGGAAGTAGCGCCGAAGACGTGAGCAGGTCAGCAACACCATGAACATGCAGGTCCTCGCCCTGGCCTTCCTCGCCACCGCCGCCGTCGGCGGCATTGCCTGGGTCTTTCTCTATCCGCTGCTGTCCGGGGAGCGGAAGGCCGAAAACCGCCGCGCCTCGATCGCGCGCGCCGAGGCGCCTACGATCCGGCAGACCGAGAAAAGCCAGCGCTCGCGTCGCGAGCAGGTCGAGACCACGCTCAAGGACCTCGAAGCCCGGCGTCTCCAGGAGAAGAGCGTCTCGCTCACCGTGCGCCTGTCGCAAGCGGGGCTCGACTGGACGCCGCAGAAATTCTGGATCGTATCCGGCGTCGTCGCCGGCGTGTTTTTCGCGGCCGTTCTGTTCGGCGGCGGCGGCCTGCTCGGCGCGACCGGCCTCGCCTTCGCCGGCGGCTTGGGCCTGCCGCGCTGGGCGCTCGGCTTCCTGAAGAAGCGTCGCGAAAACAAGTTCCTGGCGGCGCTGCCCGACGCGGTCGACGTCATCGTGCGCGGCATCAAGGCGGGCCTGCCGCTGTTCGAATCGATCAAGGTCGTCGCCGCCGATTCCCCCGAGCCGCTGCGCAGCGAGTTCCTCGCCATCATCGAGACACAGGCGATCGGCATGCCGCTCGGCGAGGCGTGCTCGCGGCTCTATGAGCGCATGCCGCTGCCGGAAGCCAATTTCTTCGGCATCGTGGTGTCGATTCAGCAGAAATCGGGCGGCAATCTCTCCGAAGCGCTCGGCAACCTCTCCAAGGTGCTGCGCGACCGCAAGAAGATGAAGGAGAAGATCCAGGCGATGTCGATGGAAGCCAAGGCTTCCGCCGGAATCATCGGCTCGCTGCCGCCGATCGTGATGTTCCTGGTCTATCTCACGACGCCGCAATACATCTCCCTGCTTTGGACTCATCCGACCGGCCAGCTGATGCTGGTCGGCTGCCTCATCTGGATGTCGATCGGCATCATGGTGATGAAAAAGATGATCAACTTCGACTTCTGACGGTGCCCTATGGTTGAGTTTCTCGTTACGAAGCTGCATGACGCCCACTTCATGACCATGCTGCTGGCGGCCATCGCCGCCAGCGCCACCGTCTACACGCTGGTGATGCCGCTGTTCGCGGGCGAGGGCCTCGCCAAACGCATGAAGGCGGTCGCGAGCGAACGCGAACGCATCCGGCAGCGCGAGCGCGACCGCCTCAACAAGAGCGAGAAGGTCTCGCTGCGGCAGACACCGAAGCAGATCGTCTCCAAGGTCGTCGAGGACTTCAACCTCACCAAATGGCTGGCGCAGGAAACCGCGCGCGACAAGCTCATCATGGCGGGTTATCGCGGCCAGGCGCCCTACATCACCTTCCTGTTCGCACGCATGGTCGCCCCGCTGGTGCTGTTCGTCGGCTCGGTCCTCTACGTCTTCGTGATCGCGCATATGGAGCAGTCGATGCCGATCAAGATCGGCATCTGCGTCGGCGCCGCCTATCTCGGCCTCCAGGCGCCGATGCTGTTCCTGAGGAACGCGATCTCCAAGCGCCAGCTCTCGATCAAGCGCGCCTTTCCCGACGCGCTCGACCTGCTGCTGATCTGTATCGAATCCGGCATGTCGGTCGAAATGGCATTCCGCAAGGTCGCTACCGAGATCGTGGGCCAGTCGATCGCGCTGTCGGAAGAGTTCACGCTGACGACGGCCGAGCTGTCCTATTTGCAGGACCGTAAGGTCGCCTATGAGAACCTGGCAAAGCGCACCGGGCTCGAAGGCGTCAAATCGGTATGTCTGGCGCTTCAGCAGGCGGAACGCTATGGCACCCCGCTCGGCCACTCGCTGCGCGTCATGGCGCAGGAAAACCGCGACATGCGCATGAACGAGGCCGAGAAGAAGGCCGCCGCGCTGCCGCCGAAGCTGACGGTGCCGATGATCCTGTTCTTCCTGCCGGTGCTGTTCGTGGTCATTCTCGGACCGACCGGTATCAAGATCTCCGAGCTGCACTGACGCAACGCGGACCGCATGCGGTCCGCAAGAAGCGTTCAGGATTGGAAGATCGGCCGGATCAGTCGGGCTGGCTGAGCGAGGCGACCGGCGTGCGCTTCGGCGCGCTGCGCGGCGCGTCGCTGCGGCTCAGCATGTCCTTCAGATAGGCGACATTGGCCGCGGCCTGGTCCGGCGGCAGGTCCGCCTTCACGATGGTCTCGGCTTCAGCGAAACGGCCCTGGAGACCGACGACCAGGCCGAGATTCTGCCGCACCCGGCTGCTCGCGCGCGGCGAGGCATTGGCCTGCCGCAGTGCCTCTTCGGCCTTGGGCAGATCCTTCGAGAGCATGTAGGACAGGCCGAGATTGGAGAGCACGCCGGGATCACCCGGTGCGATCTTCAGCGCGCTCGCGTAATAGGAGCGCGCCTCTTCGTGGCGTCCCATCTGATCGAGCGCGGTGCCCTGCACCGAGAGCAGGCGCCAGTCCGGATTATCGGGCGAATGCGCCTTCGACAACACGTCGAAGGCCTGCTGGAAATTACCGTTGTCGGCGAGGGCGCGGCCATACTGGGCGAGCAACGCCTTGTTGCCGGGATTGGCGATGGTCGCCTGCTCCAGCACGGCTGCGGCCTGGGCGCGCTGGCCGTTGGCACGCAAGGCTTGGCCATAGCGGAGCGCGGCGTCGGGATCCTTGGGATTGGCGCGGTAGCGCTCGCCATAGACTTCGACGGCGCGCGCGGGATCGGTGGGGGCGGCTTCCGCCCGCGGCCCGACCGAGCCGGTGGCCTCGGAGAGCTTCGACATGGCCGTGCA
Source organism: Bradyrhizobium diazoefficiens (assembly GCF_016616235.1). Lineage (NCBI taxonomy): Bacteria > Pseudomonadati > Pseudomonadota > Alphaproteobacteria > Hyphomicrobiales > Nitrobacteraceae > Bradyrhizobium > Bradyrhizobium diazoefficiens. The sequence goes on from NZ_CP067100.1 coordinate 7,096,571, forward strand.
GCCGCCGAGGCTAATCGCCACCACCGCGACCAGCGAGGTGGACGCGAGAAGCCGGGCAAGACTGAACCGATGACGCATGCCGCTTTGACTCTCGAGCCGATTGATCGAGCCGAACGCGTCAGCAATAGACTGTTAACCCTAACAGCCGGTTAACGACAGCCTGGCTGCCCCTCATGCCAGCGTCTGCGGCGGCGTCTCTCCGCCGAGGCCAAGATCGAGGCCGAGCCGTTTCACCTGCTCATTCAGATCCCGCAGCAATTGACCCCTTTTGCGCGCCTCCGCGGCGACATCGATGTCGGCGCGCGAGACCCCCGGCAATCCGCAATGCAGATCGTCGCGATGGACGAAACGCCTGGCGCGGAGCTCAATGAGCTGATCGTTCTCGATGCCGAGAGCTGCGGCGGATTGCGCGATCAGCCGCTGCAACAGAAGCCCTACCGCGGCCACCGCCTCAAGCTCGTGCTTGCGCGCCGACCTCGCGAACTTGTTCTCGATATCGGCCCAGGCATTGGCGGTGACGAGATAGGTGTGCAGCGCGTTCGCCCACGACGCCTCGCTGTCAGAATAAAAAACGCGGCGCATCAGCAGCCGGCGGGTCAATGCTGCGACCTGCCCCCGCGTTAGCGTCGTGCATGAGCCGATCTCGATCGCCGATTGGACGGCTGGATCGCGCGAAAAATCCCGGCCCGCCGGCAGGCTGATGACGCCATCCGCCAGGTTGGAATCGAGCGGCGCGAATACGCCGTCATTGCGCGAGCGCGAATAGCGGGTGATCGCGAAGCGATACTCCGTCCGGCCTGCATCGGACTACGGGCCGAAATGGACGATGTTGAAGCCGGCATCGTCTCCCGCCTGTCCGGTCGAGGACGGACAGGAGAGCACGTAGATCGTGCGCCAGAACGCCTCGCCGCCTCCGCCCCGCGCCGCACGCGGATCGGGGATCGAATAGCGGGTCAGCCCCTCGACATGGCGATGCCCATGCAGAACCAGATTGACGTTGAGCGAGGTCGCAGCTTCAAGGAAGGTCGCAGGCGCCGCGAGATACATCAGCGGCTCGTCTGGCGCGCCGAGAAACCGCTTTCCTTCGCCGGTCGCCTGCGGCAACGGATGATGATGCAGCGCCAGCACGCGCACCAGGTTTTCCGCCGGCTCGGCATAGTCGGCGCGTCCCGCCGAACCCATGCTGCCGGCGAGTTCGACGCTCAGCCGGGCCGAATCCGCGACCAGCGCGTGGTAGGTGTTCTCGATGCCGCTCGCCAGCTTCGTGATGCTGGCGCGGTTGGAATCCAGCAGCAGCAGGTCGAGGCCGGCCTGACGGTAGTAGATGCTCTTCGAAGTTCGCGGCAGATGCAGATAATCATAGATGTCGTGGCGGCCCGCACGCTGGCTTGGACGCTTGACGTCGTGATTGCCCGCAACCGCCTGGATGTCGGTGAACAATCCGGTCTGCCGGAACGTGGCGATGACGGCGAGCGCTTCGTCGAGCGCGCGCGGCGTCGGGGCGTCGACGAGATCGCCCGTGATCAGCAGGATGCGGTCGGGAACATCAGCGACATCAGCCAGCGCCTTGCGTATTGCGACGCTGAGCGCCTCGATCGTTGCCAACAGGCGGCCAGACCCGTCCAGATGCAGGTCGGAGATGTGCGCAATAACGAACGATCTATCCATTTTGCGCCGCTTAATCCGCGAATGCTGCGCCGCCCAAACGATGAGAAAAATGCCTTCGAACAGGATCAAGGACGAACAGATCAGGCCGGTATCAGATCCGGCGGGATGCCCCGGGCAGACACCGCGTGCCGCGCGGCACAATCTAAAATATTCGTCAATAATGCCACAACCGCGGCGCTAGTAAAGCCCTGCGGCCGCGCGCTCCTGCACGGCAGTTCTCCGCACGAGATACGAGAGCCGCCTGCCGGAAGTTTCGCCTGATGTGATCAATATTCGATGGTCAGGCGCTTGCGGATTTCGTCGATGCGCTTGTCGAGCGCATCGAACCGGGCGTGAACGGAGCGGTCGTGCAGATAGAAGACGTAGCCGCCGGCGAGAAACGCGAAGATCCAGTGGTGATGCTCGACATAACCAAAAACCGCTTCGACGGCCTGGCCGATGAATGTGACCACACTCCACACAAAGTCCATCGCACGTCCTCCGGCAGGCTTCGTCGTCGACCGGCGGCGATCTCTGCACACCTGACGGCCGCTCTCCGGAACCTAGCATGGCCTCCTTGCGGCGAGTAGCGGCCTCGCTGAACGGTGACAGCAAAGCCGATTGCGGCCGCGGCAAAACTCTGCGAAGTCTCGTGGGCTCGCATGATCTGCTGATCCGGACCCGCCAATGCCTTCAGTCTTCGAGACGTCGTCCACCGCCATCCCGATCACCTTCGTCACCAAGTCGAGCTGGGATCAGGTCGCCGAGACACTGCGGCCGGCACAGCGTCAGTTCGCCACAGCCAGCGCGTTTTCCGGCAAGCCCGGCGGCTACCTGGCGCTGCCCGCACCCGATGGCGCGATCGCACAGGTGCTGTTCGGCCTCGAGGACCACGGCACACGATCGCGAGACCTGTTCCGGCCGGGTGCCCTGCCCGGCCTGCTGCCGCCGGGCACCTACCGCTTCGCCAATGCACCGCACGATGCGCGGCTGGCGGCGCTTGCCTTCGCGCTGGGATGCTACCGCTTCGCGCGCTACCGCAAGGCCGATCGGCCCGACGTCAGGCTGGTGCCGCCCGACGGCGTCGATGCCGCCGAGATCACCCGCATGGCGGATGCCGCGATGCTGGCGCGCGACCTCATCAACACGCCGTCCAACGACATGGGGCCGGAGGAACTCACTGCTGCGGCGCAAGAGCTCGCCACCGAATTCGGAGCCAGCTTTGCCTGCACCATCGGCGAAGAGCTGGCGAAGAATTTTCCGCTGATCCATGCCGTCGGCATGGCCTCCAGCCGCGCACCGCGCCTGATCGACATCGGCTGGGGTGATCCCTCGCATCCGAAAGTGACACTGGTCGGCAAGGGCGTCTGCTTCGACACCGGCGGGCTCGACCTGAAGCCGTCGAGCGGCATGCTGATTATGAAGAAGGACATGGGCGGCGCCGCCAACGTGCTGGCGCTGGCGCGCATGGTGATGGACGCCAAGCTGAAGCTGCGGTTGCGCGTGCTGATTCCGGCCGTGGAGAACGCGGTCGCCGGCAACGCCTTCCGTCCTCTCGACATCTTCACCTCGCGCAAGGGCATCACGGTGGAGATCGGCAATACCGACGCGGAAGGGCGGCTCGTGCTCGCCGACGCGCTGGCGCTGGCCGACGAGGAAAACCCCGATCTCTTGATCGATCTGGGAACGCTGACCGGCGCGGCACGCGTCGCGCTGGGACCGGACTTGCCGCCCTTTTACACCCATGATGAGACGCTGGCCGCCGACGTCGCGCGCTGCGCGGCGCAGGAGAACGATCCGTTGTGGCGCATGCCGCTGTGGCCGCCTTATGATGCGTGGCTGGACTCCAAGACCGCCACCATCACCAACGCGCCTTCCGGCGGCTTTGCCGGCTCGATCACCTGCGCGCTGTTCCTGCAGCGCTTCGTCGAGCAAGCCAAGAGCTGGCTTCACGTGGATATTTACGGCTGGACGCCGACGGCGAAGCCCGCGCGCCCCGAAGGCGGCGAATGCCAGGCCGCGCGCGCCATCTACAGGGTGCTGAGCGAGCGCTATGCATGATCCAAGACACGATCCAAGATTGACGCCGGCGCGGGGCGATCTCGCCGCAAAATATCTCGAAGGCAAGGTGCAGGCCGATCGCTTCGTCACCGGCGAGGAATTCGAGGTGGTCGATTCGGTCGCGCCGATGCGCGAGCAGCCGTCATCCGGCGCGATGCTGATGACGGAGGCGCTGCGCGGCGAGCGCGTGACGGTCTACGACCGCAACGGCGAGGGCTGGGCCTGGGGTCAGCTTGGCGGCGACGGCTATGTCGGCTGGCTGCCAGATGCGGCTCTCGCGACACCGACCGCCGCGCCAACGCACAAGGTGAGCGCGCTGCGGACGCTCGCTTTCCCCGGCCCCTCGATCAAGCTGCCGCCAACCGGTTCGCTGGGGCTAGGATCTAAGCTCACGGTCGCGCGGGAGGATGGCATTTTCGTCGTGACGCGCGAGGGTACGTTCCTGCCGAAGACCCATCTCGCGCCACTCGACCATCGCGAGCCGGATTTCGTCGCAGTGGCGGAGCGTTTCGTCGGCACGCCCTATCTCTGGGGCGGCAAGACCAGCCTCGGCATCGACTGTTCCGGCCTCGTCCAGATCTCGCTGACATCGGCCGGCACCGGCTGCCCGCGCGACAGCGACATGCAACAAGCGGGCCTCGGCCGCTCGCTCGAACCGCACGAGCGAAGTAAGCTACAGCGCGGCGATTTGATCTTTTGGAAGGGGCACGTCGCCATCGTTCGCGATGCCATCACCATGGTTCACGCCAACGCGCATCACATGGCAACGGTGATCGAGCCGATCGAGCCGGCGGTCGCGCGGATCAAGCAAGCCGGCAGCGAAGTCGTCGCGATCAGGCGGCTGTAGCACGCGTCGTCGAAAATGCGTCGCGTCTGCTTTACTGTCGGAAGGCGACATCAAAGCCGCCGCGGCGCAAGTCTACTTGGGCCAAGAGCCGACCAGACTTTGCCTAATCTCTGCCAATGCAAGTGGACTGAGGGCTTGGATCGCGAACAGAGAACGCGCCTGCTATTGCGCCGCCTCAAACAATTCCCATAAGCCAGGAATGCCCTTGAGATCGAACGCGCCACGATCTTCGAACTTCAATCCAGCTCCTGCGACCAAATCGGCCACAACTCGAGATGCGAAGACCTCATCGTTGGTGCCAAGCCGGCTGCGACACTCCAACGCAAATAGACTCTGAAGTCTCGTACGTTGCTCCGGGGGAACAGACGCACGGTCATTCGGGCAACCCGTCACTCGAAAGGCAACCCGCCCTCGGCGGATAGGCACCTCGGCGCAGCCACGGAACAACGTTACAAACTGCGAATTTGCGGAACGAAACGCGTCGTCAGTCTTTCTCTGCACTCGGGAGGTGCCCATGAGTTCTCAGGCCAGAGAAGGCGCGTGCGCGTTCGCTTGGCGGAACTATTTGCTGCTCCACAGTGGCGTCAGCGAGAATGATAACAGGCGTTCCGCCCTCTACCGCTACATCGCCAATCTTCGCGCCGGCGAAGACGATTTCGACCTCATGCAAATCGCCGCGGTCGCCTACTTGAAGAAACTGGATGAACTGCATGACGACCGACGTGCGCGACTCGCGGCCGATCAAGTTTTTGCCGCGTGCTTGGAAGCACGCAATTCACAACCCGAGAGGTGACCTTGGGTCTAACACAGAGCGAAGGAGCGAGCACCATGGCAGACCACAACGAGCCACAACGGCGCATCGCCGCAGCGACAGCAATCGGCATGAATGCCTTGAAGCCGATGATCCGCTTTCAGGTCTCAATGCTGAGAATGTGGGCGGATAGTATTGAGAAGCTCGCGGGCAACTACGAGAAGAAGCTGGAAGAAACAGCGACCACGATCGAGGAACGAGACCAGGAACGCGCCGCGTAGATCAACGCGACTGGCGGGCGTAAGCCCGCTTTGGGCACTGGCAGAAGCGTCTTTCCCGGGGGCTCGTTGCCGCACGCCTGGAATGACGGGCTACGTCGCCACCGACCCATCCGCGGCGGTCTCCAGCCGGAACGCTGCCGCGAACAGCGCACGGGTGTAATCCGTCTTCGGATTCTTGAACAGCTCCGCCGCCTGCCCCTCCTCGACCACCTTGCCGCCGCGCATCACGATGAGATGGCTGGCGAGCGAGGCAACGACGCGCAGATCGTGCGAGATGAACATGTAGGTGAGCTCGCGCCTGCGCTGAAGCTCGCGCAACAGATCGACCATCTGCGCCTGGATCAGCATGTCGAGCGCGCTGGTCGGCTCGTCCAGTACGACGAAATTCGGCTCCAGCACCACCGCGCGCGCGATGCTGATGCGCTGGCGCTGGCCGCCGGAGAATTCGTGCGGATAGCGATAGCGGGTATCTGGCTTCAGCCCAACGTCCTCGAGCGCCTTGACGACGCGCGCCTCGCGTTCCTCGCGCGAGAGCTTCGGCTGATGCACGGTAAGCCCTTCGGCGATGATATCGGCAACCGACATGCGCGGGCTGAGCGAGCCGAACGGATCCTGGAACACGATCTGCATGTCGCGCCGGAACGGCCGCATCTCCTTGAAGCGCAGACCCTGGATATCGTTTCCCAGGAAGACAATGCGCCCGTTGGAGGAGATCAGCCGCAGCAGCGCCAGCCCCAGCGTGGTCTTGCCCGAGCCGGATTCGCCGACGACGCCAAGCGTCTCCCCCTTGCGCACGGCGACGCTGACGCCGTCGACCGCTTTGATGTGGCCGACCGTCTTGCGCATCAGGCCGCGCTTGATCGGAAACCAGACTTTCAGATCATCGGCCGACATCACCACCGGCGCATCCGGCTGCGGCGGCGCGGGATCCGGCTTCGGCTCGGCTGCGAGCAGGTCGCGCGTATAGGGATGTTTCGGGCTCTTGAAGACCTGCTCGACGGGCCCCTGCTCGACGATTTCGCCATTCTTCATGACGCAGACGTGGTCGGCAATGCGGCGCACGATGCCGAGATCGTGGGTGATGAAGAGCAGGCTCATGCCGAGCCGGGCGCGGATTCCGGCGAGCAGCGCCAGGATCTGGGCCTGCACGGTGACGTCGAGCGCGGTGGTCGGCTCGTCCGCGATCAACAGGTCCGGCTCGTTGGCAAGCGCCATCGCAATCATCACGCGCTGGCGCTGGCCGCCGGAGAGCTGGTGCGGATAGCTCTTCAGCCGCGTTTCGGGCTCGGGGATGCCGACCTGCGTCAACAACTCCAGCGTCCGCCGGCGCGCCTCTGCGTTGCTGGTCGGATTGTGCAGCTGGATGATCTCACCGATCTGCGCCTCGATCGTGTGCAGCGGATTGAGCGAGGTCATCGGCTCCTGGAAGATGATGGAGATGTCGCTGCCGCGAACCTCCCGCATCTCTCGCTCCGACTGGTCGATCAGCTCACGACCCTTGAAGCGGATGCTGCCCGAGGGATGCGAGGCGTTCGGATAGGGCAGCAGCTTCAGGATCGAGAGCGCGCTGACCGACTTGCCGGAGCCGGATTCGCCGACCAGCGCCAGGCATTCGCCGCGCTTGATCTGGAACGAGACCTTGTCGACCGCAAGCGTCGTCGCGCCGCCCTGGTGGAAGGCCACCGACAGGTCGCGCACACTGAGCAGGGGCTGGTTGATCGCGTCCATCGGCCTACCTGAACGTCTTGCGCGGATCGAAGGCGTCGCGCACGGCTTCGCCGATGAAGATCAGCAGCGACAGCATGATCGCGACCGAGAAGAAGCCGGAGAAGCCGAGCCAGGGCGCCTGCACATTGGACTTGGCCTGCGACAGCAGCTCGCCGAGCGAGGGCGATCCGGGCGGCAGACCGAAGCCGAGGAAGTCGAGCGCCGTCAGCGTCATCACCGAACTCGACACGATGAACGGCAGGAACGTCATGGTCGCGACCATCGCATTCGGCAGCAGGTGACGGAACATGATGACGGGGTTGGAGACGCCGAGCGACCGCGCCGCCTGGATATATTCGAAGTTGCGCCCGCGCAGGAACTCGGCCCGCACCAGACCGACCAGCGAGACCCATGAGAACAGCAGCAAGATGCCGAGCAGCACGAAGAAGCCGGGCACGAGCACCGAGGACAGGATCAGGAGAAGATAGAGCGAGGGAATCGCCGTCCAGATCTCGATGAAGCGCTGGAAGATGAGGTCGACCCAGCCGCCGAAATAGCCCTGCACCGCCCCCGCCGCGACGCCTATGACCGACGAGATGATGGTGAGGCAAAGACCGAACAGCACCGAGATGCGGAAGCCGTAAATCAGCCGCGCCACCACGTCCCGGCCCTGATCGTCGGTGCCAAGCCAGTTGTATTCGAGATCGCGGCAGCTCTTCAGCCCCTTCTTCTCCACCACCGGCTTGCATTGCGCTTCCGTCAGCATCCAGGTCGGTGGCGACGGCGCCGGCGTCGGCAGATCGAGATTGTGCGTGTCGTAGGAGTAACGGATCAGCGGCCAGACGATGCTGCCGCCCTTATCCTTGATGAGCTTCTGCAGGTAGGGGTCGCGATAGTCGGCGGCGGTCTCGAAATCGCCGCCGAACGTGGTTTCCGAATAGGTCACAAAGGCGGGCCAATACAGGCGGCCGTCGAACTTGATCAGGAAGGGCCGATCGTTGGCAATCAGCTCGGCGAACAGCGAGATCACGAACAGGGCAATGAAGATCCAGAACGACCAGTAGCCGCGCCGGTTGGCCCTGAAGTTCTGCCAGCGCCGCCGGTTGAGCGGCGAAGGCGCGAACGGCTTGCCCGTGATCGGAACGACCTCTCCCAGCGGAGACTGGGTCGTGGTCTCGATCGGCGTCGGTGCGGTGATCGTCATCAGACCTCCCGCGCCTCGAAATCGATCCGGGGATCGATCCACATATAGGTCAGGTCGGAGATCAGGTTGATCACGAGTCCGACCAGCGAAAAGATGTAGAGCGTACCGAACACCACCGGATAGTCGCGGTTGAGCACGCTCTCGAAGCTGAGCAGTCCCAGCCCGTCCAGCGAGAAGATGGTCTCGATCAGAAGCGAGCCCGAAAAGAAGGCGTGGATGAAGGTCCCCGGGAAGCCGGCGATCACGATCAGCATGGCGTTGCGGAACACGTGGCCGTAGAGCACCCGGTTCTCGCTGCAGCCCTTGGCGCGCGCAGTCATGACGTATTGCTTGCGGATCTCGTCCAGGAACGAGTTCTTGGTCAGGAACGTCATGGTGGTGAACGCACCTAACCCCATGGCGATCAGCGGCAGCGTCAGATGCCAGAAATAATCGATGATCTTCCAGTACCAGGGAAATTGCGACCAGCCGTCCGACGTCAACCCGCGCAGCGGAAACCAGTTGAAGAACGAGCCGCCGGCAAACAGGATGATCAGGAGGATGGCGAACAGGAAGCCCGGAATCGCATAGCCGAGCACGAGCACGGTCGACGTCCAGGTGTCGAACCGCGCGCCGTCGTTCACGGCCTTGCGAATGCCGAGCGGGATGGAAATCAGATAGGTCAGAAGCGTCAGCCAGATTCCGAGCGAGATCGAGACAGGCAGCTTCTCCTTGATGAGCTGGAGCACGCTGACGTCGCGGAAATAGCTCTTGCCGAAATCGAAGCGGGCGAAATTCCACACCATCAGCGCGAAGCGTTCCGGCGCCGGCTTGTCAAAGCCAAATTGCACCTCCAGCTTCTTGATGAAGTCAGGATCGAGACCCTGGGCGCCGCGATATTTCGAGTTGATGGCATCGCCGCCGGCCCCTAACTGTCCCGGCGCGCGCTGGGCGAAGTCTCCGCCGCCGGAAATGCGCGAGCTGCCGCCGGTATCGGCGCCCGAGAGCTGCGCGATGACGCGCTCGACCGGGCCGCCCGGCGCGAACTGCACCACGACAAAGGACACGAAGAGAATCCCGAGCAGGGTCGGGATCATCAGCAGGATGCGGCGGGCGATATAAGCGCTCATGACTATTTCGCCTGCTCGAGCTTGGCTGCCTTCGTGCCGTCATGCCACCAGATATCGGGGGCGCCGACGCCATTGGCGTAGCGCGGCAGCTTCTGCGGATGACCGAACTGGTCCCAATAAGCCAGCCGGTGTGTCTTGTTGTACCATTGCGGCACCCAATAACGGCCGGCACGGAACAGGCGATCGAAGGCACGACAGGCGACGGTCAATTCCTCGCGGCTGTCGGCCGCCATGATCTTCTCGATCATGGCATCGATCGCCGGGCTGGCGACGCCCGCCAGATTGTACGATCCCTTGGTGTTCGCGACCTGCGAGGAGAAGAACGAGCGCATCGCATCGCCCGGCGTCGCCGACATGCTGAAACGCTGGATCGTCATGTCGAAGTCGAAATCTTCCTGCCGCGCTCTGTATTGCACGGCATCGACCAGCCGCACGCTGGCCTCGATGCCAAGCGTTCCAAGATTCTTGACGTAGGGCGCATGGTGCGGCTGGAACGAAGGCTCGTCCAGCAGGAACTCGATCCTGAATGGCTCGCCATTCGGCAGCACCCGCTTGCCATCCTTGATCGGCACGCCGGCCTCGTTCAGCAATTGCTGCGCCTTGCGCAGCAGGCTGCGGTCCTGTCCGGAGCCATCCGTGACGGGGGGCGAGAACGGCGCAGCGAACACGTCGTCGGGGACCTGGCCGCGGAACGGCTCCAGCAGCTTCAGCTCTTCCGGCGAAGGCGGACCATCGCCAGCCATGAGGTCGGAATTCTGGAACGGCGACACGGTGCGGGCATAGGCACCGTACATGATCGTCTTGTTGGTCCACTCGAAGTCGAACGCATTGATCAAGGCTTCGCGCACGCGCGGATCCCTGAACTTGTCGCGCCGCGTGTTGATGAACCAGCCCTGCGCACCGGACGGCGTATCGTCGGGCACGACCTCCATCTTGACGCGGCCGTCCTTCACGGCCGGGAAGTCATAGCGAGTCGCCCAGATGCGGGCGGTGAACTCCTCGCGATAGAGATAGCTTTTGCCGGTAAACCCTTCGAAGGCGACATCGCGGTCGCGATAGAACTCGTAGCGCACGACGTCGAAATTGTAGCTGCCGCGACAAACCGGCAGATCGGCCGCCCACCAGTCCTTGACCCGCTCGTATTCGATGTAGCGATTGACCTCGAATCTGCCGACCTTATAGGGCCCCGAGCCGAGCGGAATATCCAGCGTCGATTCATCGAAGGCCCGCGTGGCGTAATACGCCTTGGAGAAGATCGGCAGGCCCGCGACATAGAGCGGCACGTCGCGTGCCCGTCCCTTGGCGAAGGTGACGACGAGTGTCGCATCGTCGAGAGCTTCCGCGCTGGCCATGTCGCGCATCTGCACGATGATCAGCGGATGGCCCTTGGTCTTCAATGCCGTCAGCGAAAACGCCGCATCGTGCGCGGTGAGCCTGGTGCCATCGTGGAATTTCGCCTCGGGCCGCATCGTGAAGCGATAGACCAGCCTGTCCGGCGATATCTGCACCGATCTGGCAGCCAGCCCGTACATCGCGTCCGGCTCGTCGCTGGCGCGCACCATCAGCGGCGCGAACGTCATGTCCATGCCTTGCGCGCCGTCACCCTTCAGGATGAAGGCGTTGAGCGAGTTGAAGGTCTGGTAGGACTGGTTATAGGCGCGCACCGAGGGAATCAGCGAGAACGTGCCGCCCTTCGGCGCGTCCACATTGACATAATCGAAATGATGGAAGTCGGCGGGATATTTCAGATCGCCGAACGCCGAGATGCCGTGGGCCTCGGTGGGCATTTCCGACGCCGCCGCGCCACGCAGTGCCGCGGCGCTCAGCGCACCGCCGACACCTAGAGCCAGCACATGCCGGCGTGAAAGCTGCGCCATGCGCAATTGCTTCCTCAAGAGCGTTTTCCGATGCGCGCCGCCTTTTCCGCGTCATACCACCACAGCGTCGGCAGGCCGGATCGGCCGTATTTCGGCAGCGGCTCGGCATGGCTGAAGCGGTCCCAGCGGGCGTAGCGCGAGAATGGATAGGTGAACTGCGGCACCACGTAGAAATTCCACAGCAGGACGCGATCGAGCGCGCGCGTTGCGGCGACGAGACCGGCCCGGTTCTTGGCGAAGATCACCTTCTCGATCAGGGCGTCCACGGCAGGATTCTTGATGCCGATGGTATTGCGCGCGCCGGGCACGTCGGCCGTCTGCGAGCCCCAGAACTCGCGCTGCTCATTGCCCGGCGAGAGCGACTCGCCCCATTGATCGATGATCATATCGAAGTCGAAGCTGCGCAGCCGGTTCTGGTATTGCGCGTCATCGACCACACGAACCGACGTATTGACGCCGATCCGCTCCAGTGACGGCTTGTAGAATAGCGCGATGCGCTCGGACGAGGGGTCCTGCACCAGGATCTCGACCGTCAGAACCTTGCCCGAGGCGTCGACCAGCTTGTGGTCGCGCACCTCGAAGCCCGCCTCTTTCAGCAGCTTCGCCGCTTCGCGCAAATTGGCTCGCACGGCCTCGGGACTGCCTCCGACCGGATTCTGGTAAGGCGTGGTGAAGACTTCCGGCGGCACCTTGTCCTTGACGGTCTCGAGGATCTGCAGCTCCTCGCCCTGCGGCAGCCCCCTTGCGGCCAGCTCGGTCCCTTCGAAATAGCTGTTGATGCGCTTGTACTGACCGAAGAACAGCTGTTTGTTCATCTCCTCGAAGTCGAAGGCATAGTTGAAGGCGCGCCGCACCCGCGCGTCCTTGAACTGGGGACGCCTGATGTTGACGACGAAGGCCTGCATGCGGCCGGAATCGTTGATCGGAAACTCCTCCTTGATCACCCGCTTCTCGGTCACCGCCGGAAAGTCGTAGGCCGTCGCCCATTGCTTGGCGGAGTTTTCCGCGATCCAGTCGGCCTGGTCGGCCTTGAAAGCTTCCAACGCGACGAGATTGTCGCGGAAAAATTCGAAGCGCAGCTCGTCGAAATTGTTGGTGCCGATCTGGCTCGGGAGATTGGCGCCCCAATGGTCCTTGACGCGTTCGAGCCTGATCGAGCGCCCGGCAACGAATTCCTTGATCTTGTACGGGCCGGAGCCCAGCGGCGGCTCCAGCGTAGTCGTGCCAATATCGCGCTTGCGCCCCTGGGCGTCGGTGCCCTCCCACCAGTGTTTTGGCAGCACCGTGAGCTCGCCGACGATGGTGGGCAGTTCGCGATTGCCGGGCGCATCGAACGTGAATTTGACGTCGCGCTCACCGCTCTTCTCCACCTTGGTCACGTGGCGGTAGTAGGAGGCATACATCGGGCTCAGCTTCTTCAGGCTCTCCAGCGAGAAGATCACGTCCTCCGGCGTCACCGGCTTCCCGTCGTGCCAGCGCGCTTCTCTCCGCAGGCGATAGGTCACCCAGGAAAAATCATCCGGATGTTGCGCGGCTTCGGCCAGTTCGCCGTACTCGGTCGCGACCTCGTCCTGCGCCCGCGTCATCAGCGTTTCGTAGATCATGGCCGCGGCCGGCGCGAGCGAGCCCTTGATGCCGGCCACCGCGATGTTGAAATTGTCGAAGGTGCCGAGCGAGATCATACGGGCGACGCCGCCCTTGGGCGCGTCCGGATTGACGTAGTCGAAGCGCTTGAAATCGGCGGGGTACTTGATGTCGCCGAACAGCGACAGCGCGTGGCGCCAGGGAAGCTCACTTGAAGTCAGCTCACTCGCCGATTGCGCCTCGGCCGCGCCAATGACGGGAACGCCCGCGCCGGAACCGAGAGCGGGGAGCGCGGCAACGGCCGCGCCGGTGAGCAGGAGATCGCGTCGGGTAATGGCCAAATCAACATCCCTGTCTTGAAGGAGGCTACTCCTTTAAGTTCCCAATATAGGCGAGGTTTCGACGGAACATGTTGCTTTTTCCTCATCTTGGAAGGCCGGACGGCCTGTCGGATGCGGCCAAACGCCCCGATAGCGTCATCGCGAGGCCTGCATAAGGAAACGGCCAGGCTTTTCAGCCTGGCCGCACATTCCACGTCTGGTTTTTTGACGCCTTATTTCGAGGCCGTCGGCAGCGGTTCGGGATGATCTGACAGCGAATTCAGATAGGCGATGACGTCGGCGCGCTCGGAGTCCTTCGGAATGCCGGCGAAGCCCATCGCGGTGCCCGGGATATAGCCCTTCGGATTAGCGATGAACTTGTTCAGCTCGTCGAAAGTCCAGGTGCCGCCCTTGGCCTTCATGGCGGCTGAGAAGTTAAAGCCGCGCCCTTCGCCCCTCGGCTCGCCGACGATGCCATAGAGGTTCGGACCGACGCGGTTCGGGCCGCCCTTCTCGAAGGTGTGGCAGGCGCCGCACTTCTTGGCGGCGGCGGCGCCCTTCTCGACCGATGCGGTCTGGAGCAGCTTTTCGATCGGCTCGGACGGAGCGGCCGCCGGGGCGGCGCCGCCCTTGTCGCCGGCCTCTTCCTTCACGGCGATCTCAAAGCCCGGCTTTTCCGGCATCTTGGGCGAGAACAGCGCCTGGGCGGTGAAGCTCGTCACCAGCAGGACGAGACAGGTGCCGAGCACGGCACCGAGAATCTTGTTCAGTTCGAAAGAGTCCATTTCCGGCCAGGCCCCACACCGCAAGAAGGAAACAGCGGCCGAGCGGCCGCCAGGACGAGCCTCGGGAGAATCAAGACGTTCCTTGTTGTTTCCCCGAGTTTTGCCATTGAGATATCGGTTTGCCCGTGCTCTGGCAACCCGTATAAGCGAGCCGGCTTCGAACCCATCCCCACCCCATTTCTCGCGGCGGAAAACGCCCCGTTTCCAGGCTCTTGAACCGATGATCGATCCCCGCATCCTGGTGCTGATCCCGGCCCGCATGGCCGCCACCCGTCTGCCCGGCAAACCGCTCGCCGACATCGCCGGCCTGCCGATGATCGTGCACGTGATGCGGCGCGCCGAGGCCGCGGGGATCGGCCGGGTCGCGGTCGCCACCGATACGGGCGAGATCGCCGCGGTGGTGACCGCCCATGGCGGCGAGGCCGTGATGACCCGCTCCACACACCCCTCCGGCTCCGACCGCATTCACGAGGCCATGCAGAAGCTCGATCCGGACGGCAGGGCCGAGATCGTGATCAATCTCCAGGGCGATTTTCCGACCATCACGCCGCAGACCATCCGCGAGGTGCTGCCACCCTTTGACGACCCGGCGGTCGACATCGTGACGCTGGCCTCGCAGATCCATACCGAGGAGGAAGACCTCGCGCCGAGCGTCGTGAAGGCGATCGGCTCGCCGATTGGCCCGAGGCGCCTGCGGGCACTCTATTTTACCCGCGCCACTGCCCCCCACGGCGACGGACCGCGTTACCACCATATTGGTCTTTATGCTTATCGACGCGCTGCGCTGGAGCGTTTCGTGTCGCTGCCGCCTTCGCCGCTGGAGCGTCAGGAAAGCCTGGAGCAGCTCCGGGCGGTGGAAGCCGGCATGCGCATCGACATCATCATCGTCGACAGCGTGCCCCGCGGCGTCGACACGCCGCCCGATCTCGAAACCGCGCGCAGCATCCTTTCCAAATCCTGAGCCGCTGCTACAAGGCCGAGCATGAGCAAGATGAAGATCGCATTCCAGGGCGAGCCCGGCGCCAACTCCCACATCGCCATCGTCGAGGCCTATCCAGACGCCGAGCCAATGCCCTGCGCCACCTTCGAAGACGCGCTGTCGGCGATCTCGTCCGGCGAGGCCGATCTCGGCATGATCCCGATCGAGAACTCGGTCGCGGGCCGCGTTGCCGACATCCATCACCTGCTGCCGGCCTCCGGCCTCTTCATCATCGGCGAATGGTTCTTGCCGGTCCGGCATCAGCTGATGGCGGTGAAGGGGACCAGGATCGACGACGTCAAGAGCGTCGAGAGCCATGTCCATGCGCTCGGGCAGTGCCGGCGCATCATCCGCAAGCTCGGCATCAAGCCGATCGTGCACGCCGACACCGCCGGCAGCGCCCGCGACATTTCCGAGCGCAACGACAAGACCGTCGCCGCCATCGCCTCGCGCCTCGCCGCCAAGATCTACGGCCTCGACATCCTCGCCGAGGACATCGAGGACGAAGCCCACAACACCACGCGCTTCGTGGTGTTGGCGCGCGAGCCGAAATGGGCGGCGCAGGGCTCCGGCCCGCTGGTCACCACTTTTGTCTTCCGCGTGCGCAATTTGCCGGCCGCGCTCTACAAGGCGCTGGGCGGCTTTGCCACCAACGGCGTCAACATGACCAAGCTCGAGAGCTACATGGTCGACGGCAATTTCTTCGCCACGCAGTTTTACGCGGACGTCGACGGCCACCCCGATGACAAGGGCCTCGCGTTTGCGATCGAGGAGCTGAAATTCTTCTCGCGCGAATTCCGCATCGTCGGCGTGTATCCCGGTCACCCGTTCCGCGCGACGTTTAGCGAAGCGCAGGATTGATCTGCCACCCTCCCCTGGAGGGGAGGGTAAGTTACGTCGCGGGCTTCACCAGCCCAAACGCCTCCGCCAGTAGCGAATACGACTTCTTCCGCGCCTCGTGGTCGTAGACCGCCGTGATCACCATGAGTTCGTCCGGCTTGCTGGCCTCGATCAACGGCTGAAGCTTATTCCGCACCGTCGCCGGATTGCCGACGAACAGCCGTGAGCGGTTGCGCAGGATCGAGGTCCGCTCGGCATCCGTATAGGGATAGGCCAGCGCTTCCTCGACGCTCGGCAGCGGCAGATATTGGCCGCGGTCCCGGCGCAGACGGTTGAGGTCGAATGACGAGGCGAGCTTTTCGGCCTCCTCGTCGGTATCCGCCGCGATAATTGCGACCGCGAGGACCGCGTGCGGGCTCGCGCTCCAGGCCGAGGGCTGGAAGTGATTGCGATAGTGCACCATCGCCTCGATCGCATCGTGGGACGCAAAATGGTGTGCGAAGGCGAAGCCCATGCCGACTTGCGCCGCGAGCTCCGAGGAATAGTCGCTGGAGCCGAGCAGCCAGATTGGCGGCAGCGGCGTATCGTCGGGCATCGCGACGACGTTGTGATAGGGATGACCCGAGGGAAATTCCCGCGTCTCCCACAGGATCAGTTCGTGCAGCCGCTCCAGGAAATCATCGCCTTCGCGGCGATCCAGCCTGCTGCGGAGCGCATAGGCCGTGGCACCATCGGTGCCAGGCGCGCGGCCAAGGCCGAGATCGATGCGGCCGGGAAACAGCGCCTCCAGCATTTTGAAGCGCTCGGCCACGACCAGCGGCGCGTGGTTGGGCAGCATTACCCCGCCGGAGCCGACGCGGATCTGCTTGGTCACCGCCGCGATCTGCCCGATCATCACGTCGGGCGCCGGGCTCGCCACCGAGGCGAGGTTGTGATGCTCGGCGAGCCAGTAGCGGACATAGCCGAGCCCGTCCGCGTGGCGCGCCAGATCGATGCTGTTGCGCAGCGCCGCGGCGGGTTTGGTGCCTGTGGTAACGACCGAGAGGTCGAGGACTGAGAGCGGGATCATGGCGCGTTAACGTAGTGGAGGCCGGCGCGGCGGCAATGGGCTGACTGCGCAGGTCTGGCGTGTGCTGCCCATGAGCGCTGGCGCCACGGCAGTCGGGTCGGGCGATGGGACAAATTTGGCCTTGGCAACACCATTTTCATATTGCCCATCCGATTCTATCGTCTCTGGTGACCACAGCTCCTCATCACTGCCTTGATTTATTTATACAAATACCAGAACACACCCTTCCCACTCGCGCCCGCCTATTCGCTGTAATCCGCATACTGACGCCGAAAGTGGGCTATTTCCCACATCCGATGGGCTGTCGAGTGCGACCGCTTTGGCTTATCTTGGGCTCTCTCGATCCTAGACCGACCGCCGGCCGCCGAAATCTGGAGTGAATGGTGCCATGACCGATCTGACGATTCCTGCCCAAGCCAACGGGCAAGACGGGCATCTGAAGCGGCCTGCGATCTCGTTCGAGTTTTTTCCGCCCAAGACGGAAGATATGGAACGCAATCTCTGGGAGACCATCAACCGGCTCGCCCCGCTCGAGCCGAAATTCGTCTCGGTGACCTATGGCGCCGGCGGCTCGACCCGTGAGCGCACCCATTCGACCATCACGCGGATCCTGAAAGAAACCGCGCTGCTGCCGGCCGCGCACCTGACCTGCGTCGGCGCCTCGCGCGGCGAGATCGACGAGATCGTCGACCGCTATCACGAGGTCGGCGTCCGCCACATCGTGGCCTTGCGCGGCGATCCCGTGGGCGGCATCGGCACGCCCTATGCCAGCCATCCCGAGGGCTATCAGAGCTCTGCCGACCTCGTCGCGGGCATCAAGAAGCGCCACGCGGATATCGAGGTGTCCGTCTCGGCCTATCCCGAGAAACACCCCGAGGCGCGCGACTTCGATGCCGACATCGACACGCTTCAGGCAAAGGTCGATGCCGGCGCGGCGCGCGCGATCACCCAGGTGTTCTTCGACAACGATCTCTACTTCCGCTATCTCGACCGCGTCCGCGCCCGCGGCATCAGCATCCCGATCGTGCCGGGCATCATGCCCATGCACAATTTCAAACAGGCGCGCAATTTCGTCACCCGCGCCGGCACCACCGTGCCGGACTGGTTCGCCGCGAAGTTCGAGGGCCTCGATGACGACGCCGAGACCCGCAAGCTGGTGGCCGCCACAGTTGCCGCCGGCCAGGTGCAGAAGCTCGCCAAGCACGGCGTCGACACCTTCCATTTCTACACCATGAACCGTGCCGATCTCGTGTTCGCGATCAGCCATTTGCTCGGCATTCGCGCCAAGAGCGCGCAGAAGGCGGCTTAAGACAACATGCCCATATCTCCCTCTCCCAAGCGATCCGCCCTCCTCGCCGCCGCGCGCGAGCGCATCCTCGTGCTCGACGGCGCCATGGGCACGATGATCCAGAACCTCCAGTTGGACGAAGCCGCCTTCCGCGGCGAGCGCTTCAAGAACTTCCACCGCGACCTGCGCGGCAATAACGATCTCCTGATTCTGACCCAGCCGCAAGCGATCGAGGACATCCACGCGGCCTATCTGCGCGCCGGCGCCGACATCGTCGCGACCAACACGTTCTCGACGACCTCGATTGCGCAGGCCGATTACGAGCTCGCCGACATCGTCTACGAGATGGCGCGCGAAGGCGCCCGCCTCGCCGGCAACGCCGCACGGCGCGTCGAGGCCGAGGACGGCAAGCCGCGCTTCGTCGCGGGTGCCATCGGCCCGACCAACCGCACCGCCTCGATCTCGCCCGACGTGTCCAATCCTGGCTACCGCGCCGTCACCTTCGACGATTTGCGCAAATCCTATGGCGAGCAGATCAATGGCATGCTCGACGGCGGCGTCGATTTGCTGCTGGTCGAGACCATCTTCGACACGCTGAACGCCAAGGCGGCGCTGTATGCGATCGCCGAGATCACCGAGGCGCGCGGCATCGACGTGCCCGTCATGGTCTCGGGCACCATCACCGACAAATCCGGCCGCCTGCTCTCCGGCCAGATGCCGGAAGCATTCTGGAATTCGGTGCGGCACGCGAGGCCCATCACGATCGGCTTCAACTGCGCGCTCGGCGCCGAAGATCTGCGCGCCCATATCGCCGATATCGGCCGCGTCGCCGACACGCTCGTCTGCGCCTATCCCAACGCCGGCCTGCCCAACGAGTTCGGCCAGTACGACGAGACCCCGGAGTACATGGCCCGGCTGATCGGCGGGTTCGCCCGTGACGGTCTGGTCAACATCGTCGGCGGCTGCTGCGGCACCACACCGGACCACATCGCCGCGATTGCGGCTGCGGTCGCCTCGCACAAGCCGCGCATCGTGCCGGAGATCGAGCCGCGCCTGCGGCTCTCCGGCCTCGAACCGTTCGTGCTGACGGATGCGATTCCGTTCGTGAATGTCGGCGAGCGCACCAACGTCACGGGCTCGGCCCGCTTCCGCAAGCTGATCACCGCCGGCGACTACACCGCGGCGCTGCAAGTCGCGCGCGACCAGGTCGAGAACGGCGCGCAGATCATCGACGTCAACATGGACGAGGGTCTGCTCGATTCCGAAGCAGCGATGGTGACCTTCCTCAACCTCGTCGCAGCCGAGCCCGACATCGCCCGCGTCCCCGTGATGGTGGACTCCTCGAAATTCTCCGTGATCGAGGCGGGGCTGAAATGCGTGCAGGGCAAGCCGGTCGTCAATTCGATCTCGATGAAGGAAGGCGAGGAGAAATTCATTCACGAGGCCAAGATCGCGCGCCGGCACGGCGCGGCGGTCGTGGTGATGGCGTTCGACGAAATCGGCCAGGCCGATACCTTCGCGCGCAAGACCGAGATCTGCAAGCGCGCCCACGACATCCTCGTGAAC
The DNA here is from genome assembly GCF_016616235.1 of Bradyrhizobium diazoefficiens. Lineage (NCBI taxonomy): Bacteria > Pseudomonadati > Pseudomonadota > Alphaproteobacteria > Hyphomicrobiales > Nitrobacteraceae > Bradyrhizobium > Bradyrhizobium diazoefficiens. Next base: position 7,116,486 of record NZ_CP067100.1, read on the forward strand.
AAGGTCGGCTTCCCGCCTGAGGACATCATCTTCGATCCGAATATCTTTGCGATCGCGACCGGCATCGAGGAGCACAACAATTACGGCGTCGACTTCATCGAGGCGACGCGCTGGATCCGGCAGAACTTGCCGGGCGCCCACATCTCGGGCGGCGTCTCCAATCTGTCGTTCTCGTTCCGCGGCAACGAGCCGGTGCGCGAGGCCATGCACTCGGTGTTCCTGTATCACGCCATCAAGGCCGGCATGGACATGGGCATCGTCAATGCCGGGCAGATGATCGTCTATGACGACATCGACCCCGAATTGCGCCAGACCTGCGAGGATGTCATCCTCAACCGCGATCCGGGCGCGTCCGAGCGCCTCTTGGCGCTTGCGGAGAAATTCCGCGGCAAGAAGACGGAGGCCAAGGAAGCCGACCTCGCCTGGCGAGAATGGCCGGTGGAGAAGCGGCTGTCGCACTCGCTGGTGCATGGGATCACCGAGTTCATCGAGCAGGACACCGAAGAAGCCCGCAAGGCCTCCTCGCGTCCGCTCGACGTGATCGAAGGACCGCTGATGGCCGGCATGAACGTGGTCGGCGACCTCTTCGGCGACGGCAAGATGTTCCTGCCGCAGGTGGTGAAGTCCGCGCGCGTCATGAAGCAGGCCGTGGCCTGGCTAATGCCGTTCATGGAAGAAGAGAAGGCGCGCAACCTCGCCAACGGCATCGGCACGGAAGGCTCCTCGTCCGCCGGCAAGATCGTGCTTGCGACCGTCAAGGGCGACGTCCACGACATCGGCAAGAACATTGTCGGCATCGTGCTCCAGTGCAACAATTTCGAGGTCATCGATCTCGGCGTGATGGTGCCGGCCGCCAAGATCGTCGAGACCGTGAAGGCGGAGAAGGCCGACATCGTCGGGCTCTCAGGCCTGATCACGCCCTCGCTCGACGAGATGGCGTTCTTCGCCGGCGAATTGCAGCGCGAAGGCCTCAAGCTGCCGCTCCTGATCGGCGGCGCAACCACGAGCCGGGTGCACACGGCGGTCAAGATCGACCCGAGCTATCGCGCCGGTCCGGTGGTGCATGTCAATGACGCGAGCCGCGCCGTCGGCGTCGCCTCCGCGCTGCTCTCGCCGGAGAAGCGGGAGGCCTATGCCGCCGAGGTGCGGGCGGAATACGCAAAGATCTCGGAGGCGCATCTGCGCGCGCAGGCCGACAAGAAACGGCTGAAGCTGGCTGACGCCCGCGCCAACCGCGTGCCAGTCGACTTTGCCAAGAGCAAGCCGGTGAAGCCGACCTTCCTCGGCACCAGGAGCTTTGACGACTACGACCTCGCCGAGCTGGTGCCTTATATCGACTGGACGCCATTCTTCCAGACCTGGGAGCTCGCCGGACGCTTCCCCGCGATCCTCGACGATGCCAAGGTCGGCGAGGTCGCGCGCTCGCTCTATGATGACGCGCGCAAGATGCTCGACCTGATCGTCAAGGAAAAATGGTTCCGGGCACGCGCGACGATCGGCTTCTGGCCGGCGAATGCGCAAGGCGACGACATCGTGCTCTATGCCGATGAGAGCCGGAGCAAGCCAATCGCAACGCTGCACACGCTGCGCCAGCAACTCGAGAAGCGCGAGGGCCGCTTCAACGCGGCGCTGGCCGACTTCATCGCGCCCGCCGGCGTGCCCGACTATATCGGCGGCTTCGTCGTCACCGCCGGGATCGGCGAGGACGCGGTCGCCGACCGCTTCAAGAAGGCGAATGACGACTACTCCTCGATCCTGTGCAAGGCGCTGGCCGACCGCCTCGCGGAAGCCTTCGCCGAGCGCATGCATGCCCGCGTGCGCCGCGAGTTCTGGGCCTATGCGCCGGACGAGAACCTCAGCAACGACGAGATGATCCTGGAGAAGTACCAGGGCATCCGCCCCGCGCCCGGCTATCCCGCGCAGCCCGACCACACCGAGAAGGCGACGCTGTTCGAGCTGCTCGATGCGGAGGCGACGGCCGGCGTCAAGCTGACCGAGAGCTTTGCGATGTGGCCGGGCTCATCCGTATCAGGGCTCTATTTCGCCAGCCCCGAGAGCTATTATTTCGGCGTCGGCAAGATCGAGCGCGACCAGGTCGAGGACTATGCCGCCCGCAAGGGCATGAGTGTGGCCGAGACCGAGCGCTGGCTGGCGCCGGTGCTGAACTACATTCCGCAGCAACAGGACGCCGACAAGGCTTTGGCGGCGAAGCCCGCGAACGACGAGACGCCGAACGACCTCGCCTCACATCCGCCCGGCTGTACCTGCGCGGTGCACCTGGTGTGGCAGAAGAAGCGCGCGGGGGCCGGATAGGCGCGCCTTCAAACGAAAAAGTGAGAAAACAACCCCATGCACAGTAGCGATGGGGTTGAAGGGGTTGAGCAATTTCGGTCTTGCCGAATTCGCTTGCGCCGTCGGGCAAGACAGCTGTAATATTCCATCATCGCCCGCAGCGTCGGTGTCGTGCGGCTGTTCCCCATCTCTTGCCCACGCGCGCGGTGCCCATCCTCCCCTGGAGGGGGAGGATCGGTTCGCATGCAATGCGAACCGAGGTGGGGTGACGGTCTTTCCACGGATGCGGTGCCCGAGCGGAGGGATCACCCCACCCCGCTCGCGCTGCGCGCGATCGACCACGGGCGAGCTACGCTCGTCCCGGACCCCTCCAGGGGAGGGTAAAAGGCGTCTCACCCTTTCGGCGGGGCGAGCGGCTGCACGATTTCCTTAAACGGCGCCAGCGCCTCGCAACGCTCGGCATGCGCGGACAATGCCGGATAGCGCGAGATGTCGAACAGCTGCGGATGCGCCTCGCGGGTGAAGCGGACGACGCAGGCAGCGGCGATATCGGCGTGGCCAATGCGCTCGCCCAGCCAGAACGGCGTCGTCACCTTGGCGCGCTCGGCCTCCAGCACGGCGAGCACGTCACCGATCTGCGCCTGGCAACGCTCGACCCATAGCGCAAGCTGCTCCTTCCGCAACACGCGCTCGTAGAGCAGGCTCACCGCCTTGTCGCCGAGGCCGGTGGCGAGCGCACAAATGCGCAAGTGACGCCGTCGCTCGGCGCCGCCGCGCGGCAGCATCGCCTTCCCTGGGCCGACGAGTTCGTCGAGATAATCGAGAATGATCGTGCTCTCGATCAACGCCTCGCCGTCATCGAGCACCAGCGTCGGCACCCGGCGCAGGGGATTGTAGGGCGCGATCTGATCGGCATCGCCGAAGGTCGACCACGGCTTGTGCTCGAAGGCGAGCCCGTAAAGCTTCAGCGCAATCGCGACGCGGCGGACGAAGGGGGAATCGTATTGGCCGATCAGAAACATGGGTCTCGCTCTTGTCAGTCGTTGGCTAGGGCAGGGCCGATCAGTGTCGGTGACAAGACCGCTGCCGCGCAAGGAATATCTTGGAAATGGAGCATTGCGTCGGGTGCAACAGCGCCAGCGATGCTGTCACACGCCGCGCGCTCAAAGGCCATCCTGAATCGAACGCTTGATCGCCGCGATCGCGGCCTCGTTGCGCTTGTACATGGTCCACTGCTTGATGCGCTTAGCGCGCACCAGCTTGGCGGCCGTCAGCACCCGCATGTGCTCGCTCACCGTCGGCGCGCTGACGCCGAGCTTCTCGGCGATCAGCAAGCCGCAGACGCCGTCCTCGACCAGGTCGCCGTCGGCCTGCTCACGAAAATGCCGCCGCGGATCCCGCAGCCATTCCAGGATCCGGAGCCGGCGCTCATTGGCCAGCGCGCGCAATGCGGCGTCGAACTTCATTTAGCCATTTTGCTAAATACCTAATTGATGTCAACTCCCGGACGCGCTATCAAGGATGCCAGCATGGCAATGACCACCGACATCACGCGGGAGCGGATCGCGGCGACCGAGACCGTCATCCGTCCGCATATCAGGCGCACGCCGCTGGTTCAGGCCGATCTCGCCGATTTCGGCCTGCCGGCCGCGCCTGTCACGTTCAAGCTCGAGCTGCTGCAGCACTCGGGGTCGTTCAAGGCGCGGGGCGCCTTCGCCAACCTGCTGCTGCGGCAGGTGCCGGAGACCGGCGTGGTCGCCGCATCCGGCGGCAATCACGGCGCAGCCGTCGCCTATGCGGCGCAGCGGCTCGGCATCCGTGCCACGATCTTCGTTCCCGACATCACCTCACCCGCCAAGGCCGAGCGCATCAATGGCTATGGCGCCAAGCTCGTGATCGCGGGCAGCCGCTACGCCGATGCGCTCGCCGCCAGCGAAGCGCATGTCGCGCAGACCGGCGCCATGGCCGTCCATGCCTACGACCAGTCCGAAACCCTGCTCGGCCAGGGCAGCGTCGCCCTGGAGCTGGAGCAGGATGCTCCTGATATCGACACGCTGCTGGTGGCGGTCGGCGGCGGCGGGCTGATCGGCGGCATCGCGGCCTGGTACGCCGGCAGAACCCGCATCGTCGCGGTCGAGCCGGAGCAGTCGCCGACCCTGCACACAGCGTTTGCGGCGGGCGCTCCGGCCGACGCGCCGGCCGGCGGCCTCGCCGCCGACAGCCTCGCGCCGCGGCGAGTCGGTGACCTGATGTTTCCGATCGCGCGGGCGCATGTCGAGCGTGTCTTCCTGGTCAGCGACGACGCGATCCGGCAGGCCCAGGCCGCGCTGTGGTCGCGCCTGCGTCTCGTCACTGAACCCGGCGGCGCGGCCGCGTTTGCGGCGCTGCTCTCCAGCCGCTATCGTCCCTCGCCGGGCGAGCGCGTCGCGGTGCTGCTCTGCGGCGCCAACACGACGGCGGTGAGTTTCGATGGCTAGCGGGGGGTTGCATGCCGGGCGCCGTCTTCCTGATGTCGATCTTGCTCGCATTGCCCCTTGGCCACGCTCAAGCGCAGGACCTGCCGATCGACTTCCTGACGCCGTCGCGCAACGTCGTCTGCCAGCTCTTTGCCGATAACGGCCGAGAAAATAAACAAGCCGTGCTTCGGTGCGACGTCATGGTGGCCGACACGCTGCCGCGCCGCCCCTCCGATTGCGAGCTCGACTGCGCCTTCGAGATCAGCCCCAACGGCAGCGCGGGGCGCATCTGCCCGCGACACCAGGATGGACGCCTCGCTGCTGGTCCTCGCCTATGGCGAGGTGTGGCAGCACGCGGGATTCACCTGCCGGTCGGAGTAGACGGGATCGACGTGCTTCAATGCGATGATTTGAGGAATGACAAGGAACTTATCTGTCGATACAAGTCAGAGGGCACAGGAAACCGGACTTGCAGCGCGCGCCGATCTGGACCGGGGCGGAGAGATTGCAAATGAACCACGGCACTGATCGCGACAAGCAATACACAGGATTGGCGCACCAAATGAGTATCGCGACGCTTATCAGGATATAGTGTCATTTCAAAATGTGCTGCGCGGGATTCCAAAACAGCTTGCCGAAAACAACAACAATGCCGTCTACGAGGCAGGATTGATCTATGTTTGCTTGAGAAATATCGCGATGGCTGCTTCTTCCGAATTGTGCACCAGGCCAGACTTCTCGCGCTATTCTCCATTTAAACTACCGCTGAAGACGCGATGTCCAATTTCGGTCGCACAATACGAAACGATTATGAATTGTCGTATGGCGGGGCAGCGCGGACTGCCTCCTCCAAAAGGAATGATCAACGCAAAGGTAATGGACTTATTCAACAAACTTGAACCATGGGTACAGGACATTCGAACGCTATTGATCGATAGGAAATCGTAGAAATGGACGGTCAAGTACGAAGGACGCGCTTTGAAATCCGGATATCCACCGAGCGGGAGTTTCTTGGCCGTGTTAACTCCGTATTTGGCGCATCGGCTCCGCTTGCTGGAATGACGATCGACGCCATTAACTCGTGGGCGTCACGGGCGAGTCGCCTGTGGAGTGAAGTTCCACAGATAGCAAAGATAACAAGGATACTTCTTGAAGCGTCGGAACGATCATCTTTGTTGGCTGACAACAGCCGAGATGTCTTCGAGAGGGACCGGCATCTTAGCAACGAATCTTTACAGGAACTTAAGCTGCTGTTGGAGCACGAGCTAGAGAGTGCTGTGTTGCGCTAATTCACTATTGTTCACCCCTCCCCCTCGTCGCTCGCCAGCACGCCCTTCACCGCGCGCGCCCAGCCCGCGAGCTTCCGCTCCCTTGTCGCCTGGCTCATGTTCGGCTTGAAGCGGTGCTCGAGGCGCCAGTTGTCGGCGAATTTGGTCGGCTCGGGATAGACGCCTGCCTCGAGGCCGGCGAGATAGGCGGCCCCCAGCGCCGTCGTTTCCTGGATCACGGGACGGTCGACCGGCGCATCCAATAAATCGGCTAACCGCTGCATGGTCCAGTCGGAGGCGGTCATGCCGCCGTCGACGCGGAGCACGACGCTGGCGACCTCCGAGCTCGGCCAGTCCGCGCGCATCGCGGCCCAGAGGTCAAACGTCTGGTAGCAGACGCTTTCGAGCGCGGCATGGGCGAGCTCGGCGGGGCCGGTGTTGCGGGTGAGGCCGAACAGCGCGCCGCGCACGCGCGGATTCCAGTAGGGCGCGCCCATGCCGACGAAGGCTGGGACCAGATAGACGCTCTGCATGGAATCGGACTGATCCGCGAGCGGGCCGGTCTCGGCGGCGTGCTTGATGATGCCGAGGCCGTCGCGCAGCCACTGCACGGCTGAGCCTGCGACGAAGATCGAGCCTTCGAGCGCATAGGTGCGCTTGCCCGCGAGCTGGTAGGCGACGGTGGTGAGCAGCTTGTTCTTGGACACCACGGGCGTGGTGCCGGTGTTGAGCAGCGCAAAGCAGCCGGTGCCGTAGGTGGACTTCATCATGCCCGGGCGGAAGCAGGCTTGGCCGATGGTGGCGGCCTGCTGGTCGCCGGCGATGCCCGAGATCGCGATCGGGCCGCCGAACAGATCGGGCGTGCTCTCGCCGAAGCGGGCGGAGGAGTCCTTCACCTCCGGGAGCATCGAGCGCGGCACGCCGATGATCTCCAGCAGCTCGTCGTCCCACTGGCCGGTGTGGATGTTGAACAGCAGCGTGCGCGAGGCGTTGGTGGCGTCGGTGGCGTGCACCTTGCCGCCGGTGAGCCGCCAGAGCAGATAGCAATCGACAGTGCCGAACATCAATTCGCCGCGCGCGGCACGCGCGCGTGCGCCGGGAACGTGGTCGAGGATCCAGGCGACCTTCGTTCCGGAGAAATAGGGATCGATGATCAGGCCGGTCTTTTGCGAGATCACGGGCTCGCGGCCGTCGGCTTTCAATTTGGCGCAGATGTCGGCGGTGCGGCGGTCCTGCCAGACGATGGCGCGGTGCACGGCCTGGCCGGTGGCGCGGTCCCACACCACGGTGGTCTCGCGCTGGTTGGTGATGCCGATCGCGGCGATGTCCTTTGCGGTGATGCCGGCCTGCGCGATCGCTTCGCGGCAAACGTTCACGGTCGAGGTCCAGATGTCCTCGGGCTCGTGCTCGACCCAGCCCGAGGCCGGAAAATGCTGCGGGAATTCGGCTTGCGCTTTCGCGGCGATGGAAATGTCGCCGCGGAATACGATCGCGCGCGAAGAGGTGGTGCCCTGGTCGATGGCGAGGACGAAAGACATGGAAGTGACCTTTGACGTGTCCCGGGGGAGATTATGGCGTCGTGCCAAAGAAACGGGATTGGTGCGGGAAGGTCAAGCTGGCACGCGCTTACCCTCCCCTGGAGGGGGAGGGTCGATCGCGCGCAGCGCGAGCGGGGTGGGGTGAAGCCGCACGGATGGTCTCACCTTCTCACGGCCGAACCATGCCACAAATCCGGAAGCACTGGATTCGCGGATGGTCTGTCACCCCACCCCGGTTCGCATTCCGCTTCGCTGCATGCGAACCGACCCTCCCCCTCCAGGCTAAGGCGTGCACACGATTTTTCTTGCCTTGAGGGAATCGAGTCTGATTCCTTGCGGTGCGGTTTGCAAGAAGGATAACCGCATTGAAGGCAGGAATGGATTGGTCAGTCGGCCGTTTTGGTGACGTTCGACTGGCCAAAAGGGGGCGCTGTTGTTGCAGCGCGCCGTCGAACGCGTCACGATGAACCTGCGCGCAGCCGCCGATGGCCGTGCCGAATGGGTGGGGTTCAGCCGCTGGCTGAACAATCCGAGCGTGACAGTGGATGAGATCGCCGGGCATGGCGCAGAGGTGCTGTCGGAGCGGGTTGCAGGGCTGCATGCGCTTGCGATCCAGGACACGACGGAACTGAACTATGCGAGGCATGCCGGCCGGGTCCGGGGCCTTGGCCCTTCCGGTAACGGGATTGACCCGGGCTTGTTTGTGCATCCGGTATTGGCAGTTGACGCCGGGAGCGGAGCCTTGCTCGGGCTCGCTGGGATGCAGATTTGGACGCGCCGGGGGCCTGCATCGCCTGATTACCGAAACCAGCCGATCGAAGAGAAGGAGTCCTATCGTTGGATCAAGGGCGCTGCGGGCGCCAAGAGTGCGCTTGCTGCGGCGGCGATGATCACGGTGATTGGCGACCGTGAGAGCGACATTTACGAAGAATTTGACCGGATTCCTGACGCTCGGACCCATTTGCTCACGCGCGTCTGTCGCGATCGCGCCTTGGTGGGTGGCGGAAGGTTGTTTGATATTGCCCAGAACTGGCCGGTCCAGCATCGCTTCGATTTGGAGGTTCGGGCACAGCCCGGCCGTCCGGCCCGAACGGCCAAGATCGCACTGCGCTTTGGCGAGGTGACCATCAAGCGCCCGGCCAACTGCAGCGACCGGAAAGCGGCGCATCAATTGACGTTGCGTTTGGTAGAGGTGAAGGAACTCGATCCCTCTGTCGAAGAGCCGATCCACTGGCGCCTTGTTACTACTCATGCGGTGACGACGGTTGAGCAAGCGCTGCAGATTGTCGCTTGGTACCGTCAGCGCTGGCACATCGAGCAGCTGTTCCGCACCAGCAAAAGCCAAGGGCTCGACATCGAGAGCAGCCAGGTCGAGGCGGCCGAGGCGCTGTTCAAGCTCGCCGCCATCGCGGTGATGGCAGCTATCAAGATCATGCAACTCGTCCTCGCCCGCGACGGCACGGTCGACCGTCCGGCCACTGACGTAGTGCCGGCGGACCAGCTGCCGATACTCAAAACCTTGCAGGTCAAGCTCGAAGGCAAAACCGTCAAGCAAAAGAACCCTCATCCCGAGCACTCCATCGCTTGGCTTGCATGGATCATTGCTCGGCTCGGAGGATGGACCGGCTACGCCTCCGAGCGGCCGCCCGGCCCCATCACCATGCGAAGAGGTTGGCACCGCTTCGAGCAGATGGCTCTCGGTTGGAGGCTCCGAGAAGTGTGCACGCCTTAGCCCTCCAGGGGAGGGCAAGAGAAGCGTGTCCAGACCGGATAGATAGGTAACAGAGTAGACCGGATGGATGGGTGACAGTTCTCTGTCGGCTGGGAGGATCAGCCGATGCCTTGGCGGGAGAGCTGTACAATGGACGAACGAGTTCGCTTCATCTCGGATCAGCGAACCGGCTTGTGGACGATGACGGAGCTTTGCGAGCGCTACGAGATTAGCCGCAAGACCGGTTATAAGTGGCTGGAGCGCTACCGGTTGGAAGGACCTGCCGGGCTGGCGGATCGCTCCCATGCCGCGCGGGTTCATGGACGGGCGACACCACAGCACATCGTGGATGCGATTGTGGGGCTGCGGCTTGAGCGGCCGAGCTGGGGACCGCGCAAGATCGTCAGCAAACTTGAGGCTCGCCAAGGGGACGTCGATTGGCCGTCGGCCTCGACGGCGGGCGGGATTCTCAAACGGGCGGGACTGGTGAGCAACCGTCGGACCCGGCGGCGTGCGCCGCCGCGCATGGGGCAACTGACGGTGCCTCAGCATGCCAACCATGTATGGGCGCTCGATCACAAGGGCTGGATCCGCCTGGGCGACGGATCTCGCGTTGAACCGTTCACGGTGACCGATGGCTTCAGCCGCTATTTGATTAGCCTGGCGGCGACGGGCAGCACGCAACATGCCGAGTGCCAACCGCTGCTGGAGCGGGCGTTTCGCGAGTACGGCTTGCCGCAGATCATCCGCTCCGACAACGGCTCGCCGTTCGCCTCGACCGGAACCACGGGCCTGACGGCACTGTCGGTATGGTGGATCAAGCTTGGCATCCGCCATGAACGGATTGATCCCGGCCATCCACAGCAGAACGGCCGCCACGAGCGTTTTCACCTCACGCTTCTGGAGGCCATGCAGCCGCCGCCGCCGACCCAGGCCGCGCAGGCTCGTCGCTTCGCGGCATTCGTGCGCGACTACAACGAAGAACGACCGCACGAGTCACTTGGCCAGCGCCCACCTGCCAGCGTCTATCAGCCTTCGTCTCGTGCGATGCCGAGGCGGCTTCCGGAGCCGGATTATCCAGCCGAAGCCGCGGTGCGCCAGGTCCGCTCCAACGGCGAGATCAAGTGGCGCGGCGAACTCATTCACATCTCCAGCGCTCTCATTGGTGAGGCCGTTGCCGTCGAGGAGGCCGCCGATGGGCAATGGCAAGTGCGCTTCTTCCACATACCGATCGGCATCATCGACCAGAAAACACGCAGGCTGCGGCGCTGCGCTAGCGCAGCGCCGCAGCCGACCAAACCATGAACGATTGTTACCTATCCATCCGGTCTGTTTTGTTACCCATCCATCCGCTGGACAAGCGGCTACGTTCGGCGGTGCTTCAGGGGTGTCGTTTCCGCCTCGCGCGATCCGTACAGCTCGACGTAGATGCGTTCGAGCACGGCCGTCAGGTCGCTCGTGATCTCCGAATTCCAGAAGCGGATGACGCGGTAGCCTTTGTTCTCGAGCCAGCGTTGGCGTTCGATGTCTCGCGCAGCGACATCATCTTCGTTGTGATGGCCACCGTCGAGTTCGATGATGGGCTGCTTGGCTGGACAGAAGAAGTCGACGACGTAGGGACCGATTGGAGCTTGGCGGCGGAAGTGTGAGCCGTCCATCGGGAGGTCTTTGAGGGCGCGCCACAGCGTCCGTTCATGCGGGGTGGTGTTCACCCTCAGCTTCTTTGCGGCGGCGCGTTGGATTGATGTTGAGACCATTTGTGTGGCTTCACCCCACCCCGCTCACGCTTCGCGTGAGCGACCCTCCCCCCTCCAGGGGAGGGCAAGGGAAGCGTCGCCTTGATGCAATTGCAAGTGGTGCCTACACTGCCGCCGTCGTCACGCCGCCGTCGATCACGATGGTCTGGCCGGTCATGAAGCTGGAGGCGTCGGAGGCGAGATAGGCTACCGCGCCGGCGATTTCGTCGGGCTCGCCGATGCGGCGGAGCGGCGTGGTGGCGGTGCGGCGCTTGAGGTTGGCTTCGTCTTCCCACAGCGCGCGGGCGAAGTCGGTCTTGACGAGGCCGGGCGCGATGCAATTGACGCGGACGCCTTTCGGGCCCCATTCGCCGGCGAGCGAGCGGCACAGCGCGAAGTCGGCGGCCTTGGAGATGCCGTAGGCGCCGATCACGGTCGAGCCGCGCAAGCCGCCGATCGAGGAGATGATGACGACGGAGCCGCTGCCGCGTTCGGCCATCTGCGGGATTGCCAGCGCGCAGAGCCAGATGTTGCTCTTGACGTTGCTGCCCATGATCTTGTCGAAGGCTTCGTCCGTGATGTCGAGCAACGGGCCGTAATAGGGGTTCACCGCGGCGTTACAGACGAGGATGTCGATCTTGCCGTAGTGCTTGGTGGCGCCCGCAATCAGCGCCTCGACCTCGTTCTTGCGCGCAATGTTGCAGGGGATGACGATGGCGTCACCGCCTGATGCAATGATGCCGTCGGCGACCTCCTTGCAGGCCTCTGCCTTGCGGGAGGAGACCACGACCTTGGCGCCGAGCTTGGCCAGCAGTTCCGCGGAAGAGCGGCCGATGCCGCGGCTGGAGCCGGTGACCACGGCGACTTTTCCGGTGAGATCGAACGGGGTGTTTTTCATTGGTGTTGCTCCGTTGCGTCGGCTTGTTCGGTGTCATCGGCCGGCTTGACCGGGCGATCCAGTATTCCAGAGTCGGCGCGGCTGGAGTCGTGAGGCCGCGGCGTACTGGATCCCCCGCTTTCGCGGGGGATGACAGTCGTCGTGTGGTTAGATCAACCCGCCCGCATCCGCGACGCGGCGCTGGTGGTAGTCGGTGTCGCCGAAGGTGTTCTCGATCATGGTGAGGCGCTTGAAATAGTGGCCGATCTTCGCCTCCATGGTCATGCCGATGCCGCCATGGAGCTGGATCGACTGCTGTCCGACGAATTTGGCCGACTTGCCGATCTGCACCTTGGCCGCGGCGATGGCGTTGCTGCGCTCCTTGGCGTTCTCGAAATCGTTCGCCATGGTCGCGAACATCGACATCGAGCGCGCCTGCTCGGTGGCGACGAACATGTCGGAGGCGCGGTGCTGGAGCGACTGGAACGAGCCGATCGGCACACCGAACTGTTTTCGGGTCTTGATGTATTCGACCGTGGTCTTGAGCGATTCGTCCATCAGGCCGACGGCTTCGGCGCACAGTGCGACGCGGGCCTCGTCCACCACACGCTCGATCAAAGCGAGCGAGTCGTCGGGATTGCCGAGCGCGGCGTCGGCGCCGACCTCGACACCGGTGAAGGTGATGTCGGCCGCATGCAAGCCGTCCTGGGTCGGATAGGACTTCTTGGTCACGCCCTTGGCATCCGCCGGGACCAGGAACACGCCGATGCCGGTCGTGTCGCGGCGCTCGCCCCTGGTGCGCGCCGTGACGATCAGCGTATCGGCGTTCTCGCCGTTCAGCACGACGAATTTCTCGCCGTCGATGACCCAGCCGTCGCCCTTCTTCTTCGCGGTCGTGGTGACGTCGAACAGATCGTAGCGCGAGTTCTTCTCGAGCTGGGCGAAGGCCAGCGTCTTGCTGCCGTCGATGATGCCGGGCATATGCGCGGCCTTCTGCGCGTCGGTGCCGGCATGGCGCAGGAAGCCGCCGCCGATCACCACCGTCGGCAGATACGGCTCGAGCACCAGCGCCTTGCCGAGCGCCTCCATCACGATCATGGTCTCGACGCCGCCGCCGCCGAAGCCGCCATCGGCCTCGCTGAAGGGCAGACCGAGCAGGCCCTGCTCGGCGAGCTTGAGCCAGACGGCTTTGCTCCAGCCGCCCTTCTCTTTCATGTATTTCTTGCGGCTCTCGAAATCGTAGGAATCGGTCAGCAGGCCGTCGATGCTATCCTTGAGAAGCCGCTGCTCCTCGTTCAGGTCAAAATCCATGTTTCTCTCCAAATCGGCGGGAATTGCCCTGCCGTCGCCTCACCCTCAGACGTCATCCCCGCGAAGGCGGGGATCCAGTAAACGCAGCCGCCTGCCGTACTCACGACTGCCGCGGCGTACTGGGTCCCCCGCCTTCGCGGAGGACGACACCGTCTTGTTGAATCAAAGCCCCAGCACCGCCTTGGCGATGATGTTGCGCTGGATCTCGTTGGAGCCGCCGTAGATCGAGACCTTGCGGTTGTTGAAGTAGCTCGGCGCGATCTGGGCGGTCCAGTCCATGGCTTCGTTCGAGCCGTCGTCGCCGTGCACGTCGTAGGGCGCGGCGAATGGGCCGATCACTTCCATCAGGAGTTCGGTGGTGGTCTGCTGGATTTCGGAGCCCTTGATCTTCAGCACCGAGGACGCCGGATTGGGCTTGCCCTTGCCGTGCTTGCCTTCGTCGGCCACGACGCGGAGCTGCGTCAGCTCCAGCGCCTTGAGCTCGATCTCGCACGCGGCGAGCTTCTCGCGGAAGGCAGCGTCCTGGATGATCGGCTTGCCGCCGAATTCGACCTTGCCGGCGAGATCGCGGATGCGGCGCAGCCGCTCCTTGGAGACGCCGACTCGGGCGATGCCGGTGCGCTCATTGCCGAGCAGGAATTTGGCATAGTCCCAGCCCTTGTTCTCCTCGCCGATCAGGTTCTCGATCGGCACTTCGACGTCGTCGAAGAACACCTCGTTGACCTCGGCGCCGCCGTCGATGGTCTGGATCGGGCGCACAGTGACGCCCTTCGACTTCATCGAGAACACGATGAAGGAGATGCCCATCTGCTTCTTGGCGCTCGGATCGGTGCGGCAGAGGCAGAAGATCATGTCGGCGTGCTGGGCGAGCGTGGTCCAGGTCTTCTGGCCGTTGATGATCCACTTGTCGCCACGGCGCTCGGCCTTGGTCTTCAGCGAAGCAAGGTCCGAGCCGGAGCCGGGCTCGGAGAAACCCTGGCACCACCAGTCGTCGACATTGGCGATGCGCGGTAGATACTTTTTCTTCTGCTCCTCGTTGCCGAAGGTGTAGATGACCGGGCCAACCATGCTGACGCCGAAGGCGAGCGGCTGCGGCGCCGGATAGGACTGCAGCTCCTCGTTGAAGATGTAGTGCTGCACGGAGGTCCACCCGGTGCCGCCATATTGCGTCGGCCAGTGGCTGACGCCCCAGCCCTTCTTATTGAGGATGCGCCACCAGGTCACCATCTCGTCCTTGCTGAGATGGCGGCCCTCGACCAGCTTGCGCCGCGTATCCGGCGGCACGTTGTCGCGGAAGAATGATCGCACTTCCTCGCGAAACGCCTGCTCTTCTTTCGTGAATGCGAGATCCATCGGATCCTCCTGTGAATTACTGCAACACTTCGAACAAGCCGGCTGCGCCCATGCCGCCGCCGACGCACATGGTGACGACAGCGTATTTCGCCTTGCGGCGGCGGCCTTCGATCAAGGCGTGGCCGGTCAGGCGCGCGCCGGACATGCCGTAGGGATGGCCGACCGAGATTGCGCCGCCATCGACATTGATCTTCTCGGGGTCGATGCCGAGCTTGTCGCGGCAATACAGCACCTGCACCGCGAAGGCTTCGTTGAGCTCCCACAGGCCGATGTCGTCGACGGTGAGGCCGTGGCGCTTGAGCAGGCGCGGCACGGCGAAGACGGGGCCGATGCCCATCTCGTCCGGCTCGCAGCCGGCCGAGACGAAGCCGCGGAAGATGCCGAGCGGATTGAGGCCGCGCTTGGCGGCTTCCTTGTCGCTCACAATCACGCTCGCGCTGGCGCCGTCGGAGAGCTGGCTGGCATTGCCGGCGGTGATGGTGAAGCCCTCACCGCGCACCGGCTTGAGGCCGGCGAGGCCTTCGGCGGTGGTCTCGGGGCGCGGGCCCTCGTCCTGCGACAAGGTCACCTCTTTCATCGACACCGCGCCGGTCGCCTTGTCGGTGACCGCCATCTGCGTCGTGATCGGCGCCAGCTCGTCCCTGAACTTGCCGCCCTGCTGCGCGGCGGCGGTGCGGCGCTGGCTTTCCAGCGAATATTCGTCCTGCTTCTCGCGCGAGATGCCGTAGCGCTTGGCGACGACTTCCGCGGTGTCGATCATGGGCATGTAGACCTCGCCCTTGATCTTGAGCAGTGCCGGATCCTGGGCGTGGAAGCCGTTCATCTTGTCGTTCTGCACGAGGCTGATCGACTCGCCGCCGCCGCCGACCGCGATCTCGACGCCGTCGAAGATCACCGAGCGCGCGGCGAGCGCGATCGCCTGCAGTCCCGAGGCGCATTGCCGGTCGATGGTGGTGCCGGCGACGGTGACGGGCAGGCCGGCGCGGAGCAGCGCCTTGCGCGCGATGTTGCCGCCGGTCGCGCCCTGCTGCAGCGCCGCGCCCATCACGACGTCCTCGACCTCCTTCGGATCGACTTTGGCGCGCGCGACGGCTTCGCCGATGGCGTGGCCGAGCAGCGTCGCGCCTTCGGTGGCGTTGAGCGCACCACGATAGGCCTTGCCGATCGGGGTGCGGGCGGTGGAAACGATGACGGCGTCGGTCAAGAGCGACCTCCTGATGCAAGTGGAGTGGATTGTGAGGATTTCTGCTGCTGGCGCAATTCGTGGCGCGACAATTTTCCGACCGGCGTGCGCGGCAGGTCGGCGACGAACTCCACCGCGGCCGGGAGCTCATGCTTGCCGAGCTTCCCGGTGAGCTGCGCGCGCAACTCGTCGAGCGAGAACGGTTTTGCGTCCGGCCTCAGCTTGATGAAGGCTTTTGCGGCCTCGCCGCGATACGGGTCGGGTATGCCGAGCACGATCACCTCGTGCACGCCCGGGATGGTGTAGATCGCCTGCTCGATCATCTGCGGATAGACGTTGAAGCCGCCGGAGATGATCATGTCCTTCTTGCGGTCGACCAGGAAGAAGTAGCCGTCCGTATCCATGTAGCCGATGTCGCCGGTGAGAAAGCGGCCGTCGCTGAAAGCCTCCGCGGATCCCTCCGGCTTGTTCCAGTAGCCCCTGGTGACGTTCGGGCCCTTGATGCGGATCTCGCCGACCTCGCCGGGCGGCAGCACTTTGGTCGGATCGTCCAGCGCGACGACGTCCATCTCGATGCCGGGGAGCATCAGGCCGATCGAGCCCGGCTTGTCGGGACCGACAGGTGGATGGCCGGTGCCGGGTGAGCAGGTCTCGGTCATGCCCCAGCCGCTTTTGAGCTTCTTGCCGACCTTGCGCTCGAAGAAGCTCGCGATTTCCACCGGCAGCGGCGCACCGCCGGACCCGATGGTGGCGAGCGAGGAGAAATCGCGCTTGTCGAGATCCGGGAGCGCGGCGATCGCGATCCACATCGTCGGCACGCCTGGAAAGTAGGTGGCGCGCTTGACCTCGATATCGCGCATCACGGCTTCGACGTCGAAGCGCTGATGCAGCGAGATCAGATGGCCGCGGCGGAGCGCGGAGAGCAGCACGACGGTCAGCGCATAGATGTGGAACAGCGGCAGCACGCAGATCACGCGCTCGATCACATCGCCGCGCGCGGCGCGGGACGGCTTGCCCCAGACGTCGTAGATCGACACCGCCGAAGTAAGATTGCCGTGCGTCAACATGGCGCCCTTGGGCAGGCCGGTGGTGCCGCCGGTATATTGCAGCAGTGCGACGTCGTCGGCGGTGACCTGCGGCCACTGCGCCGGCGCAGTCGCGCCCTCAACGAAGGTCTTGAAGGTGACGATGCGGGGATCGTCGGGGATCGCCGCCTGCGGCGTGCCGACCTTGCCCCAATCGTCGTCCTCGCAGACGACGAGGCGGTCGATCAGGCCTTTCTCCAGAAACTTCAGCGCGGTCGGCAGCAGCGCGGCGAGGTTCGAGGTGACCAGCAGGCGCGAGCCGGAATCGGAGACCTTGTGGGTCAGCGCGATCTCGCCGTCGAGCGGGGAGAGATGCGCGACGCGGGCGCCTGCCTTCAGCGCGCCGAAGAAGTTGACGGGGTGATCCGGCGTGTTGCCGAGGAACAGCGCGACGGAGCTGTCCTTGCCGATGCCTTCGCGCAGGAACGCCGCGGCGGCGCGCTCGGCCATCGCGGCGAGCTCTGTATAGGTGATCGGGCGATCGCGGAATTCCAGCGCGGTGCGCGGGCCGTAATCGGCGGCGGCTTTCGCCAGCAGGTCAGGCAGCGTGCCCTGGACGATGGTGTCGTCCCACCGCACGCCCTCGGGATAAAACTGTTCGCCGGGATGGATCATAGGCGATTGATACTCTGCAAAGCGCTAGTAAGCGGGTCGCGTGAGGCGGGCACCGGCGAATGGGCTCCCTTCCCCCTTGTGGGGAAGGGTTGGGGAAGGGGGTGCCACGAACGCTGACCTCGCTTGGGGCTACCCCCCTCCCTAACCCTCCCCCACAAGGGGGGAGGGAACGGAGAGAGTGTGCCAGTCGCCATCACGCCGCCTTCGACGCCGCCGCGAGCGAGGCGAACGTCTTGCCCTCATCGGCGAGCTTCTTCAGCAGCGGGGCGGGCTCGAGGCTGGGGTCATTGGTCTCCTTGGCGTAGAACGACAGCCGATCGGCGATGTGCTTGAGGCCGACGCTGTCGGCCCAGTACATCGGGCCGCCGCGATAGATCGGCCAGCCATAGCCGTAGAGCCAGACCACGTCGATGTCGGAGGGACGTGCTGCGATGCCCTCTTCGAGGATTTTTGCGCCCTCGTTGATCATCGGGTACATCATGCGCTCCAAAATCTCGTCGTCACTGACGACGCGCTTTTTGCGTCCCAGGCGCAGCAGCGTCTCGTCGATCAGCTTCTCGACCTCCGGATCCGGCAGCGGCGAACGCGAGCCGGCTTCGTACTTGTAGTAGCCCTTGCCGGTCTTCTGGCCGAAGCGGCCGGCTTCGCACAGCGCGTCCGCGATCTCCGACTTGATGCCGCGGTCCTTGCGCGAGCGCCAGCCGATGTCGAGGCCGGCGAGGTCGCCCATCGCGAACGGTCCCATCGGCATGCCGAATTTGGTGACGACGGCGTCGACCTGCTGCGGCAGCGCGCCTTCGAACAGCAGCTTTTCCGATTGCTTGCCGCGCTGGGCCAGCATGCGGTTGCCGACAAAGCCGTCGCAAACGCCAACCACCGCCGGCACCTTTGCAATTTTGCGCGCGATAGTAACCGCAGTGACCAGCGCATCCGGCGCGGTCTTGTCGGCGCGCACGATCTCGCACAGCTTCATGACGTTGGCCGGCGAGAAGAAATGCATGCCGAGCACATCCTGCGGACGCCTGGTCGATTTCGCGATCTCGTCGATGTTGAGATAGGAGGTGTTGGAGGCGAGCACCGCGCCTTGCTTGGCGAACTGGTCGAGCTTGCCGAACACCTCCTTCTTTACCGCCATGGTCTCGAACACGGCCTCGATGACGAGGTCGGCATCGCCGACATTCTCGATGCCAACGACGCCGTTGATCAGCGCCATGCGTTTGGCGGGTGCATCGGCCGGAATGCCGCCGCGCGCGGCGGTGGCTTCCCAGTTCTTCTGCATCACGCCCATGCCGCGCTTGAGCGGCTCCTCGCCGGTTTCGATCAGGGTGACGGGAATACCGGCATTGGCAAACGACATCGCGATGCCGCCGCCCATGGTGCCGGCGCCGAGAATGGCAACACGGTTCACGGGCCGCGGCTTGGTGCCTTCAGGCACGCCTGCGATCTTGCTGGCCTCGCGCTCGGCGAAGAAGGCGTAGCGCTGCGCCTTGGACTGGTCGCTGGCGACGAGCTTCAAAAAGCCCTCGCGCTCCTTCTTCAGGCCCTCGTCGAACGGCAGGTCGATGGCGTAGCCGACGGCGTCGGCCGCCGCGAATGGCGCTTCCAGGCCGCGCGACTTCTTGGTCATGGCGGCGACCGCATTGGTGAAGATCGAGCGGTCGGCCTTGGCCGCCGCAAGCTTGGAATCATCATCGCGCAGACGGCGCAGCGGACGCTTCTCGGCGAGCAGCTTGCGGACGAACAGTTCAGCGCCCAGGGTCGGCCCTTCGACGATCTCCTCGATCAGGCCATTCTTCAGCGCTTCAGCGGCACCGATCGGATCTCCGCCGACGATCATCTTGACGGCAAGCTCAGGACCGACCGCGCGCGGCAGGCGCTGGGTGCCGCCGGCGCCCGGCAACAGGCCGAGCTTCACCTCGGGCAGGCCGAGCTTGGCTTCTTTCACCGCAACACGGAAATGACAGGCCAGCGCGACCTCGAGGCCGCCGCCGAGCGCAGTGCCGTGGATCGCGGCCACGACGGGTTTGGGCGAATTCTCGATCTCGGCAAGGACGTCGTTCAGCGCCGGTGGCTTCGGCGGCTTGCCGAACTCGGTGATGTCGGCACCCGCAATGAAGGTGCGGCCGGCGCAGGTCAGCACGATGCCCTTGATCGCGGGATCGGCGATTGCGGCCTTGATGCACTCCAGAATACCGCCGCGGACTGCGGCACTCAGCGCATTGACCGGAGGGCTGTCGACCGTGACGATCCCGATTTCGTCATGACGCTCAAGCTTGACCACTTCGCTCACGATGTCCCTCCTTGGTGGGATTTACTTTTATTTCGATTTCGCGGTGCGGAATTTAATTCCGCATCTTGACGGCAGGGTTATTTTGAAGCACGTGGCTTGTCAACGACTCCGCGCAAGAAGCAGATCAGGGATGAAGCGTACAGGAAAGAAGACTGCGACCGACCGGAATTTCGTCGTCGCGCTTTCCCGCGGACTGGACGTATTGCGCGCATTCCAACCCAATGACGGCTTGCTCGGCAATCAGGAGATTGCGGCCCGAACCAACCTGCCCAAGCCGACCGTCTCGCGGCTGACCTATACGCTGACCAAGCTCGGCTATCTTGCACCGGTTCCTCGCTTCGAGAAATACCAGCTCACCCCCGCCGCGATGTCGCTCGGCTACGCCGCGCTCGCCAATCTCGGCGTTCGGCATTTGTCCGAGCCGTTTCGCGAGGAGATGATGCGCGCGACCGGAGGCGCCGTCGCGATCGGCGGCCGCGACCGTCACAGCATGATCTATTTCGGGCAGAGCCGCGGCAGCGAGACCGTCGGAGTTCAACTTGACGTCGGCTCCCGCGTGCCGATTGCAACCACCGCGATGGGCCGCGCCTATTTCTGGGCGCTCGACGACGCCGATCGCGCCGACGTGTCCCGCATCCTGCGCGAACATTACGGCAGCCGCTGGCCGAAGATGCGCGACGGGCTGGAACGTTCCGGCGAGACCGTCGCGAAATACGGCTTTGCGATTTCGGTCGGCGACTGGCACGACGACATCGGCGCGGCCGGCGTCGCGCTCAAGCTCAACGACGGAACCGGACCTTACGCATTCAACTGCGGTGCGCCCGCATTCCGTTTCACGGAAGAGCGTTTGATCAACGACATTGGACCGCGTCTGCTTGCGATGGTAAGGAACATCGAAGCGGCACTCGGGGGACTGATGCCGCAATCCAAAAAAGACGTCAGCAAAAAGCTGAAACCAGGAGGAAAAGTTGCGCGTGTGGCCGAGGGGATCAGATAGTCTTTGTCATCATCGGGAGCGGTCCGCATCGCCCCTTCGCCCACTGAACAAAGTGGGCGAGACGAGATGACGCAGGCACAGCTCGCGCAGGGAACATCGCCCCTGCTCGCGGTTCGCGACGTCAGCGTCGTGTTCGGCGGCATCGTCGCGCTCAACGGCGTGTCCTTCGACATGCACAAGGGCCAGATCCTTGGGCTCATCGGCCCCAACGGCGCCGGCAAGACCACGCTCTTCAATTGTCTCTCGCGGCTCTACCAGCCGTCGTCCGGCGACATCCTGATGGAAGGCGCGAGCATTTTGACGCGGCCGCCGCACCGGATCGCCGAGATCGGCATCGGCCGCACGTTCCAGAACGTGGCGCTGTTTCCGAACCTCTCGGTGATGGACAATGTCCGCGTCGGCGCGCATTCGAAGACCTCCAGCGACATCATCAGTGACTCCCTGAGGCTCGCCTGGGTCCGGCGCAGCGAGAACGACGTCAACAAGAAGGTGCACGAGATCCTCAACTATCTCGACCTCGATGACGTTGCCCACACCACGGTGTCCGGCCTGCCCTTCGGCACGCAGAAGCGCGTCGAGCTGGCGCGCGCACTGGCCGCCGATCCGAAGATCCTGCTGCTCGACGAGCCCGCCGGCGGCCTCAACCACGAGGAAGTCCATGTCCTCGGCGATCTCATCCGCCGCATCCGCGACGAGCGTCACATGACCGTGCTGCTGGTCGAGCACCACATGGGCCTCGTAATGTCGATCGCCGACCACGTCGTCGCGCTGAACTTCGGCAAGAAGCTCGCCGAAGGCACGCCCGCCCAGGTGCAGGCGGACCCCGACGTGATCAAGGCCTATCTCGGGAGCAAGGACCAATGACGACGCTGCTCAACGTCAAGGACCTGCGCGCCTATTACGGCCAGGTCCAGGCGCTCCATGGCCTTTCCTTCTCGCTCAATGAGGGCTCGCTGACGACGCTGCTCGGTGCCAACGGCGCCGGCAAGACCACCACGCTGCGGGCGATCTGCAACATGGTGCGCTCCACCGGCGGCATCGAGTTCGACGGCAAGCCGCTGAACAACCGCTCCACCGAGAGCATTGTGCGGTTCGGCATTGCCCACGTGCCGCAGGGCCGCGGCACCTTCACCACCATGACGGTGGAGGAGAACCTCCAGCTCGGGGCCATCACCCGCAAGGACAGCGCCGGCATCGTCTCCGACATCGAGCGCATGTACGCGCATTTTCCGGTGCTCAAGCAGCGCCATACCCAGCAGGCCGGCACGCTCTCCGGCGGCGAGCAGCAGATGCTCGCGGTCGCCCGCGCGTTGATGCTGCGGCCGCGCCTGATGCTGCTCGACGAGCCGTCGTTCGGACTGGCGCCGCTGGTGGTGCGCGACCTGTTCGGTATCCTCGGCAAGATCAACCGCGAGGACAAGGTGTCGATCCTGGTGGTCGAGCAGAACGCCCAGCTCGCGCTCGAGCTCGCCGACCAGGCCTATGTGATCGAGACCGGCCGCATCGTGATGTCGGGCAACGCCAAGGACATCGCGAACAACGAAGAAATCCGCAAATCCTATCTGGGTTACTGAGGGAGCCGGCACGATGGAGCTGTTCACCAACCAAGTGCTGGCCGGCATTGCCACGGGTGCGATCTACGCCTGTATGGCCCTCGCCGTAGTCATGATCTACCAGGCCATCGACCATCTCAACTTCGCGCAAGGCGAGATGGCGATGTTCTCGACCTTCATCTCCTGGCAGCTGATGCAGTGGGGCGTACCCTATTGGGCCGCCTTCGTCATCACGCTGGCGTTCTCGTTCGTCGCTGGCATCGCGATCGAGCGCATCCTGTTCAAGCCGCTGACGAAGGCGCCGGTGCTGACCAATGTCGCCGGTTTCATCGCGCTGTTCGCGATCATCAACTCCTCGGCCGGTCTGATCTGGGACTTCACCATCAAGCAGTATCCGACCCCGTTCGGCTCCGCGCCGTTCCTGGGCAGCCAGCTGATCTCGACCCACCAGGCGGGCATGATCGGCGTCACCGTGCTGCTGCTGCTCGGCCTCTACTTCTTCTTCCAGTACACGAGGATCGGCCTTGCCATGCGTGCCGCCGCGTCGGTGCCTGAATCGGCCCGTCTCGTCGGCATCAACACGAGCTGGATGATTGCGCTTGGCTGGGGCATGGCGACCGCGATCGGCTCGATCGCCGGCATGCTGATCGCCCCGGTCGTGTTCCTCGAGCCCAACATGATGGGCGGCGTCCTGATCTACGGCTTTGCCGCCGCGGTGCTCGGCGGACTGACCAGCCCGTTCGGCGCGGTGGTCGGCGGCTTCCTGGTCGGCATCTTCGAGAACCTCGCCGGCACCTACATTCCCGGTGTCGGCAACGAGCTGAAACTCCCGATCGCGCTCGCGCTGATCATCTCCGTCCTGGTCGTCAAACCCGCCGGCCTGTTCGGCCGGCACATCGTCAAGCGAGTTTGATCATGAGCGCCGCAGAAGAAGTCGTCACGGAAGCCCCCGCCATCGAGGCCGTTCCGAAGCGGGCCATGACGCTGGGCACCGGCACCTCGCTGGTGGTGCTGGCTGCGCTGCTGATCGCGCCGGTCTTCGTCAAGAATTTCATCATCTTCCAGATGACCATGCTGCTGATCTACGGGCTTGCGGTGCTGGCGCTGAACATCCTGACGGGCGGAAGCGGCCAGTTCTCGCTTGGCCAGAGCGCATTCTACGCCGTCGGCGCCTACACGACGGCGGTGTTGATGGAGCACTTTAACGTCAACTACGCACTGACCTTGCCGATTGCCGGCGTGGTCTGCTTCGCCTTCGGGTTCCTGTTCGGTCAGCCGGCACTGCGGCTTTCCGGCGTCTATCTCGCGCTCGCCACCTTCGCGCTCGCGACCGCGATGCCGCAGCTGCTCAAGCTGAATTTCCTCGAGCACTGGACCGGCGGCGTGCAGGGTCTCGTCGTCACCAAGCCGGACGCGCCGTTCGGCCTGCCGATGTCGCAGGACATGTGGCTGTACTACTTCACGCTGGTCGTCGTGATCGCGATCTACATCTTCTCGGTGAACCTGCTGCGTTCCCGCTCCGGCCGCGCCTTCATGGCGATCCGCGACAACGAGATCGCGGCCTCCGCCATGGGCGTCGACGTCGCGCTGTACAAGACACTGGCGTTCGGCGTCTCCGCGGCGATCACCGGCATTGCCGGCTCGCTCGGCGCCATCGCGGTGCAGTTCGTCGCGCCCGACAGCTACACCATTACGCTCGCGATCTCGCTGTTCCTCGGCATGGTCGTCGGCGGCGTCGGCTGGCTGCCCGGCTCGATCGTCGGTGCCGCCTTCATCATCTTCGTGCCGAACATCGCGGAGGGCATCTCCAAGGGCCTCTCCGGCGCAGTGTTCGGCGTGCTCCTGTTCCTCGTCATCTACCTCGTGCCGCACGGTGCAAGGCAGGTCGCGATCATGGGCCAGCAGCTCGCCGGTAGGCTCAGGAAGAACTGAAAACCCGTTCGTTAAACCAAGGAGACCGAATTGCTTTTTGAAAGAACACTGCGAACCGCCGCGCTGGTCACGGCAACGGCGGTCATCACTCTCACCTCAGGCGCTGCACTCGCCCAAAAGAAATACGACACCGGCGCGTCCGATACCGAGATCAAGATCGGCAACATCATGCCGTATAGCGGTCCGGCGTCGGCCTACGGCATCATCGGCAAGACCGAAGAAGCCTATTTCAAGATGATCAACGACAAGGGCGGCATCAACGGCCGCAAGATCAACTTCGTCACCTATGACGACGGCTATTCGCCGCCCAAGGCCGTCGAGCAGGTCCGCAAGCTGGTCGAGAGCGACGAGGTGCTGGCCGTGTTCAATCCACTCGGCACGCCCTCGAACAGCGCGATCCAGAAATACCTCAACGCCAAGAAGATCCCGCAGCTGTTCGTCGCGACCGGGGCCACCAAGTGGAATGACCCGAAGAACTTCCCCTGGACCATGGGCTGGCAACCCTCCTACCAGAGCGAAGCGCAGATCTACGCGAAATGGCTGATGAAGGAGAAGCCGAACGCCAAGATCGCGATCCTCTACCAGAACGACGATTTCGGCAAAGACTACCTCAAGGGCACCAAGGACGGTCTGGGCGCCAAGGCTTCTTCCATGATCATCATGGAGGAGAGCTATGAGGTGTCCGAGCCGTCGATCGACGGCCACATCGTCAAGATCAAGGCCGCCAATCCCGACGTGCTGCTGATCTATGCGACGCCGAAATTCGCCGCTCAGACCATCAAGAAGACCGCCGAGCTCAGCTGGAAGCCGCTCCAGATCCTCACCAACGTCTCGATCTCGGTCGGCAGCGTCATGAAGCCGGCCGGCTTCGAAGCCTCCCAGGACGTGCTATCGGCGGCCTATGCCAAGGACTCCACCGATCCGCAGTGGGCCAACGACCCCGGGATGAAGAAGTGGAACGAGTTCGTCGACAAGTACATGCCGGGCGCCGACAAGTCCGACACCAGCATGGTCTACGGCTATGGCGCGGCGTCGACCTTGGCCAAGGTTCTGGAGATGTGCGGTGACGATCTCACCCGCGCCAACCTCATGAAGCAGGCGGCCTCGCTGAAGGACTTTGCACCGGACACGCTGCTGCCCGGCGTCAAGATCAACACCAGCGCCACCGACTTCGCCCCGATTTCGCAGCTTCAGATGCAGCGCTTCAAGGGCGAGAAATGGGAACTCTTCGGCGAGATCATCAGCGGCGACGTCGCCACCGAGTGATACGCTGAGCAATCGTCCAAAACACGAAAGCCCCCGCGGACAACCGCGGGGGCTTTTTGTTGACGCCGGGCGTTAATCTTGTTCAATGCAGCCGATCCAGCCCCGGGGTAGGAGACCAATGACTGCCGTTCGTTTTCAGGTTGCGGCCTTCTTCGCCGCATTCGCATTGTGCATTGCGATGACCGGCCCCGTGCTGGCGCAAAAGAAATACGACACCGGCGCCTCCGACACCGAGATCAGAATAGGCAACATCATGCCCTATAGCGGGCCGGCCTCCGCCTATGCCGCGATCGGCAAGGCCGAGGAAGCCTATTTCAACAAGGTCAATGCCGAGGGCGGCATCAACGGCCGCAGGATCAAGTTCATCTCCTATGACGACGCCTACTCCCCGCCCAAGACGGTGGAGCAAGCGCGCAAGCTGGTCGAAAGCGACGGGGTGCTGCTGATCTTCGGCTCGCTCGGCACCTCCACCAACGGCGCGATCCGCAAATACATGAACGAGAAGAAGGTGCCGCAATTGTTCGTGGCGAGCGGCGCCTCGAAGTGGAACGATCCGAAGCAATATCCGTGGACCATGGGCTGGCAGCCGAGCTACGCCAGCGAGGCGAAGATCTACGCCAAGTACATCATGAAGGAGAAGCCGGACGCGAAGATCGGCGTGCTCTATCAGAACGACGATTTCGGCAAGGACTATCTAAAGGGTCTGAAGGACGGCCTCGGCGCGAAGGCGTCGATGATCGTGCTGGAGGACGGCTACGACACGTCCGAGCCCGCGGTCGACGAGCACGTCGTGAAGCTGAAGGCTTCGGGCGCCGACGTCTTCATCAGCATCACCACGCCGAAATTTGCCGCGCAGGCGATCAAGAAGGCGGCCGAGATCAACTGGCATCCGATGCACATCATCTCCAACGTCTCGGCCTCGGTCGGCGGCGTGCTCGAGCCGGCGGGGCTCGAAATCTCGCAAGGCATCCTGTCGGCCACCTACACCAAGGACAGCTCCGACCCGCAGTGGAACGCCGATGACGGCATGAAGAAATTCTATAATTTTCTCGCGCAATACGATCCCAAGGCCAACAAGCTCGATGCCGGCGTGGTGTTCGGCTACGCCGCGGCGCAGACGATGGTGAAGGTGCTGCAGATGTGCGGCGACGATCTCACCCGCGAGAACGTCATGAAGCAGGCGGCCTCCCTGAAGGATTTCGAGCCGGACACGCTCTTGCCCGGGATCAAGATCAACACCGCTCCGGACAATTTCGCCCCGATCGAACAGCTCCAGATGATGCGCTTCAAGGGCAAGAAGTGGGAGCTGTTCGGCGACATCATCTCGAGCGACTCCGGCCACTGAGGCCGCGCAACTCAAAATAATTCTGCGCGTCGACGTTCAACTCAAGCGCATCTTGCTCCAAACCCGGAGCGAAGCCTCTCCGGCTGGATATTCCGCATCGCTGCAATAAAATCGCGCCCTGCGACTGCTCCGGAGCGAGCGTTTTTGTTTGCTGGCAGCCCGCGAAGGGTATTGAATACGGGGCGGAGCGGCGTAAACGACCGCCCCCAATTAAAAACAATCGACACATTCAACCGGCTCTAGGGAGATCACGATGCCCGCCATCGACATGCGATTGGGGGCCTTCTCTGCCGCCCTCGTTGTGGCTGTTACCCTATCCACGGCAGCAACCGCACAGAAGCAATACGACACCGGCGCGTCCGATACCGAAATCAAGATCGGCAACATCATGCCCTACAGCGGTCCTGCGTCCGCTTACGGCGTGATCGGCAAGACAGAGGAAGCCTATTTCCGCAAGATCAATGCGGAAGGCGGCATCAACGGCCGCAAGATCAACTTCATCTCCTATGATGACGCCTACTCGCCACCGAAGACGGTCGAGCAGGCCCGCAAACTCGTCGAGAGCGACGAAGTGCTGCTGATCTTCAACTCGCTTGGCACGCCGCCGAACTCCGCGATTCAGAAATACATGAACTCGAAGAAGGTGCCGCAGCTGTTCGTCGCTACCGGCGCCACCAAGTGGAACGACCCGCAAAACTTCCCCTGGACGATGGGCTGGCAACCCAACTACCAGAGTGAATCGCAGATCTACGCCAAATACATGCTGAAGAACCATCCGGATGCGAAGATCGCCGTGCTCTATCAGAACGACGACTACGGCAAGGACTATCTCAAGGGCTTCAAGGATGGACTTGGCGCCAAGGGCGCCTCGATGATCGTGATCGAGGAAAGCTATGAAGTTTCCGAACCGACGATCGATTCCCACATCGTCAAGATGAAGTCGACCGGCGCCGACGTGTTCTTCAACATCACCACGCCGAAATTTGCGGCCCAGGCGATCAAGAAGAACGCCGAGATCGGATGGAAGCCGCTGCATTTCCTCAACAACGTGTCGGCATCGATCGGCAGCGTGATCAAGCCGGCAGGTTTCGAGAACGCGCAGGGCATCATCTCGTCCCAATATTTCAAGGACCCTACCGATCCGCAATGGAAGAACGACGCGAGCATGAAGGCCTGGAACGAATTTCTGGACAAATACTATCCCGAGGCGAACCGGGCCGATGCCTCGGTCATGTACGCCTACATCGTCTCGCAGGGGCTGGTGCACGTGTTGAAGGCTTGCGGCGACGATCTCACCCGCGCGAACGTCATGAAGCAGGCCGCGAGCTTGAGGGATTTCGAACCCGGCGGACTGCTTCCGGGAGTCAAGGTTAACACCAGTCCAACCGACTTCGCGCCCCTCTCGCAGTTGCAGCTGGAACGGTTCAAGGGCGAGACTTGGGAACTGTTCGGCGACGTCATCAGCGGCGATGTCGGCGGGTGAAGGCCGTCCGTCCCCCAAATGACTACTAAAGAAGCAGCCCCTGCGACGCCGTCGCAGGGGCTTTCTGTTGAAGACGTCATGCAAATCGTATTGAATTGCGGTCGCGTCGCCAAGAACAAGCAAGACAAGAAAAGGACACGCAGACACACCAAGAAAATAGGGAGATAGGAATGCCCGCTGTCACCGGCAAACTTGCGGCCGCGTCACTGGCGCTCGCGCTCATTGCGGCCTCGGCCTCCACTGCATCGGCCCAGAAGAAATACGATACCGGCGCGACCGATACCGAGATCAAGATCGGCAACATCATGCCCTACAGCGGACCGGCTTCCGCCTACGGCATCATCGGGCGGACCGAGGCCGCCTATTTCAAGAAGATCAACGACGAGGGCGGCATCAACGGCCGCAAGATCAACTTCATCAGCTATGACGATGCCTATTCGCCGCCGAAGACGGTGGAGCAGGCGCGCAAGCTGGTCGAGAGCGACGAGGTGCTGTTCATCTTCAATTCGCTCGGCACGCCGCCGAACTCGGCGATCCACAAATACATGAACTCGAAGAAGGTGCCGCAGCTGTTCGTCGCCACCGGTGCCACCAAGTGGAATGATCCGCAGAACTTCCCCTGGACCATGGGCTGGCAGCCCAACTACCAGAGCGAGACGCAGATCTACGCGAAGTGGCTGCTCAAGAACAAGCCGGATGCCAAGATCGCGGTGCTCTACCAGAACGACGATTACGGCAAGGACTACCTCAAGGGTCTGAAGGACGGGCTCGGCTCGAAAGCCGCCTCGATGATCGTGATGGAGGAAAGCTACGAGACTTCCGAGCCGACCATCGACAACCACATCGTCAAGCTGAAGTCGACCGGCGCCGACGTGTTCATGAACATCACGACGCCGAAATTCGCCGCGCAGGCGATCAAGAAGAACGCCGAGATCGGCTGGAAGCCGCTGCACTTCCTCAACAACGTCTCGGCCTCGGTCGGCAGCGTGATGAAGCCCGCGGGTTTCGAGAACGGCCAGGACATCATCTCGGCCGATTATCTGAAGGACGTCTCGGATCCGGAATGGAAGGACGACCCCGGCATGAAGGAATTCCTCGCCTTCATGACCAAGTACTTTCCGGAAGGCGACAAGCTCGACAAGGGCACCATCGTCGGCTTCGCCGTCGCGCAGACACTGGTCCAGGTGCTGAAGCAATGCGGCGACGATCTCACCCGCGCGAACATCATGAAGCAGGCCGCCAACCTCAAGAACTTCCGCACCGAGGCGCTGCTGCCGGGCATCCAGATCAACACCTCCCCGACCGACTTCGCGCCGATCAGCCAGCTCCAGCTCGAACGGTTCAAGGGCGAGCGCTGGGAACTGTTCGGCGATGTGATCAGCGCCGATGTGGGCGGCTGATCTCTCCGCCTTGCGACGACAGCGAGCCCCCTGCGAGAACATCGCAGGGGGCTTGCTGCTATTCGATTATGGTTACGCGATTGCACAATCGAATGATGGTAAAGCCTGCTTACGCTTTCGCGCCCGATGCGGTAGGCAGGTGACCGGCGACCTCGTCGCCATAGCTTCAGTCCGCCTAGGGCATTTCGACATGACCGACCGACGCCCCCTGCTCCGCGCGCTCTACGATGCCGCCGTTGCCGCCGCCCATCCGAGCACGATTCTGGCGCCGCATTTGCGCCCGGCGCCGAAGGGGCGCGTGATCTGCCTTGCCGCCGGCAAGGGCGCCGGCGCGATGGCCGCCGCCGCGGAGCGGCATTATCTCGACACTTTGGGGCTCGCGCCGGAGCGCCTCGTGGGCATCGCCACCACCCGCCACGGCTATGGCGTGCCGACGCGGCGCATCCGTGTGGTCGAGGCCGGCCATCCCGTGCCTGATGAAGCCGGTCTGAAGGGCGCCGCGGACACGCTCGCGCTCGCAGGCGAAGCCGGCCCCGACGATCTCCTGTTGGTGCTGCTCACGGGCGGCGGTTCGGCGAACTGGATTGCGCCTAGCGACGGCATCAGCTTTGCGCAGAAGCAGGCGGTCAACAAGGCGCTCTTGCGCTCCGGCGCGCCGATCGGCGAGATGAACACGGTCAGGAAGCATCTGTCGCGGATCAAGGGCGGCCGTCTGGCGCGCGCCGGCAGGAACGCCGCCGAGATCGTGACGCTCGCGATCTCCGACGTGCCGCATGACGATCCCTCCGCGATCGCCTCCGGCCCCACCGTGCCCGATCCGACCACGCTAGCGGACGCGCGCGCGATCGTGGCGAAATACAACCTCGCCATCGACGATGCCGTGCGCCGCGCGCTCGACGATCCCGCCAATGAAAGCTGCAAACCCGGCGATGCCGCCTTCGCCCGTGCCTCGTTCGAATTGATCGCGCGTCCCAAACAGTCGCTCGACGCCGCGGTCAAGCTCGCTCGCGAGGCCGGCTACGAGACCATCGATCTCGGCGCCGATCTCGAGGGCGAAGCCCGCGAGGTCGCGGCCGATCACGCCAGGCTGGCGCTTGCGGCCCGCGCGCAAGGCAGGCGCGTTGCGATCCTCTCCGGCGGCGAGCTCACGGTGACCGTCCGCGGCCAGGGGCGCGGCGGTCCCAACCAGGAATACGCACTGGCGCTGGCGTCTCTGTTGAAGGACACGCCGAACATTTCGGCGCTCGCGGGCGACACCGACGGCGCCGATGGCGGCGCCGGCCATCCCACCGACCCCGCCGGCGCGCTGATCGACGCGGCGACGTTCGCGAAGATGAAGGCGCAGGGGCTGCAGCCGCAGGCCTATCTGGACAACAACGACGCGACCACGTTCTTCGAGGCGACCGGGGATCTGCTACAGCCCGGCCCGACGCTGACCAACGTCAACGACATCAGGGTGATTCTCGTCGATTGACCTGGCGCATCGCGGCAGCGCCACTGGCTCGCTGACGGCTTCCCGCGCGAGCATGGTTAACGATGTCTGAGCCGGCGCCCGCCATTCCCGTGGCCGGCGGCGCCGCCCTTAACCTCGCGTTCGCCGCAGTTTCAGGAACATGCCCTGGAACCAGGCAAATTATTGGGCTCATTCACCACCGCCTGTTCTAATCCGCGCTGGTTCGGGGACAGCGCGCATGAAGGGTGATCAGGAGGCCACAGGGATTGACCCGCTCGTGCTCGGCGAGCTGCTGACCTGCGCCGCCAATAATCTGTGGCTCGGGATCATCCTCTTCGACAGCGACCGCAAGGTCATTTTCTGCAATCGGCGCTACACGGAAATGTACGCGCTCGCGCCCGCGCAGGTGCGCCCAGGCACGCCGATCAAGAACCTGATCGAGCATCGGCTCAAACTGGGCCTCAACGTCCGCGGAGACGCCGGCGCCTATGTCCGCGCCCGCACCGAAGGTGCCGTCGCCAGAGAGCAAACCGTCCAGCAATTCGCCGACGGAAGGATCATCGCCTACACCATCCACCCCCTGCCCGACGGCGGCGGCATGGCGACCCACGAAGACATTACCGAACGCGAAGAGCTCAGTGCACGGCTGCAGGAACGCAATCTTCAGTTCGACATCGCGATCAACAACATGTCGCACGGGCTCTGCTTCTTCGACGCGGACCATCGCCTGCTGGTCTGCAACACGCATTACATCGACATGTACGGCCTGCCGCCCGACCGCGTTCGTCCCGGCACACCGCTCTCGGAAATCCTGGACCTGCGGTTCGAGGCCGGCAGCGTGCCGGCGATGACGCGCGAGGAATACGCCAGGTGGCGGACCAATGTCGCGACGTCCGCCGAGCCCTCCGACAGCATCGTCGAGATGCAGAACGGACGCACCTTCAAGATCAGGCACCGGCCGATGCCCGATCTCGGCTGGGTCGCGACCCACGAAGACATCACCGAGCAGCGCAAGGCGGAGCTGCGGATCGCCCATATGGCGCATCACGATGCACTGACGGACCTTGCCAACCGCGTCCTGCTCGGCCAGCGCCTCAAGCAGGCGCTCGACCAGGACCTGATGTTCGCGGTCCATCACATCGACCTCGACAAGTTCAAGGCCGTCAACGACACGCTGGGCCATCAGGCGGGCGACATCCTGCTGCAGGATGTCAGCCGCCGCCTCAGGCTGCTCGCGCGCGACTGCGACACGATCGCGCGCATGGGCGGTGATGAATTCGTGATCCTGCAGACGCCGATTTCCGACCGAAGCGAGGCGGATGCGCTGGCGCGTGACGTCGTCAGCAGACTGAGCGCGCCATTCGGGCTTGACGGACACCAGGCCGTTGCAAGCGCCAGCATCGGGATCGCCATTGCGCCGGGTGACGGGGCGACGCCCGAGCAGCTCCTGCACAATGCCGACCTCGCGCTGTATCGCGCCAAGAGCGACGGCCGCGGCATGTACCGCTTCTTCG
This sequence comes from Bradyrhizobium diazoefficiens, assembly GCF_016616235.1. Classification (NCBI taxonomy): domain Bacteria; kingdom Pseudomonadati; phylum Pseudomonadota; class Alphaproteobacteria; order Hyphomicrobiales; family Nitrobacteraceae; genus Bradyrhizobium; species Bradyrhizobium diazoefficiens. Next base: position 7,149,144 of record NZ_CP067100.1, read on the forward strand.
AGCCGGCCATGGACGACGAGGCCCAAAGCCGTCGCGCGCTGGAGCAGGATTTGCGCAACGGCCTCGCGGCGGGCGAGTTCGAGCTGCACTACCAGCCGATTGTGAAGACCGACGGCCGCGAGATCACCGGGTTCGAAGCGCTGATCCGCTGGCGACATCCGCGGCGCGGGCTCATCGCGCCCGGCAGCTTCATCCCGCTCGCGGAGGAGATTGGCCTGATCGTGCCGATCGGCGAATGGGTGATCCGGCAGGCCTGCGCCACCGCAAGCCGCTGGCCGAGCCATCTGCACGTCGCGGTCAACATCTCGGCGGTGCAATTCCGCCAGGCGGGCCTCACGGAGGTGGTCGTGGGCGCGCTGGCCGCTTCCGGGCTCGATCCGCAACGGCTGGAGATCGAGATCACGGAAAGCGTCCTGCTACAGGACCGGAACGGCACTCTGGCGACGCTGCACCAGCTCCGCGCGCTCGGCATCCGGATCGCCATGGACGATTTCGGCACCGGCTATTCCTCGCTGACCTATCTGCAGTGCTTCCCTTTCGACAAGATCAAGATCGACCGGTCTTTCGTCAGCGGCGTCGGCAACGATGCGGGATCCCTCAGCATCGTGCGGGCGGTGGCGGCGATGGCGCGCGGGCTGGGCATGACAACCACGGCCGAGGGCGTCGAGACCAACGAGCAGCGCGACCGGATCACGGCGGAGGGCTGCACGGAAATGCAGGGCTATCTGTTCAGCCGTCCGTTGCCCGCAGCAGAGATCGAGCGTCGCTTCCTGTCCGCGGAAGCGCCTCTCAGGCCCGATCGGTTCGCTGCGGCGTAACCGCCGCCGACCCGGGCGGGATCGCAGCTTCGACGGGCCGCCGCCGGAGCGACGAGTCCTTAAGGCGCGATGAGATTAGGATGAATCGCCGTCGCGCTTTAGGCTGTTGTTTGAGCATGATCTTTTCGGAAAACCGCTGCGCACTTGTCTGGATCATGCTCTAAAATTCATTCGCGATCTTCGCGAGCATTGTGATCAGGGCTTCGCGGTTGGCCTGGCCGAGCAGGTCGTTCAGCCGGGCCTCGTGCTTGGTGGCGACGAGCTTCTTTGCCCGCGTCAGCACGGCCTTGCCTTTGTCGGTCAGCACCAGGATATGCGAGCGGCGGTCGTTGGTGGAGCGGATCCGCGCGCAAAGGTCGCGGCTCTCGAGGTTGTCGAGCATGGCCACGAAATTCGGCCTGAGAATGCCGAGCGTGGAGGCGATCTCGGTCTGGTTACGGCCGGGATTCTTCTCGACCAGCAGCAGCACCGAGAACTGCGCCGGCGTCAGCTGGAGCGAGGCCATGCAGCGCAAGAAGTTCTCGAACACCTTGAGCTGCGCCCGTTTCAGCACATAGCCGAGCTGCTCGGAGAGCTCGCCGAGCTGGAGCGCTTCGGCAGACCCCTGCCCCTGCGGCTCGGCGGCATCCTTGCGGCCCTTGCCCGCGTCGGCGGCCTTTTCGGAAGACTTTTCAGCGGTTTTAGAAACGGTCATCGCCTCGTGCTCGTGATCCCGCTAAATTCGGGACGGGTCGTCCGCCCACCCTTGAAGTTATATTCGATAATTGTTATGGACCATATCAAATATCGTCAGCGTTTCAATGGCTGTGAGCGGACCGTCCACCGTAATTGCGGAGACCGGTCCTTAATCTTGAGGGGGAGCGTCCGGTCTTGAATACCACCATCATGCTGTTCCTGGTTCAGGACGGCATCACCAATGGCGCGATCTACGCGCTGCTCGGCCTGGCGCTGGTGCTGGTGTTCGCCGTCACCCGCGTGATCCTGATTCCCCAGGGCGAGTTCGTCACCTATGGCGCGCTGACCTATGCTTCGCTGGCCGCCGGCCAGATGCCGGGCACGGCCAAGCTCGCGCTGGCGCTGGGCATCGGCGCCTTCGGCTTCGACCTGTTCGTGGCGCGCAAGGCGCTGCATGGGCGGCTGATCCTGCGCAGCTTCATCATCAACATCGTGCTGCCGGCCGTCGTGCTGGCGCTGACGATCTATTTCGTCGCGGAGAAGCCACCGGTCGCGGTCTGCATCGCGCTGGCGCTGGTGATCGTGGCGATGATCGGCGTCTATCTCTACCGCATCGCATTCCAGCCGCTAGCGCACACCTCCGTGCTGGTGCTGCTGATTGCCTCGGTCGGCGTCCATCTCGCGCTGCAAGGCCTCGGCCTGTTGTTCTTCGGCGCCGAAGGCCAGCGCGGACCTGCGGTGCTGTCCGGCGCCTTCACCGCCGGCGCACTGCGCTTCACCGGCCAGAGCATCACGGTCTACGCCATCACCATCGCCTTCATCGTCGGTCTCTGGCTATTCTTCGGCCTGACGCTGTACGGCAAGGCGCTGCGCGCCACCGCCGTGAACCGGCTGGGCGCGCGGCTGGCCGGCATTCGCACCACGCTGTCGGGGCAGATCGCGTTCCTGCTGGCATCCGTGATCGGTGCGTTGTCGGGCATCATGATCGTGCCGATCACGACGCTCTACTATGACAGTGGCTTCCTAATCGGCCTGAAGGGTTTCGTCGCCGCCATCATCGGCGGGCTCGTCAGCTATCCCCTCACCGCCGTCGCGGCGCTGGTCGTCGGCATCGTCGAGGCGTTCTCGTCCTTCTATGCCTCCAACTACAAGGAAGTGATCGTCTTCATGCTCTTGATCCCCGTGCTGCTGCTGCGCTCGCTCGCCGCGCCCGCGGTCGAGGAAGAGAAGGACTGAGCGCATGCAGAGCCGGCTTCCTATCCTCGTCTTTGCTCTTCTGATGGCGGCAATCCCGTTCGTACCTGGCATGCCGCCGTTCTGGATCGTGCTGCTCGACAACATCGGCCTTGCTGCCCTCGTCGCGATGGGCCTCGTGCTGCTGACCGGCGTCGGCGGCCTGACCTCGTTCGGTCAGGCGGCCTTCGTCGGCTTCGGCGCCTATACCACCGCAGTGCTGTCGACGGCCTACGGCCTGTCGCCCTGGCTGACGCTGCCGCTGTCGCTCCTGGTCAGCGGATCGCTGGCGGTGCTGCTTGGCCTCGTCACCGTCCGCCTCTCCGGCCATTATCTGCCGCTCGGCACGCTCGCCTGGGGGCTCGGGCTGTTCTATCTGTTCAGCAAACTGGAGTTTCTCGGCCGTAACGACGGCATCTCGGCAATCCCGCCGCTGTCGATCGGCTCGTTCAGGATGCTCTCGCCCGGCTCGATCTATTACGCGATCTGGGTCGCGGTGATCGTCTCGGCGCTGCTGACGATGAACTTGCTCGATTCCCGCACCGGCCGCGCCATCCGCGCGCTCCGGCGTGGCCACGTCGCGGCGGAAGCATTCGGCGTGCACACGCCGCGCGCCAAGCTCCTGGTGTTCATCCATGCCGCCGTGCTCGCCGGTCTCTCCGGCTGGCTCTACGCTCATCTTCAGCGCGCGGTGAACCCGACGCCGTTCGGCGCACAGGCGGGAATCGAATATCTGTTCATCGCGGTGGTCGGCGGCGCCGGCTATGTCTGGGGCGGCGTGCTGGGCGCGGCGATCGTCGTGGTGCTGAAAGAGGTGCTGCAAAGCTATCTGCCGCTGATCCTGCCGGGCTCGGGCCAGGTCGAGACCATCGTGTTCGGCATCATGCTGGTGGCGCTGCTCCAGCTCGCGCCCGGCGGCGTCTGGCCCTGGCTGATCTCGTTCCTGCCTGAGCGGACCCGTGGCAAGAAGCCCGATACCTCGCTGAAGCTGCAACACCGCACCCGCGCGGCTGGCGAGGCCGGCGTGCTGCTCCAGGTCGAGAAGGTGCGAAAACAGTTCGGCGGCGTGGTTGCGGTCAACAACGTCTCCTTCGACGTCCAGGCGCGCGAGATCGTCGCGCTGATCGGACCGAACGGCGCCGGCAAGAGCACGACGTTCAACCTGATCACCGGCGTGCTCTCGGCGACGTCAGGCTCGATCTCGGTGCTCGGCAGGAAAGTCGACAAGGCCCCGCCGCAGGAGATCGTCAAGCTCGGCATCAGCAGGACCTTCCAGCATGTCAAGCTGGTGCCTGATATGACCGTACTGGAGAACGTCGCGATCGGCGCGCATCTGCGCGGCCATTCCGGGCCCCTCTCATCGATGCTGCGGCTCGACCGCGCCGATGAGGCCAAATTGCTTGCGGAAGCCGCGCGCCAGATCGAGCGCGTCGGTCTTGCCGACCAGATGCATCAGCTCGCAGGCTCACTCTCGCTCGGCCAGCAGCGCATCGTCGAGATCGCCCGTGCGCTGTGCGTCGATCCGATGCTGCTGCTGCTCGACGAGCCGGCCGCCGGCCTGCGCCACATGGAGAAGCAGCGCCTCGCAACGCTCTTGCGCGAGCTGCGCGACGGCGGCATGAGCGTGCTGCTGGTCGAGCACGACATGGGCTTCGTGATGAACCTCGCCGACCGCATTGTCGTGCTCGATTTCGGCACCAAGATCGCGGAGGGCACGCCCGCCACGATCAAGACCAATCCCGAAGTGATCAAGGCCTATCTCGGAGTGGCGGCATGAGCGCGCTGTTGTCCGTCACCGACGCGCATGTCGCCTACGGCAAGGTCGAGGCGGTGCGCTCGGTCTCGCTCGAGGTCGGCGCCAACCAGATCGTCACCATCGTCGGCGCCAACGGCGCCGGCAAGACCACGCTGCTGTCGGCCATCATGGGCATTCTGCCGCTGAAGGGCCGCGTCGCCTTTGCCGGGCAGGACCTCGCGCGGCTCGATATCGAGGATCGCGTCGCGATCGGCCTCGGCCTCGTCCCCGAGCACCGCGAATTGTTCGTGACCATGAATGTTGAGGACAATCTCGAGCTGGGCGCCTTCCGCATCGAGCGCAGCAAGGCGAAAGCCTCGATGGAACGGGTCTACACGCTGTTCCCCCGCCTGAAGGAGCGGCGCAAGCAGCTTGCCGGCACGCTCTCCGGCGGCGAGCAGCAGATGCTCGCGATGGGACGCGCGCTGATGGGTGAGCCGAAGCTGTTGATGCTGGACGAACCGAGCCTCGGGCTTGCCCCGATCATCGTCGCCGACATCTTCCGCATCGTCACCGAGCTGCGCACCAGCGGCGTCTCCGTGCTGCTGGTCGAGCAGAACGCGCAGGCCGCGCTGAAGATTGCCGACCAGGCCTATGTGATGGAGCTCGGCGAGTTCGTGCTCAGCGGCAAGGCGAGCGACATCGCCGCGAATGAGCGGGTGGCGGCGAGTTATCTGGGATTTCAGCACGAAGGCGAGAGTGTGCTTTAGGTTTGAGGCGCCTCCTCAAACTCAACTGTCATCGTCCGCGAAGGCGGACGATCCAGTATTCCAGAGACGGCTGTGCTTGAACCGAGATACCGCGGCGTACTGGATGCCCCGCCTTCGCAGGGCATGACACTGGAGAATTAGGTCACCGCCCTCTGCCCTTTCAACGCCGCGACCTCGGCCTCCAGCTCCGCGATGCGCTGGTCCCTTGCCGCCAGCGCAGCCGCCACATCGCCCGCATCGAACTTCTGCGGAATGTGCTGCGGGCAGTTGGTGTCCCACGCTGCGATGTTGAACAGGACCACCTGCTCCGGCCGGGCGCGATAGCCTTTCGGCATCAGGGCCGTCGTCAGCGCCTCGTCGTCCTCGACGACGCGGGCTTCGCCCCAGATCTTCACGCGGCGCCGATGGGCGTAGTCCATCACGAAGATGTAGGCCTTGGGGTTCTCCGACAGGTTTCCCTGCGTGACGAATTGGCGGTTGCCGGCGTAGTCGGTGAAGGCGAGCGTCTGCTTGTCCAGCACCTTGAGAAAGCCCTTCGGCCCGCCGCGGTGCTGGATGTAGGGCTGGCCGTCGGCTGAGGCCGTGGCAAAGTAGAAGCTGTTGGCGTCAGCCAGGAACGCGGCGAGGTTGTCGTCCACCTCGGTGCGCCAGCCGCGCTGCTCGGCCTGGGCATACGCCTCGCGCGAGCCCTTGCGGGCCTGGATCGCCTTCACGGCGGGCGTGAAGGCCACGTCGCTGGCGTAGGTGTGAGCTGCGGTCGTCATCGGAACATCTCCTGAAATTCCGGCGCATCCCCTGCGTCTTCCGTCCGCAAACATGGACTTGCCGGCGGTTAAAACAATCTCGCCGCTTGACACTTCATCGTTGCAATATATGCAATAATATCCATGGACCGCCTCGAAGCTATGCATGTCTTCGTCACCGTCGCCGATCTGCGCGGCTTTGCACCGGCGGCGCGAAAACTGCGGCTGTCGCCGTCAGCGGTGACACGGATGATCGCGGCCTTGGAGGACCATCTCGGGGCCCGGCTGCTGCAGCGGACCACCCGGCAGGTGCGGCTGACTGATGTCGGCACGCGCTATCTCGAGCGCGCCCGGCGCATCCTCGCCGACGTCGAGGAGGCCGACGGCTCGGCGCGGGAGGAGCGCAACCGACCGAGCGGACGGCTCGTGGTGTCGGCGCCGGTCGGTTTTGGTCGGCTCCACGTCGGGCCGGTGATGACGGCCTATCTCAAGCGCTACCCCGAAGTCGCCTGCGAACTCCGGCTGTCGGATCATCTCGTCAATCTGGTGGAAGACGCCGTCGACGCCGCCGTCCGCATCGGCCATCTCGTCGACTCTTCACTCGTCGCGCGCCAGGTCGGCGAGATGCGGCGGATCGTGGTGGCTGCGCCCGGCTATCTCAAGCGCCACGGCGAGCCGAAGACGCCGGAGGCGCTGCTCGACCATCAGACCATCCAGTTCGGCCCGTCCGCCAGCTGGCACTTCATGCAGGACGGCGGCGACATCGAGGTGACGCCGACGCCGCGCTTCACCAGCAACAGCGCCGATGCCGCCCTGCAATATGCCGAGGCCGGCGGCGGCGTCACGCGCGTGCTGGCTTATCAAGCCGCCGAGGGGCTGAGGCGCGGCCGGCTGAAGATCCTGCTGGCCAAATACGAGCAGCCGGCGCTGCCGATCCACATCGTCTACCCGACTTCACGCCTGCTCTCGGCCAAGGTACGCGCGTTCATCGATCTCGTGGTGGAGACGGCGAAGTGGCGGTTTGGGTGATGGTCTCATGTCCCGGACGCGCTGCAGCGTGGAACGTTGCCGCGCAGAGCCGGGACCCAGAAGGCGGCACCGCATCATGTGGACACATGGGCCCCGGCTCTGCAGCGCACCGCTGAAGAAGCGCCGCGCTGCGTCCGGGGCACCAGAGAGCGTCACCCCTTCTTCGGCACAACGCGGAACGTGCCGCTGGCCCGCGCGATCACGACGTCGTCGGCCTTGATCAGGCACTGCGCGAAGCAGATCGTCTTGCCGGTCTTGATCACGTCGCTCTCGATCGCGCACCACTGGCCGATCTCGGCGGAGCCGACGAAATCGACCGAGAGCGAGACCGTCACGAACGACGTGGTCCATTTCGTCACCAGCGCGCAGCTATAGCCCATGGCGTTGTCGGCGAGCGCGGTGATGAGGCCGCCATGGATCAGGCCGCGGCCGTTGGTATGAGGCCTCGCCAGCCGCAGGCCGATAATGACGGCCTTGTCGGTGGTCTTCGCGTAGAGCGGCTCCCAGGGCTCGGTGAGAGGGCTCTTGCGAAGGAGCGGCTCGAAACCGTCGGGGATGTCGGTGCTGGTCATGAATATCTCGCGTTGCTATGTCGCCAGCATTGAACGCGATGTGGATGACAGTTTCACCGCCTACAAAGTTTTAAACGGGGTTTGCGCGGGTGTTTGAAACGAGCGCGGCGCCCGCCTCACAACGATTGTCATCGCCCGCGAAGGCGGGCGATCCAGTACTCCGAGACGGTCGTGGTTCAATCGATGGGCCGCGGCGTACTGGATGCCCCGCCTTCGCGGGGCATGACATCTGTGCCTAAAACGGCAGTCCCACGTAATTCTCCGACAGCGACGTCATCGCGGCTTGCGACTGGGTGACGTAGTCGAGCTCGGCGAGCTGGATGCGTGCGCCGATGGTGCCGGTGTCGGGGAATTTGTGCAGCATCGAGGTCATCCACCAGGAGAAGCGCACGGCCTTCCAGACCCGTGCCAGCGCCGTGGCCGAATAGGCGTCGATGCCCGCACTGGATTTCTCGTCGTAGAACTCACGCAGCGCGCTCGACAAATAATGCGCATCGCTAGCGGCGAGGTTCAGGCCCTTGGCGCCGGTCGGCGGCACGATGTGGGCGGCATCGCCGCACAGGAACAGCCTGCCGAAGCGCATCGGCTCGGCGACGAAGCTGCGCAACGGCGCGATGCTCTTCTCGATCGAAGGACCGGTGACGAGGCTGTCGGCCGCCTCCTGGTCGAGGCGGCGCTTCAGTTCGTCCCAGAAACGGTCGTCCGGCCACTTGTCGATATGGTCGTCGAGCGGGCACTGCACATAATACCGGCTGCGCTTCATCGAGCGCATGGTGCAGAGCGCAAAGCCGCGGGCGTGGTTGGAATAGATCAGCTCATGACTGACCGGCGGCGTCTCGGACAAAATGCCGAGCCAGCCGAACGGATAGACCCGCTCGAACTCCTCGATCGCCGAGGCCGGCACGCTGGCGCGGCTGACGCCATGGAAACCGTCGCAGCCGGCGATGAAATCGCAATCCAGCGTATGGGTGACGCCGTCCTTGCTGTAGGTTACGCGGGGGTGACTGCCGTCGAAATCATGCGGCTGCACATCCTTCGCCTCATAGACCGTGGTCAGGCCGGCGGCTTTGCGCGCATGCATCAGGTCGAGCGTGACCTCGGTTTGGCCGTAGATCATGACCGTTTTGCCGGTCGCGCCCTTCATATCGATGCGATGGCGGCGGCCGGAAAAGGCCAGCTCAATGCCCTCATGCACCAAGCCCTCGGCATGTGCCCGTGCGCCGGCACCGATCTGGTCGAGCAGTCCGACGGTTCCCTCCTCCAGCAGGCCGGCGCGGATGCGAGCCAGCACGTAATCGGGGCTCTGCCGCTCCAGGATGACGTTGTCGATCCCGTAGGTGTGCAGAAGTTGCCCTAGCAACAATCCGGCCGGCCCGGCCCCGATGATTGCGACTTTTGTCCGCAATACTTGCTCCTCTCGATCCTGTAGGCTTTCGTCGCGGCGCTTGTCGCGTTGATCCGCAGACGATAATTATATCATATAACGGTCTGGCAAAAAGGGACTGCTGGTCGCGCTGGCGGCGACAAATCCATGCAACATGGCTGACGTAGATGACGCGACAAGCTACGCGTCAGTTCCGGCTTGAACACGCCGGCCATCTAGATAACATGTTAACTAACGAGACAGGGCCAACGAAGCCCACCGTCGAAAAGAGGGAGAGACGCGTGATGAGACAAGCCTGTCTGGCTTTGCTGCTGGCAGCAAGCGTGACGCCTGCGTACGCGCAGGACAAGACCTTCGACCTGAAGGTCTCGCACTGGGTGCCGGCGTCGCACCCATTGCAAAAGTCTCTCGAAGACTGGGTGACCGCGGTGAACAAGGATTCCGGCGGCACCATCACGGGCAAGGTGTTTCCGGCCCAGCAGCTCGGCAAGGCGTTCGATCATTACGACATGGCGCGCGACGGCATTGCCGACGTCACCTATGTCAATCCCGGCTACCAGCCCGGCCGCTTCCCGATCGTCGGCGCCGGCGAACTGCCGTTCCTGATCTCGGATGCCAAGGGCGGCTCGATGGGGCTGGACGCCTGGTATCGCAAATATGCCGAGAAGGAGATGAAGGACGTCAAATACTGTCTCGCCTTCGTCCACTCGCCCTCCTCCTTCCACTCCCGCACCAAGAAGATCGTGATGCCGGAGGACGTGAAGGGCCTCAAGATCCGCCCGGCGCACGCCACCATGGCGAATTTCGTCACCTCGCTCGGCGGCACCAATGTGCAGTCGTCTGCGCCCGAAGTGCGCGACATCATCGAGCGCGGCGTCGCCGACGGCGTCACCTTCCCCTGGGGCTCGCTGGTGCTGTTCGGCATCGACAAGGTGACCAAGTACGACATGGAGGCGCCGCTCTACACCACGACGTTCGTGTTCGTCATGAACAAGGACAAGTACAATGCGATGTCCGACAAGCAGAAGGCCGCGATCGACAAGAACTGCTCGACGGAAATGGCCGGAATCGTCGGCGAGCACTGGGGCAAGTTCGAGGACGCCGGCATCGACAAGGTGAAGGCCGAGTCCGATCACGAGGTCTACAAGCTGACGGGCGAGCAGACCGCCGCCTGGAAGAAGGCGGCCGAGCCGCTGGTGAAGACCTGGAGTGACGGTGCCAAGAAGGCCGGCGCCGATCCGGACGCCGCGCTGGCGGATTTGAAGGCGTCGCTGAAGAAATACAACGCGCTGGCGGAGTAGCCTCAGCAGTGGCCGCGCACTCGCTGTACCTCTCCCGCTTGCGGGAGAGGTCGATCGCGAAGCGATCGGGTGAGGGCTCTCTCCTCTTGGGGGTTCTCGATTGTGGAAGCACCCTCTCCCCGACCCTTCCCCGCAAGCGGGGGAGGGAGCGCACCTTCCTCGCGGACATTGCTCAACCCAGCTTCGCTGGATTTTGATTAGGACTCCTCTCCCATGAAGCGCGCCTGGATGGACCGCATCATCGACACGATCGAATGGATCGCGGCGGGCTTCGTCGGCATCGTCGCGCTCGACATCTTCCTATCGGTGCTGCTGCGCAACACGCTGAACTATTCGATCCCCGACAGTTTCGACATCGGCCGCATGCTGCTCGGCATCCTGATCTTCTGGGGCATCGCCGCGACCTCGTATCGCGGCACCCACATCACGGTCGACCTCGTCTGGGGCAATGTCGGGCCGCGCTACCAGCGCTGGATCGACGTGTTCGCAACGCTGGTGCTGCTGTTCGTCGTCACCGTGCAGACCTGGACGTTGTTCGACAAGGTGCGCGGCACCTACAACGACAATGTCCAGACCTTCGACATGCACATGCCGACCTGGCCGTTCTTCGCGGTTGCCTGGATCGGCGACGTCTCGGCCGTGCTGCTGATCGCGATCCGCACCTACCGGCTGATCTTCCATCCCGAAGACATGCACGATCCCAAATTGAAGGCGACGGAGTGATCATGAGCACCGATGCCGTCGCCTTAATCGGCTTCGTTTCCTTATTCGTCTTGATGCTGCTGCGCGTGCCGGTCGGCATGGCCATGGGCCTCGTCGGCGTGTCCGGCTTCGCCTATCTCGTCAACGGGACGGCGGCGCTGAAGCTGGTCGGCCAGACCTCGATGCGTACGGTCACCGACTACACCTTCGGCGTGATCCCGATGTTCCTGCTGATGGGCTCCTTCGTCAGCCATTCCGGCATGAGCCGCGAGCTATTCCGCGCCGCCAACGGCTTTGTCGGGCATTTGCGCGGAGGGCTCGGCATAGCTACCGTCGGCGCCTGCGGCGGCTTTGCCGCGATCTGCGGCTCTTCCGTCGCGACCGCCGCGACCTTCTCCGCGGTCGCCTATCCCGAGATGCGCCGCTTCGGCTATCCGCAGTCGTTCGCGACCGGCGTGATCGCGGCCGGCGGCACGCTGGGCGCGATGCTGCCGCCCTCCACCGTGCTTGCGGTCTACGGCATCATCACCGAGCAGGACATCGGCAAGCTCTTCATCGCCGGCATCATCCCGGGCCTGCTGGCGATGAGCATGTACATGATCACGATCTTCCTGATCGGCTATTTCCGCCCCGACTTCCTGCCCAAGGGCAAGGTGCTGCCGTGGCGCGAGCGCTTTGCCGGATTGAAGGAGATTTGGGCGCCGGTGCTGCTGTTCGTGTTCGTGATCGGCGGCCTCTACGGCCTGCCCTTCCTGCCGCGCTTCACCCCGACCGAAGCCGGCGGCGTCGGCGCCGCCGGCGCGTTCATCATCGGCGTCGTCACCGGGCGGCTCGATCGCGAAAAGGTGCTGGCGTCGCTGCTGCAGGCGACGCGCACTGCGGCTGCGGTGTTCACCGTGCTGATCGGCGCACTGATCTTCGGCTATTTCCTCACGGTGACGCAGACGCCGCAGAAGGTGACGGAATTTTTGACCGGTCTCGGCCTCGGCCCCTACGGCGTGCTGGCGCTGATCATGGTGATGTATCTCGTGCTCGGCTGCCTGATGGACGCCATGGCGATGATCATCCTGACCGTGCCGATCATCTTCCCCGTCATCACGCATCTCGGCTTCGACCCGATCTGGTTCGGCGTCATCATCGTGATGACGGTCGAGCTCGGCCTGATCCACCCGCCTGTGGGCATGAACGTCTTCGTCATCAAGAGTGTGGTGAAGGACGTCTCCTTCTCCACCATCTTCAAGGGCGTGATCCCGTTCGTGGCGACCGACCTCGTGCGCCTCATCATCCTGATCGCCTTCCCGCTGCTGGCGACCTGGCTGCCGACACGGATGATGGCGCATTGAGAGGTGAAGCGATGACCACACCTGCCCTCGAAACCAAATACGTCCTCACCATCACCGCCCGCATCGGCGACGTCATCACCGCCGGCGAGACCGGCATCGGCGTTCGCCGCATCATTCCGATCATCGGCGGCGAGGTGATGGGCGCGATCACCGGAAAAGTGCTGCCGTTCGGCGCCGACTTCCAGACCATACGTCCCAACGAGCTGATCGATCTCGAAGCCAGATACGCCTTCGAAACCGACGACGGCGCGACCGTCTATGTCGAGAACAAGGGCATGCGCTTCGGCCCCGTGGAGCTCTTGCACAAGCTCAAGCGCGGCGAGCCGGTCAATCCGAAGCTGATCTATTTCCGCACCGTCCCGAAATTCGAGACGGGGCACGGGAAGTACCGCTGGCTGATGGAGCACATTTTCATCGGTTCGGCGGCGCGGCATGCCGATCGCGTGGTGATCGACGTGCATCAGGTGATGTGAGGCCGACATAGGCACAGCGAACCTCATGGTCGTGCCTGCGAACGCCGGGGCCCATACCGCGGAATCTACCGATTGCCGAGGGTCGGAGTACCGAACGATGCGTCTTCGCCAAACCACAGCCTGGGGTTATGGATTCCTGCGTTCGCCGGGACGACATCGAATTTGGAGAGCCGCCTTGCCCACCCGGCTGGCGCCTACCCCCATCTTGACTCCCCCAGAATTCGTTATACAACATAACTATTCTGACAAGGACGCAAATGACACAGGGAAACGCCGAGACCGCTGACGCCGGCGCCGCCGGGCTTTTGAGAATCGAGCGCGCCGACCGGGTTCTGACCGTGGGTCTGAACCGGCCGGCCAAGCGCAATGCGCTCAACGACGGCATCATCCTGGAAATCGGCGAATGTTTCGCGTCCCTCCCCGAGGACATCGGCGCGGTCGTCATCCACGGCATCGGCGATCATTTCTCCTCCGGGCTCGATCTCTCCGAACTCCAGGACCACGACGCCACCGGCGGCCTTCTGCACTCGCAAATGTGGCACCGCGTGTTCGACCGCATCCAGTACAGCCGCGTGCCCGTGATCGCCGCACTGAAGGGCGCCGTGATCGGCGGCGGGCTGGAACTCGCCTGCGCCGCGCATATCCGCGTCGCCGAGCCATCGACCTATTTCGCGCTGCCGGAGGGGCAGCGCGGCATCTTCGTCGGCGGCGGCGGCTCGGTGCGGCTGCCGCGGCTGATCGGCGTCGCACGCATGATGGACATGATGCTGACGGGCCGCGTCTATAGCGCAACCGAAGGCGCCTCGTACGGCTTTGCGCAATATCTGACGGAGGCCAGCAACGGGCTCGGCAAGGCGCTGGAGCTTGCCACCAAGATCGCCTCCAACGCGCCGCTGACGAATTTCGCCGTGCTCCAGGCGCTGCCGATGATCGCGGAGGCCAATCCGCAGACCGGCCTGCTGATGGAGTCGCTGATGGCCACGGTCGCGCAGAGCGACAAGGAGGCCAAGCGCAGGATCCGCGAATTCCTCGAGCACAAGACCGCCAAGGTAAAGCCGAAGCCATGAGCGCGCAGCCGTCCTCTTCTTCCAGCATGGAGCGCGGCGCGAGCACTTTCCCGCTGCGGCCCATCTCGTTCGGCGACCCCGTGGTCAAGATCGAGCGGCGCGACGACGGCACGATTTACCTCAGGCCAAAACAGCCGCTGGGCGATTATCCCGCCCGCATCACCGACCGCCTGCACCACTGGGCGGCGACGACGCCGGACCGCGTCTTCATGGCCGAGCGCGACGGCGGCCGCGACTGGCGCAAGATCACCTATGCCGAGCTGCTCACCGCGAGCCGGCACATTGCCTCCGCACTGATCCACCGCGGCCTGTCGGCGGAGCGGCCGGTCGTGATCCTCTCCGGCAATTCGATCGACCACGCGTTGCTCGCCTTCGGCGCGTTCTATGCCGGCGTTCCGTTCTGCCCGGTGTCGCCGGCCTATTCGCTGGTGTCGAAGGATTACAGCAAGCTGTCTTATCTGATGAAGCTGCTGACGCCCGGCCTCGTCTTCGCCGAGGACGCCGGCAAGTTCGCAGACGCGCTCGCCGCCAACGTGTCGCTCGGCACCGAGATCGCCGCGTCCTATGGCAGCGTCCCGGGACGCGACGTCACCTTGCTCGCCGACCTCATGGCGGCGCCGATCCGCGGCGATCTCGACGCGGTGCACGGCAGGATCGGTCCTGATACCATCGCAAAATTCCTGCTGACGTCGGGCTCGACCGGCAATCCCAAGGCGGTCATCAACACCCAGCGCATGCTCTGCGCCAACCAGGTCATGCTGCGCGAGACGCTCGCCTTCCTCAAGGACGAGCCGCCGGTCATCGTCGACTGGCTGCCGTGGAATCACACCTTTGGCGGCAACCACAATATCGGGCTGACGCTCTACAATGGCGGCTCGATGTATCTGGACGCCGGCAAGCCGGTGCCCGGCGGCATCGAGGAGACCGTGCGCAATCTCCAGGAGATTTCGCCGACGGTCTATTTCAACGTGCCCAAGGGCTATGAATCGCTGCTGCCCTATTTGCGTGACGACCAGGGCCTGCGCGCAAGGTTCTTCGACCGCCTGCACGCGATGTTCTTCTCGGGCGCGGCGCTCTCGCCGTTCGTCTGGAACAGCCTCGACGAGCTTGCGGTGAAGGAAAAAGGCTATCGCGTGCCGATGCTGACCGGTCTTGGCGCAACCGAGACCGCGCCGTTCTTCATGTCGGTCAATCCGCGCACCAGCCGTTCCGGCCATGTCGGGCTTCCGGTCTCGGGCAACGATGCCAAGCTGGTGCCGAATAACGGCAAGCTGGAGGTGCGCTGCAAGGGGCCGAACGTGATGCCGGGCTACTGGCGCCAGGGCGACATCACCGCAAAATCCTTTGACGAAGAAGGTTTCTACAAGCTCGGCGATGCCCTCAAGCCGGTCGACCCCGACGATCTCAACGCCGGCTTCGACTTCGACGGCCGCATCGGTGAGGATTTCAAGCTCGCCAGCGGCACCTGGGTCAGCGTCGGCCCGCTGCGTGCGCGCCTCATAGCGGCCTGCGCGCCGCTGGTGCGCGACGTCGTCATCGCCGGCATCAACCGCGACGAGATCTCCGCGCTGGTCGTGCTCGACCTCGACGGCTGCCGGTTGGTCAACCCGACGCTGCCGGCCGACGATCTCGTCGTCGCGACGCGCGACCGCCTGGTGCGCGAGGCGTTCCGCGAGCGTCTGACCCGCTTTCTCAGCCAAGCCACGGGATCCTCGACCCGGATCACGCGCGCGATCCTGCTGGATACGCCGCTCTCGATCGACAAGGGCGAGGTCACCGACAAGGGCTCGATCAACCAGCGCGCGGTGCTGGAGCATCGCAACGAGTTGATCGAGGAGCTCTACGCTGCCCATCCATCGGACCGTGTGATATCGGTCGGCTAGAAAATCATCGTCACAGGAGAACGCCATGTTGTTGAAGGATCAGGCAGCCATCGTCACCGGCGGCGCATCGGGCCTTGGCGCCGCCACCGCACGAAAGCTGGCGGCGCAGGGCGCGAAGGTCGCGGTGTGCGATCTCAATGCCAAGCTCGCGGAGACTGTCGCCGCCGAGATCAAGGGCGTCGCCGTGACCTGCGACGTTTCCGATGCCGCCGCGGCTGAAGCCGCGATCGCGCAGGCGACCAAGGCCCATGGCCCGGCGCGCGTGCTGGTCAACTGCGCCGGCATCGGCGTTGCCAAACGTGTCGTCGGGCGCGACGGCCCGATGGCGCTCGCCGATTTCGACAAGGTGATCAAGGTCAATTTGATCGGCACCTTCAACATGCTGCGCCTCGCCGCAACCGAGATGTCCAAGCTCGAGCCTCAGGCGAGCGGCGAGCGCGGCGTCATCATCAACACCGCCTCGGTCGCGGCTTATGACGGCCAGATCGGCCAGTCGGCCTATTCGGCGTCCAAGGGCGGCATTGTCGGCATGACCTTGCCGATCGCGCGCGAGCTGGCGCAATTCGGCGTCCGCGTGCTGACCATCGCGCCCGGGCTGTTCCTGACGCCCCTGCTCGCCAATTTGCCGCAGGAAGCGCAGGACTCGCTCGCCGCTGCGATCCCGTTCCCGCGCCGGCTCGGCCACGCCGACGAGTTCGCCGCGCTCGCGCTGCACATGGTGGAGAATTCCTACCTGAACGGCGAAGTGGTGCGCCTCGACGGCTCGCTGCGCATGGCGCCGAAGTAAGGCGAAACGCATGTTCGTGAACCGGCGCGACGTCCAGATCCAGTGGGGCGACTGCGATCCCGCCAACATCGTCTATTATCCGCGCTATTTCGCGATGTTCGACGATTCGACCTCGACCCTGTTCGAGGTCGCCGGCTTCTCCAAGCAGGACCTGGTCCGCAAATACGGCCTCGTCGGCATCCCCATGGTCGACACGCGGGCCAAGTTCTACATCCCCTCGACCTACGGCGACTGGGTCACCATCGAAACCAGGATCGAGAGCATCAAGCGCTCGAGCTTCGAGGTGAAGCACAACGTCTACAAGGGCGAGTCGCTGGCGCTCGAAGGGTTCGAGACGCGCGTCCTCGTCGGCCGCGATCCTGACAACCCCGACAAGCTGAAATCGGCGCCGTTCCCGGCGGAAATGGTCGCCAAATTCACGGGAAGCTAGATCGCCGCATCACCAAAAGAGGGGGCTGAATTACCCCCCGATTTCTGCTTTCAAGGAAACACGTCAAGGGAGGACTGAATGAAACGCTTTTGCCTGACCGCCGCCATCACCGCGGCGACACTTGCCCTGCCGGCACTTCCTGCGCTGGCCCAGACCGCCGAAATCACCATCGGCATCACCACCACCACGACCGGCCCGGGCGCAGCGCTCGGCATTCCCGAGCGCAACGCGCTGGAATTCGTGCCCAAAGAGATCGGCGGCGTGCCGCTGAAGGTGATCGTGCTCGACGACGGCGGCGATCCCACCACTGCGACTACCAACGCCCGCCGCTTCGTGACCGAATCCAAGGCCGACATCATCATGGGCTCGGCGCTGACGCCGCCGACCATCGCGGTCTCCAATGTCGCCAACGAAGCCGGCATTCCGCATTTCGGCCTCGCGCCGTTCCCGATCACGCCGGAACGGATGAAGTGGTCGGTCGCGATGCCGCAGCCGATACCTATCGTGGGCAAGGTGCTGTACGACCACATGAAGTCGAAGGGCGTGAAGACCCTCGGCTATATCGGCTATTCCGACTCCTATGGCGACCTCTGGTTCAACGATCTGAAGGCGCAGGCCGTGCCGATGGGCATGACCATTGTCGACGAGGAGCGCTTCGCCCGCCCCGACACCTCGGTAACCGGACAGGTGCTCAAGCTTGTCGCCGCCAATCCCGACGCGATCCTGGTCGGCGCCTCCGGCACCGCGGCCGCGCTGCCGCAGACCGAGCTGCGCGAGCGCGGCTATCAGGGCCTGATCTACCAGACCCACGGCGCCGCCAGCATGGACTTCATCCGCATCGCCGGCAAAGCGGCGGAAGGCGTGCTGATGGCCTCCGGCCCCGTCATGGACCCCGAGGACCAGCCGGATGAAGCCGCCACCAAGAAGCCGGGCCTCGCGCTGAACTCGGCCTATGAGGCCAAGTACGGCCCGAACAGCCGCAGCCAGTTCGCCGGCCATTCTTACGATGCGTTCGAGCTCTTGAAGCGCGTCATCCCGGTGGCGTTGAAGACGGCCAAGCCCGGCACGCCGGAATTCCGCGAAGCGATCCGCCAGGCGCTGCTGTCGGAAAAGGAGATGGCGGCAAGCCAGGGCGTCTATAACTTCACCGAAAAGGACCGCTACGGCGTTGACGAGCGCGCCCGCATCCTGCTCACGGTGAAGAACGGCAAGTACTCGCTGGTGCGGTGAGAGCTGCGAGCAGTTTGAGACGACGAGAGCCGGCCCATGGGGCCGGCTCTTTTGTTCTTGGGTTGAGATCGCAGCCCGAATGTCGCTGCGCCCCATCTCCCGCTTGCGGGAGAGGGTTGGGGAGGGTGCCTCTGCAGCGGGATTGTCTCCGCATATCGAGAAAGCCCCCTAGAGGAGAAAGCCCTCACCCGGCGCTTCGCGCCGACCTCTCCCGCAAGCGGGAGAGGTGCACCGAGCTCGCGGATACACCGTCACGCCGCCTGCCGCAGCGGGGTCCAGGCGAACTCCGGATAGTAATTGTCCATCATACGATCGACATAGGCGGTGAGATTCGGAAATCCCTCGGCGCGCTGGCGCAAGGCCGATTCGAAGAACGGCGTCAGAATTCCGGCGAGCGCGCCGAAGGCGGTGGCATCGACGCCGCAGGGCTTGTTGCCCATCAGATAGATCTTGTCGCCGAGCTGCACCGAGAGCGCGAACAGCGAGCGCACGGCGAGATCGACGTCGTCATCCGGCGCGTGGCGGCCGAGGCCGGAGAGCAGATAGTTCTCGGCGACGCGGAACTGAGCGTCCTCGCGCAGCTTCTCGCGATTGTGCTCCGGTGCGCCGTCGAAGAAATGCGACGGGCCCTTGGCGAAATTGACCGGGTCGACCCAGCGCGCACCGACCAGCGCCCAGTAGACGTGGTGCTCGATCATGCGCTCGAACGCCCAGGCCTGCGCGCGCTCGGTCAGCGACAGGCCGGCGTCGAAATCGAAGCCGTAGCGGCGCTCGATATGGGCGCGGATGAAGGTGGAGTCGGCCACCGCCTCGCCGCCATCGTCGATGAAGGGCAGCTGGCCCTTCGGGGACGCGGGCGGCATCGCGCGCTCCTTCCGGTAGGGCAATCCTGCCATCTTGAGCTGCACCTCGGTCTTGGTGACGAAGGGACTGATTTCCGGCAGGCCAAAGCCGGTGCCAAAGCCATAAAGCGTGATCATGCGCGTTCTCCTGGTCTACCGAAAACTTGACGGAACCTAGTGCCGGGCTGCTGCCACCATGGTGGCAGCAGCCGTGATATCTTCTGCGAAACGAGCCCCTCGCCAGGCCCGGCTCATGACATGGTGGACCAGCGCGTCCGCAGCCCGGCTCAGCGGGCGTGCCACTGCGCTTGCGAATGCAAATCGGAGGTCAACGGCGATGAGATCGAGCGAAACGAGGCGGTCGAACGCCCGGGCGTTCCGCATCTGCGCCCGCCACAGCGGACCGGCCAGGCCGAGATGGGTTGGAATGATCATGGACAAAATCCCCTTCAGTCGATGCGTTGTCCCGATATAGAACTCCCCTGCTGCCAACATCCTGTCAGCAGCCGCGCGCTGCTTTTTGAAAACGACCACTGCTAAGAGAAACTGTCATGAGACGCGCCGACCGGCTGTTTCAGATCATCCAGGTGCTGAGGCGCACGCGGAAGCCGCTGACGGCGGACGCGATCGCGGCCGAGCTCGAGACCTCGAAGCGCACGATCTATCGCGACATCGCAACGCTGATCGGCCAGCGCGTGCCGATCCGCGGCGAAGCCGGCATGGGCTATATCCTGGAGAAGGGATTCGACCTGCCGCCCTTGATGCTGACACCCGACGAGATCGAGGCGGCGGTGCTGGGCGCACAATGGGTCGCGGGCCATGCCGATTCCGCGCTGGCGCGCGCCGCCGAAGATCTGATGGCCAAGATCGCCGACACCGTGCCGGAGCGCCTGCGTCCCTTCGTGCTGGAGCCCGCGAGCCGCGCCCGGCCGAGCTGGAACAGGGAGCCGGACCGCCTCGACATGGCGCGCACGCGGACCCAGATCCACGAAGGCAAGAAGATCATGCTGCGCTATCGCGACGAGCAGGGCCGGCCCAGCGAGCGCATGATCTGGCCGATCTCGGTCGGCTATCTCGAAGCCGTGCGCCTGCTCGCGGCCTGGTGCGAACTGCGCGGCGACTTCCGCAGCTTCCGCACCGATCGCGTGGTGGAGGCGAATTATCTCGACGAGAGATATCCTGAACGACGCGACGTGCTGCGCGCGAGATGGCGGCAGAGCCTGGTCTGGGGTCCGCCCAAGGATACATGACGACGATACGTGACAAGGGATACGTGACGAGGATGGAAGAGATCGATCTGTCGAGCTGCTGCCAGAGTTGCGGCGCGTGCTGCGGCTATTCGCAGAACTGGCCGCGCTTCTCGATCGAGAGCGACGAGGAGCTTGCAGCTATCCCGGAAGCGTTCGTCAACGCGCGTCAATCCGGCATGCGCTGCGAGGGCGATCGCTGTGCGGCGTTACAGGGAGAGATCGGCAAGGCGACCGCATGCGGCATCTACGCCGTGCGGCCGGAGGTGTGCCGCACCTGCATGCCTGGCGATGCCGAATGCGCGATGGCGCGGCGGAAGTTCGGGCTTCCCGCGCTCGAACCAACTTAAGCCGGAACGGCCTCACCGATCTCGTCGTCGAGTTCGTCGTCCAGCGGCGCGAGCACCGAGAGCGGCTTGGTCGACAGCGTGATCGGCTTGCGGCTCCCCGACAGCGCCGGCGACGACTTGGCCGCGCTTTGGCGCGACAGCGCGTAGAGCGTCGAGCCGACGCGGCCGCCGTTCTCGATCAGGTCGCGCTCGCTGCAGCTTGCAGCAATGGCGACTGCCAGCGAGTGCAGATGGCTGCGGCGGTAGCAGAACAGCGCCAGACGGGCGCGTGCATCAGGGGAAACACTCTCAACCAGCCTCGGCAGGCCACTCTCGCTGGCGCGATACATCTCGCCAAGGAGTTCGTCGCGAACCGGGCAGAAATCGCTTTCAAAAGCGTCGCGGCTTGAAAACATTGCAGTTCTCCCTCGTGCTCGGAAGATGCAGTGCAATTCTCTAATGAAAGGTTAACCACGCTGCCCGGTAGTCACCCGGGGTGGTTGCGCGTGGGTCGCGAATCAATGGCGGCGGGCGGGCAGTTTCCCCTGCGGCCATCCTTAAAGACGCCCGCCTTTGGCGGGCCTTCAGGATGAGGTCTTGCGTCGCGGCGAAATGCCAGACCATCATGGTGAGGAGCGCCGCCTTACGGCGCGTCTCGAACCATGAAGGCCAAGCAGCCCGCCGCAGCTACCCTCAGTTCGCCGCCATGAAGATGGAGAGGCCGAAGCCGGTCAGATGGTGCAGGGCCTGATCGATGCCGATCAGGGTCCAGAACCAGGGGTGCGCCTGGTCGACACCGAAATTGGCGGAGACGAACCCCTTGGCGCGATCGATGGTGATGTGGATCACGAAATCGATGAAGGCGACGAACCAGAACCGCGGCGCCACGATCACGATCAGCGGCAGCGCAACCGCAAAGTGAACGAGGCAGTGCACCAGAAGCGGCAGGGCCCAACCGTGCTTCTGGTCCTTGCCTTGCGCCATCCAGGCGGTCTGGAGGACGAAATCGGCGATGATGTGCTTGAAGGTGAGCAGCAACATCCAGCCAATGAGCGCTTCGACCGGAACCGCCGATGACATGGGTGGAAACGACAAGCTGACGCCCTCATTGACGTGACAAGAAAAACTGGAGCGTTCAGCGCAACTTCTTCTTGGACCGGTCAAATCGCCGGGACCGCCAATTTATGACATCTCTCGCGGCAGAATGCAGCCGGGGGGAACCGGAAAATCGTCAACTGTGGCTAACCGGCGATAGGATGACCAATCGCCGCGACCCGGAGGAGTAAGGTTACCTCCGGCTCGAAATTTGCATTCCGGCCGCCGCGCGCTATCATCGAGCTCAGAGAATATCGTTCTTTTTTCATTCGCTTAGAAATTGCAGGGCGCGCCGCAGATCACATCCGCGAGCCGCCTGCCGCCCCAGAATAAGGCCAGAGTGCTGCCATGAGTACTGACGTGAGTACTGAAGGCCCCGCCTCGTCACCATCAGAGCCGCAGCCGCGGCGTCCCAAGGTGATCAAGACCAATCAGCAGCAGGTCATTCTCTACGTCGTGCTGACCCTGCTGCTGTCGTTCGCCACGGTGTGGGGCGGCCGCGCCTTGCTGCACAATTCGGAGACCCTGACCTTTGCCGTCGGCGCGCCCAACAGCGATGAAGCGCTGTTCGCGGCCAAGCTTGCCGCGGTGCTGAAGAACAACGCCTCGCGCTTCCGGATCAAGATCGTCAACAACCCTGATAATGCCAAGGCGCTTGCACAGTTCGACCGCAAGCAGGCCGACCTCGCCGTGCTGCGCACCGATGCCAAGGTGCCGCTGCGGGCGCGCACGCTGGCGATTCTCGAGCACGATCTCGTGCTCCTGCTCGGGCCCGGCAACAAGAAGATCAAGTCGCTCGCCGAGCTGAAGAAGAAGAAGGTCGCGGTCGTCGCCGAGAACGACGCCTCACTCGCCTTTGTCCGCAGCATCCTTGACATCCCCGATACTCCGGACGTGGCCAGGATGATCCAGATGGCGCCGCAAGGCGCGACGCTCGACAGGCTGTTTGCGCCGGCGGGCGGCTTTGGCGCGGTGATCGCCGTGGTTCACGGCTCGAGGGCGGTGCGGGACAAGGCTTACGAGCAGGCCGCCAAACGCGGCGGCTTCACGCTGAACGCAATCGACGAGGCCAAGACGCTGGCGCGCAAGTTCCCCGGCATTTCCAGCGAGACGCTGACGGCCGGTACGCTGTCGGCCGCGCCGGAGATTCCCGACGACGATCTCGACACGATCGGCCTCGAATGGCTGCTCGTCGCGCAATCCAGGATGTCGGCGACGACCGCGGGCGAGCTGGCGCGCATCGTCTACGAGAACAAGCCGGCGCTCGGGCTCGACAGCGGCTTCGCCAGCAGGATCGAGCCGGCGTCGGTCGAGAAGGACGCCTTCGTAATGGCGCATCAGGGCGCGGCCGACTACATCAACGACGACACCAAGTCGTTCATGGATAAGTACAGCGACCTGATGTATCTGGGCGCCGCCGCGCTCAGCGTCATCGGCTCGATCTTCGCGGCCATCTACGCCAAGATCACCCGCATCGCGCCGGAGAAGGCCAGCGAGCTCTCCACCGCTATCCTCGACATCGGCGAGCGCATCGAGCACGCCCATTCGCTGGACCAGCTCGAATGTCTCCAGGACGAGCTGGAAAGCATCTTACGCGGCGCCGTCGTGGGCCTCAGGGACGGCACCATCAGCACCGACGGGCTCGATACCTTCAAGCTCGGCTATGAATTCGTGCGCGACGAGATCGGCATGCGCCGCGACTATCTCAAGCGGCATGGCGGCGAGACCGAAGCGACGGCCCGCGATGCCGCCCCTCCCCAGCACGACGACAGCAATATCGTGGTGGTGAAGACCGCACAGAGCGCCTGATCCGAGGGCGCGGCACTCACACTCTCGTGTCTCGGACAAGCTGCAATGCCACGGGCATTGCGGCGCCGAGCCGGGCCCCAGGAACCCCACCGTACGCTGCTGCATGGGCTCCGGCTCTGCAGCGCATCACCACGTGCTGCGCTGCGTCCAGGGCACGAGACTGACCCAACGCCCCGGGAACCCTCTCCGTCCGCAACCGTTGGCCCCGGGATACAACCGGAGAACGCATGATGCGTATACTCCTCATCATCTTCCTGCTGGGAATGCTGGCGGCGGTCGGTTATTTCGCTTATTCCGCGATGGCCGTGGAAGGTGAACCGATCCCGACGGAAGGCTATGTGGCGCTGGGGGCCGGATTTTCCGTCATCGTCGGCATCGGCCTGATGGTCCTGCTGTTTTTCAGCAGCCGCCGGGGCTACGACGAGCCTCCGCATTTCAGGTAACGGCGCGGTCCCCCCACCTTCGCCCCCTTCGGCCGTGCCGCGGCGTCGTTGACGGCCCCGGCCGGGGCAGGCACTTTGGCGTCAAGGTCCCAGCTGGGGCCGCCAAAGCCAACCGAGCCGCCCTCCCGCATGTCCAAGCCGCTGATCTCCGCTCTGGCCCAGTTCGCGGCCGCCACGGCCGGCCGCAACATGACCAAGGCGGCCTATGTCGCCGTGGCCGTCGGCGTGCTCAGCATGGTCCTGCTGACGGTCAATGCGGCCTATGAAGGAGCGCATCGCTGGGCTCACGTCCTGCTGTGGGCCTGCCTTGCCTATTTCGTGTTCGAATGGGTGGTCCGGCTGCGCCACATGGCGCGAACCGGGCGTCTATCGCTCTACCTGTCCTCCTCCGCCGGCATCGTCGATGCGGCCGGCGCGCTCGCCGTGCCCGCCGCGCTGATGCTCGGCGTCGAGCCAAAGACGGCTTGGCTGCTCAGCGTGCTCTGGGTGCTGAAAGTGGTGCCCGGCATTCCCGGCCTGCGGCAGCTTCGCCGCGTGCTGGTGCTGGAATCCGGGCCGCTGCTCAGCGTGCTCGTGATCTTCCTGATGGTGGTCTTCCTCGCCTCGGTCGCCGAATATTTTCTGGAGCGGGACGTGCAGCCGCAGACCTTTGGCAGCGTGCCGGCCGCACTGTGGTGGGCGGTGGTGACACTGACGACCACCGGCTATGGCGACGTCGTTCCGGTGACGCCGCTCGGGCGCATGGTGGCGGCGCTGGTGATGATCTCCGGTCTCGGCGTGTTCGGCCTCTGGACCGGTATTCTGGCGACCGGGTTCGCGGCGGAAACGCGGCGTGACAATTTCCTCAAGACCTGGGAATCGGTCAGCAAGGTGCCCTTCTTCGCCGCGCTCGGACCTGCCGCGATTGCCGACGTCACCCACATGCTCCGCACCATGGAGCTGCCGGCGCGCACCCTGATCATCCGCAAGGGCGCGCAGGGCGACTGCATGTATTTCATCGCCGCCGGCGAGGTCGAGGTCGACTTGCCCGGCAAGAAGGTGCAGCTCGGCGAAGGCGCCTTCTTCGGCGAGATGGCGCTGCTCGGCAACAACATGCGCGCTGCCAATGTCTCGACCACGAAAGTGTCGCGGCTCCTGGTGCTCGACCTCGTCGATTTCCGCGTGCTGATGGCCCGGCATCCCGAGCTCGCCGAGACCATCGACGCGGAAGCAAAGCGCCGCGCGCTCGAAAACAAGTGAATGGAGACAGGAATGTCGGACAATGCCGAGGCGGCTTCCAGCCCAGTGCTCGAAATCAGCGGCCCGCGCGCCACCATCCGCCTCAACCGTCCAAAACATCTCAACCGGCTCCAGTCCGAGGATCTCGGCGAGCTCGTCAAACTGTTCGACGCCGTCGAGGCCGATCCCGCCATCCGCGTCCTGGTGCTGACCGGCACAGGCCGGGCCTTCTCGGCCGGCTATGACCTCAATTCGGTCGCCGAGCGCGCGGTCAGCGCCAGCGAACAGCAGAGCGCGGGCTCGGCGTTCGAGGCGGTCGTCAACCGGCTCGAGGATCTCGGCGTTCCCACGATCTGCCGGCTCAACGGCGGCGTCTATGGCGGTTCGACCGACCTCGCGCTCGCCTGCGATTTCCGCATCGGCGTCGACACCGCCGAGATGTTCATGCCGGCGGCGCGGCTCGGGCTGCACTATTACCGCAGCGGCATCAAACGCTATGTGACGCGGCTCGGCGTCGACAACGCGAAAAAACTGTTTTTGACGGCGCAGAAGATTAGCGCGCCGGAGATGCTGCGGATCGGCTATCTCACCGCGATGGTGCCGGTTGAGCTGCTCGACGAAGAGGTCGACAGGCTCGCCAATATCCTCGCCGGCAACGCGCCGTTGGCGATGGCGGGCATGAAGCGCGCCATCAACGAATTCGCCCGCGGCGAGCTCGATGAGCTGGCCGCCGATCAGCGCCACCGCGACAGCATGCGCGGCGACGAGATCAAGGAAGGCATCAAGGCGTTTGCGGAGAAGCGGCCGCCAAAGTTTTGAGGCGCGCGCCCCTCAACCGCCAACCGCCGCGGCATGCTGCGCCGCCATCTCCGCATCCGCCGCAGTGATCCGCTGGAACGCTGGCCGCGAAGTCATCCGCTCGGCGTAGCGCACGAACACATCCTTCTTCGGCACGATGCCGAACATCATGGTCCAGCTGAAGGCGACGCCCCACAGCACGTCGGCGGCCGTCATGCGCTCGCCAAGCAGATAGGGGCCCTTCGAGAGCTGCGCCTCGAGCGCGCCCAGCATGGTGTCGTAATCGGCATAGGGCGACTGCGTGATCGGCGCCGGCTCGCGCTGCATGAACTTGTCGATCAGAGCCGGCTCGAACGATGCGCCGTAATAGGCAATCCAGCGCAGGTAAGGACCGCGCAGCGGATCGTTCAGCGCGGGCGTCAGCCCCGCCTGCGGAAACAGGTCGGCGAGATAGATCGTGATCGCAACCTGCTCGGTCACGAGTTCCCCGCGGTGAGAGATCGCCGGCACCTTGCCGAGCGGATTGATGGCGAGATAGGCCGACTTGCGCTGCTCACCCGCCTTCATGTTGAGAACGTGGAGATCGTAGGGCGCACCCAGCTCCTCCAGCAGCACCCGCGTGCCGGTGGCACGGGTCTGCGGTGAATAATACAGTGTGATGCGGGGGGAATCGGTCATGGCAGGTCTCCATCTGGCCGGCTGGCGATGGTGCATCTTGTAAGGGAACATACCTGACATCCTGTGTCAGGTATGGTTTAAGGGATCATGCGTGCGAGCCGGATGCTGTCGATCCTCACCACCCTCCAGGCCAGGGGGCAGGTCACTGCGCCCGAGCTTGCCGAGGCCTGCGAGGTCTCGGTGCGTACGATCTATCGCGACATTGACGCGCTCGCGGCCTCCGGCGTCCCTGTCTATGCCGACCGGGGCGCGGAGGGTGGCTATCGCCTGCTCGACGGCTATCGGGTGCGGCTGAACGGCTTGTCGCAGAGCGAAGCGGGCGCGCTGTTCCTCGCGGGGCTCCCGGGCCCGGCCGCGGCGCTCGGCCTCGATGCGGCGATGATCGCGGCGCAGAACAAGCTGATGGCCGCGCTGCCCGCCAATTTGCGCGAGGATGCGGGGCGGATGCAGGAGCGTTTTCACCTGGACGCACCGGGATGGTTCGGCGAGGCGGAAGAGCCAAAGCATCTGCGCGCCATTGCCGGCGCGGCACTGCGCGGGACGTTGATCAAGATCCGCTACCAGAGCTGGCGCGCCGAGAAGCAGCGCCGCGTCGCGCCGCTCGGCCTCGTGCTGAAGGGCGGCAGCTGGTATCTCGCCGGGCAAGTCGACGGCAGCGTGCGCACCTATCGGATCGCGCGCGTGCTCGACTGCACCACGCTCGACGACCGCTTCGAGCGTCCGGCCGATTTCGATCTCGCCGCCTATTGGCAGGCTGCGACGTTGCGCCTCGAAGCCGAGATGCATCCCAATGTCGCTGTTGTCAGGCTGTCGCCGTTCGGCGTGAAGCTGCTGGAGGCGCTGAGCCAGCCTTATGTCAGGGCACGCACGCAGATCGAAGATGCCGTCGATGCCGACGGCTGGCGGCTCGCCAGGGTGCCGACCGGCAAGACTTCATGGCATGCCGCGGCCGAGCTGCTGCGGCTCGGGCCGGAGGCCGAGGTGCTGGAGCCCGCCGATCTCCGCGAGAAGATGGCCGAAATGACAGAGGCGATGGCCGCGCGCTATCGCGCGGCGCGGAAAGCCTGACATCGGCGCACCTCGCCACCGCCCACGAAACAATCCTGAAAACATGATTCTCGCCCGCGGCATGAACGCATTCGCGGCTCAGGCCGACCGAGATGCAGGGACATCACAACGGCCTCGCGCCACACTGGAGAATGAAAATGCTTCGTAAGCTTACTCTTGGTCTGATTGCTGCCGGCTCGCTCGGTGCTGCCGCCATTGCGCCCACCGCCGCTTCGGCTCACGGCTTCCATCATCACTGGGGTCCCGGCTGGGGCTTTGGCTACGGCGGCCTCTACGTCAACACCGGCATCAACAACTGCTATCAGGAGCGCGTGGTCCAGACCCGTCGCGGCCTGCGCGTCCGCGTGGTGAATGTCTGCGCCTACGGGATCTACTGATAGCCGCCTCTTCGACAAAGCTCCGGTCGCGTCGCGGCCGGAGTTTTGCGTTGACCTAGATGCTCTTCCGATGCCGGCGAAACCAGGCCCAGGTCTCGCGCGTCGTCCTGATGTAGCCGTGGCCGCGATAAACGATTTCGCCGTCGACCATCGCGTTCAGCTTCGGCAGCGCGTGAAACGGAATTGAGGGATAGGCGTGGTGCTCGACGTGATAAGGCATGTTCCACGCAAACCATTTGACGATCGCCCCGGTGTAGGTGGTGCGGGTGTTGTGGAAGGCACTGCGGGTGCGCTCGCAACCGGTGTGCTCGGCATAGAGATAGGGCCGCAGGAAAAATTGCCCGATGATCAGCGGCACGATCCAGACCCAGAGCAGCAGCGCCGAGGCGAACCACAGCGAGAGCGCGAGCAACAGCGCATAGAGCGTGGCATATGCGCGCGCCTCGGTCACGATGGTGCTGCGCTTGCTCTCCGGTATCCAGGGCACGACGACCTTGCCGGTGACGGCATGGCCGAGCATCAGCCGGAGTCGCCCGGCGACCTGAAGCAGGCCGCTATAGGCGATCGCAAGCTGCGTATCGGATCTCGGCTTGACGCCGACGATCAGCTCCGGGTCCTTCTCAGGGTCTTGCGTGTAGCGGTGATGGTCCCAGTGGAACAGGCAGTAATATTCGTAGGGCAATCCGATGATGAAGGCGGAGAGATATCCGACCGCGAGGTTGAGGCCGCGGCTCCTGAACGCGGTCTTGTGCGCGGTCTCGTGGACCGCCATGAACAGAAACGCGACGAGATAGCCCTGCGCCGCCATCAGCGGCAGCGCCCAGAGTACGCCATAGCGCGAGGTCACCATCCAGGTCAGTACGCCGACCAAGACAATCATGCCGTAATGGCCAAGACTCTGCGCGGCACCTCTCAGATTCGAGCGCACCGATAATTTGCGCAGCATGGCCGGGCTGAGCGGCTTCAGGCGATGGTCGGGCTCAAAAACGGTCGCGTCAGTCATGATTGGGGACCTGTCTTGCTAGCTGAGCAGCGCGGCGATCTCGGCCTTGAGAAAAGCCTGGTCGTGCGGATTGTTGACGGGGTTGCCGGCGCGATGGCCGTGCAGGGACGGAATCGGATGCAGCACCGCTGATTTCGCATTGACCAGCTTGCCGAGCTCGTCCTCGTTGTCGCGGGCGTCGAAATAGCGATCGGTCGCGCCCGGCATCAGCAGCACATGCGCCTTGATCGCGGCGAGCGCGCGATCGAGATCGCCGCCGAAGGCCGCGCATTTGCTGATATCGCCGCGTTGCCAGATGCCGGCCTGCGCCAGGAGATCGTTGGCGTCGCGGCGGGCGAAGGTCGTGTCCCAGTTGCGGACGAGATAATCCTCGAGCGAGGTAAAGCCCGCCTCGCGCCAGAGCTCGTCGCGATAGAAACCATGCGACATCGCCCAGCCGGCATAGACGCGCCCCATGGCGCGATAGCCGGCGACGGGCTTCTCGACGAAGCGGCCGTCGCGGAAGGCGGGATCGGCTGACAATGCAGCCTTCACGCTTTCGAGGAAGACATGATTGTAAGGCGCGCAGCGCGCGCTGCCGCAGACCACAGCCGCACGCGCGACCATGTCAGGATGCAGCGCGGCCCAGTGATAGGCCTGCATGCCGCCCATCGACCAGCCATACACCAGCGCGAGCTTTGTGATGCCGAAGCGCTCGGTGAGGAGGCGATGTTGGACCGCGACCGCGTCGTAATAGGTGATCTCGGGAAACGGCACGAGCGTGTTCGACGGCGATGACGACAGTCCGTTGCCGAACAGGTTCGGGATGATGATGAAGTAGCGCGTGGGATCGAGCACGCCCTCGGGTCCAATCAGCCATTCGGTGTCGAAGTGCTGCGCACTGAACGAGGTCGGATAGAGGATGACGTTGTCTTTCGCCGGGCTCAGCGTGCCCCAGGTCTTGTAGGCGAGCTTCATGGCGGGGAAGACGGCGCCGGACTGAAGCGTGACGTCTCCGGCCTCGAAGATTTCGTAGTCACGCTGCCCGGTCATGCACAACTCCCTCGCGGCCGCAAAACGCGCCCGCCGAGCCAACGATGCATCGATCGTGCCGGACCGGCAAACGCATCGTTGCGCGACGCCTAATAAGTGTACTTATCGTACATTTATTAGGGAACGGCAATGCGGATTTTGACCATCGCGCGTCAGGCGATGGCGGCGATGTATCGCTGCACCGACATCGCGAACGCAGCCTTCGCACCGCTGGCGATGTTGCGGCCCCACCAGGCGCCGTAGATGCGGTCGAAGGCGAGCGGCTCGACGGCCGCCGCAATCCGCCGCACTGCGGCGGCGTTAAGCGGCATGTAGTTGGGATATGAATACATGAAGCTGACGAAGCGGCGGTCCATCGTCACCTGCGCGATATCGCCGGTGAGCAGCGCGCCCCTGCCATCGGCGCCGCGCGCATGATGCAGCATGGTGGCGCCGGCAAAATGACCGCCGGTGCGGAGCAGCAGCACGTCGTCGGAGATGCGATGCTGATCGCCGGTCCAGTGCACAATCGATGGATGCGGCCGCGTCACCCATTGGCGGTCATCGGCGTGCAAATAGACCGGAATGCCGCCGAACGCCTCGCTCCAGTCGGCGAGTGCGCCATAGTAATGCGGATGCGAGATCGCGATGGCTTTCAATCCGCCCAGCGAACGCACATGTGCGATCGCCTCCGGTGTCGCCAGCGGCACGCAGTCCCACATCATGCAGCCGTCGCTGAGCGGCACCAGCAGGGCGCGCTGGCCGATGGCAAAGCTCGGCTCGAGCGCAAGGCCGGTGAGGCCGAGATCATCACGCCAGACCAGGCGATGGCTGCCGGCCAGCGCCTCGCGGGTGAGGAAGGTCTGGCCCTTCCAGTTCACATATTGCCGTTCGTCCTCGCAGATCGGACAGACGGTCGGCGGTTTTTCGCTGGCCGGGAATTGCGCGCCGCAGGTTTCGCAGGTCCAAAAAGGCATGGCCGTGATCCAGAAAGGGGTGCGGGACAGCCGTGAGATGACATCCCAGCCTTCCAACCGCAAGGGCGGAGGAACCAACCCGACGAGCACAGGTTACTTTGAGGTCCGCCCCGGCGCCTTCGTCCGGCCATCGCCATCTGCACGAGACCTCGTTCGATCGGCAGCATCACGTTCAGCGTCTCGATGACATCTCGCTCCCCGTCCCGCATCTGGCCCCTCTACGCCGTGAACTTCTTCATGGCCGACATGCAGTCGGGGATCGGGCCGTTCGTCGGCGTATTCCTCCAGGAGCGGGGCTGGGCGGCTGGACTGATCGGCACGGCGCTCACGATCGGCAATGTCGCGGGCATGCTGGTCACGACGCCGATCGGCGGCTTCATCGATTCCAGCCGCAACAAGCGGCTGTGGGTCGTCATTCCCGGCATCTGCGTCGTGCTCGCCTCCGCGATCATCCTGATCTCGCAAGACTTCTGGGCAGTGACGTTCTCGCAAGTGGCGCAATCGCTGGCGAGCGCCGCGATCGTGCCGGCGGTGACCGGCATCACGCTCGGCATCGCCAAGCAAAAAGGCTTCAACGCGCTGAACGGACGCAACCAGGCCTTCAACCACGCCGGCAACATGGTCGGCGCCGCACTGTCGGGCTATCTCGGCTACAAGTTCGGCTATGTCGCGGTGTTCGTGCTCGCGGCCGCGTTCGGCGCCATTGCGGTTGCCTGCGTACTGATGATCCCCGCCAAGGCCATCGACGATCGCCAGGCCCGCGGAAGCAAGGAGGACGAGAGCAAGAACCCTCCGGATGCGGTGTCCGTCCTCCTCAAGCACAAGCCACTCCTGGTGCTGGCGCTGGCGCTGGCCATCTTCCATCTCGGCAATGCCGCGATCGTCCCGCTCTATGGCCTTGCGGCGGTGGCCGAGAGACAGGCGAATGGCCCGAGCTTCGTTGCCACCACCGTCGTCATTGCGCAGGGCGTCATGATCGTGACGTCGCTGATCGCCATGCAGGTCGCGGGAAAGCGCAACTATTGGCCGGTGATCCTGGCGTCCTTCATGTTCTTACCTGTCCGCGGCGTGCTCGCCTTCTTCGTCACCGGATGGTGGGGCGTCGTGCCGATGCAGGTGCTCGACGGCATCGGCACCGGACTTCAGACCGTTGCCGTCCCCGGCATGGTGGCGCGCTCGCTCGACGGCACTGGCCGCATCAACCTCGGCCAGGGCGCCGTAATCACGGTGCAGGGTGTCGGCGCCAGCCTCAGCCCCGCACTCGGCGGCTGGATCGCGCAATGGATCGGCTACGGCCCGACGTTTTTGCTGCTCGGCGGCTTCGGCCTTGCATCGATGGCATTGTGGCTGGCGTTCGGGGCGCACGTGAAGAAGTATTGAGGGGGCGTCCCCTCGCGTGCCGCCTCCCCGCTCTCAGAGCTTGTGCCCCTTCTGCCGTAGCGCCTCGATCAGGCGCTGCTTCAATTCGTCGGCCGTTCTGGCTGACGTCCTGGCTCACTTGCGCGCGCTCGCCTGCGTCAGAGCATCCGTCCGGATGCGCGAGGAAACTGAACACGTTGAACTCATGCTCGTACATCGGATTGTCGAAGCGGCGCGCGGTGCGCGCGATCTGCGCGGTGAACAAGAGGAACAGCATGATATGGGCGACATACATCTCGGCCGCACGCCGCCACAGCCGCTTGACCGCGGCGAGAAACCAGCCGCCGGCGACGATCGGCCCGTAGATCCGGCCGACGAGGTAACCCGAGATGAAGACGAAGAACTCGGCGGCATCGCTGAAGCCGTAATTGCGCAATGTCAGCCAGGCCACGACGTCGTGCGGGATG
This sequence comes from Bradyrhizobium diazoefficiens, assembly GCF_016616235.1. Taxonomy (NCBI): domain Bacteria; kingdom Pseudomonadati; phylum Pseudomonadota; class Alphaproteobacteria; order Hyphomicrobiales; family Nitrobacteraceae; genus Bradyrhizobium; species Bradyrhizobium diazoefficiens. Next base: position 7,182,040 of record NZ_CP067100.1, read on the forward strand.
TGGTCGAGGAAGATCATCCACAGGCCGATGCCGCGGAAGAGATCGAGCCGCAGGTCGCGCTCGATCGGCGCCGACAGAGCTGACTGGTCCCGCGCGATCATAGCCCCGCCTCGCTGCTGGGCGTCGCGCCGTCGCGGCGCCGAAAAATCGGATGCTAAAAAATCGCAATCAAAACGTCACCTAACCCTGCGGCTAGCGCGCCAACGGTAGCCGACCTTGACAGCCGCGTAAGGGACTTGTGGGCACGACCGCGGCCGTTACTGCGGACTTACCTTGCGCCGCACAAGCGGCGGGCGGTCGGCCTGACGGCGGCCGGCCCGGAGCGGCGCGACAGGAGACCTCCGGGAATGCGCGCTGCGCGCCACCAACGTGTCGCGCCTGTCCTATCCACCGTCACGGGGCTGTCGCATGAAGATGATCCGCTGCTTCTGATCGTGCGCGAAACGCCTTGTCGAAGCGGCCGACGCGCTCATAGGAAGGAGTGGCCGATGCCCGTTGGACTGCTGGAAGTCGAAGGCACCATCGATGTCAGCCAGTTCTGGCCGGAGGGCCGGTCGGACGCCGACACCACAAAGGTGGCGGTGAACGTCGCACCCGACGCCATCCGCTTCCGCAAGAGCGACACGGCGCCCTTCCATCCGACCCATGTCTTCGACAACGCCAAGGTCAAGGGCCGCACCGCGACCCCGCCGATCAAGAACGGCAAGCTCACCATTCGCCTCCAGGGCATCGACGCGCCCGAGCTGCACTACATGCCGTCGCCGCTCTCGACCAGGGAGAAGAAGGGCCTGACCGATGTCAAGAAGCAGGCCTATCACGACGTCACGCATTCCTACCGGCAATTCCTCGGCGCCACCACGAGCAAGGCGCTGCATGATTTCCTCGCCTCGACTGGCGAGGCGACGCTCGACTGCCGGGTGTTCACCCATGTCGATACGCCAAACGAGGTATTCGATACCTATGGACGGCTGGTCGGCGACATCGAAGTGACCGTCGGAGGCAACAAGGTCGACATCAACCACTGGCTGGTCGAGCAGGGTTTTGCCTATCCGACATTCTACTCGTCGATGAACGACGACGAGATCAAGGCTTTCCTCGCGCTCGCCAAGACCGCGCGATCGAAGAAGACGCTGGTCTGGAAGCATCTCGCCAGGACCGTTCCCGCCTTCGACTTCGATCTGCGCGAGCCGAAGGTCAACGAGACCGACGTGCTCGCGACCGACAAGGGCCCGGTGATCCTGCCAAAACTCTATCGCCGCTACACCAACTGGTCCGCGCGCAAGAAGGCCAAGGTGACCAGCCAGAATTTCCAGAAATTCCTCGAGGCGGGATCGGGCGGCAAGCCCGACACCTGCTACGAGACCGCCGACTTCCTCGCCAATGGCGTGCACTCGGCGACGCCGCGCAATTTCGCGGAGTTCGTCGAGGGCGGCAAGACGATCAAGTTTCAGCCTGATGGCCTGGTGTTCGGCGAAGCGCCGTCGAGCCTGGTCGGGGCCGACGGGAAGCCGATTACCGGGTTCTGAACGGCGCGGGGCCGGCTCGCGGGGCTCGTCTTCAGAGACAACCCGGTCGGCAGGCCCAATCGAGCGACTCGGCAGGCACTCCAATACGCCCCTCCGTGACCGGATCGAACGAAAGCGTCAGATCGCGCGACGAAGTTGTATGACTACATCTGATGATCCTGAGAATGCTTTGCCTGGTCGGGATGAACCTCTGGACCGTACGGTACGCCTTCCCCCCAACGACTGCTCGCTGGCGAGGACGGTGCAGCAAGGTGGCGACATGATGTTCGCTGAGCTTGCCGGGGTCGACATGACCGAAGCCGACTTTTACTGGGCAATGTTTCACGAGGCCGTGCTCGAGGACGCCATCTTGGCGGGTTGCGATCTGCGCGGCGCGACGTTCAATGACGCCAATCTGCGCCGAGCTGACCTTCGCGGTGCCAATGCCGTCAGTGAGTTGCCCAACTGGCGTCTCACATGCTTCAGAGGTGCTGATTTGACTGATGCACGCCTTGCGGGGGCAAGGCTAAGCGGCGCGACATACGATCGCCGAACTGTTTTTCCGCGCGGCTTCAAGCCGGACCAGGCTGGAATGATGCCGCTGATCGGAAAGCTGAGGCCGTAGCAATCATAGACGTGAAAACCCTTCGACGGACCTCGCCACACCGTTCCCAAAAATTGGCAGAATCCTGTTTGCGACCTTGCTGACGGTGATCATCTCACGAAACAAAAATGGCCCGCGTCGCGGGTCATTTGCGCACCGGAACCGGTTAAAATCCGATTTTGGTTGGGGGGACTCGCAACCGCCGATACGGACATTCGCTCATGGTAGCCATTTGAGACAGGACGGGCTGTATTCAGCCTGGAAGGCTCGAAAAACCGTCGTGTTTTCAAAAGCCGTTCTGACGCTTTAGGCGTTCTTGGCCATTAGGATCACGACAGAATTCCTCTTTGTCAGGATGGCGATAGCCTCGCCGCTCGTTTTCCGTTCGCTGCCCGCTCAGGACGCATCTGTGCGTCGCCCCTCCCCCTCAATCCAGACATGCTCCGTCGAGTTGAAGAGATTGACGGTGCGCAATGCTCATGGTTGCGAGGTTGCGCCATCAAGTCCCGCTGTTCGACGCGTTTCGGGCATGATCAGGTAAACGACGAGCGAGATCAGGATGGCGCCCGTCACATACCAGTAGAACCATTCCTCCCGACCCATGGCTTTGAACTGGAGCGCAACCCATTCGGTGGTCCCTCCGAGGATCGCCGTGGTAATCGCATATGGCAGCCCGACGCCAAGGGCGCGAATCCCGGCGGGAAAGAGTTCGGACTTGACCAGCATGTGGATCGAGGTGAATCCGCTGAGAATGAAGAGAGCCGCAAAATTTAGAGCAAATGCTTCCCACGCGCTGCCAGCGTGACTCATGGCGGTCAGAAGCGGAACGGTCAGGATCGTACCGGCGGCACCGAAGAAAATCATCACCGGGCGGCGTCCGATGAGGTCGGATACCAAGCCAAACAACGGCTGGAGCGGCAGATAACACAAAAGAGCCGCTGCGGTGGTGAGCGAGGCCGCTTCCTTCGTCATGCCGACGGTGTTGACCATGAATTTCTGCATGTAGACAGTGTAAGTATAGAACGAGATTGTTCCACCCACAGTGATTCCGATCGCCAGCAGGATCAGCTTCCAATGCCCGAGAAGGATCGTCATTGATCCGCGGCTCTGCTCGTTTATCCCAGTCTCCCTGAAGGCATCGGTTTCGGCGATGCCGCGTCGCAGGTAGAGGGCAAAGAGCGCGAAGATGCCGCCGATGACGAACGGAATACGCCAGCCCCAAGCCTCCATCTGCCCGGGACGAAGGATCGCGTGCTGCAAGAGCAGGAGAAGAGCAAGTGCCGCGAGCTGGCCGGATACGACGCTGACCTGCAAGAATCCAACGAAAAAGCCGCGACGCTCCCTTGGCGCCATCTCGCTCAGGTATGTGGCACTGGTCCCGTACTCACCGCCCATGCTCAAACCCTGGAGCAGCCGCGCCACCACCAGAAGAGCCGGTGCAGCAACGCCGATCGTTGCGTATGTCGGCGTCACCGCGATCAGAAGGGAACCAAAGCACATCAGGGAGACGGACACTGCAAGTGCCACCCGCCGTCCCCTTCGGTCGGCGTAGCGGCCCATCAGCCAGCTGCCGAGCGGGCGCGCAACATAGCCGACTGCCGCTACCGCAGTGACGTTGAGCAATTGAGCGGTCTGGTCGCCCTGAGGAAAGAACGAACTGGCGAAATAGACGGAGAATATCGAGTAGACGAGGAAGTCGTACCACTCGATCAAATTGCCGGCGCATCCACCGATGATAGATCGCAGCTGGAGTGTTGTCACAGCGAACCGCTTTTCGGACACAGCATCCATCGGCACATCATGCGCAGTGCTGGTCATCATTTCCTCCCGTGTCAGATTTTTGCTCTTTGCGGCTCTATTGCCGAATTACGTCGCGTAGCGACGCTCGAGTTCGTCATAGTGGCTCTTCCGGACCAGACGCTGCCGCTCGGCGAAGCTCGTCACGAGGGCACCGTCCTCATCCATGCGCCCGTCCCGGACCAGAGCCCCCAGTGCGTTCTGCATTCCCAGGATGGCGCCCTGCAACGCCACATTCGCATAAAGCACCATGGCAAAGCCGATCTCCGCCAATTCGGCCTGGTCAAAGATCGGCGTTCGGCCACCGACCACAAGATTGACCAACTGCGGGACCGGCAGCGAGGCGGGAATCCGTCGAACCTCGTCCTCGCTCTCCGGCGCTTCGATGAAGATCAGATCGGCACCAGCCTCGACATAAAGCGAGGCCCGATCGAGCGCGGCCTGGAAACCTTCGGTCGCGCGCGCATCTGTGCGGGCGATAATCAGGAGTTCATTGGATCGGCGGGCATCGACCGCCGCCTTCACCTTCGCGGCCATCTCCTGCGGCGCAACCAGCTCCTTGCCGGCGAAATGACCGCAGCGCTTGGGCATCTTCTGATCCTCGATCTGGACGGCGCTGGCGCCCGCCCGTTCGAGCATGTGAACCGTATGTGCCACATTGACGGCGTTGCCGAAGCCGGTGTCGGCGTCGACGACGAGCGGCAGGTCGGTCACGTTTCGGATTGCCATGGTGTGCTGAACGATCTGCGTCAGATCGACGAAGGACAAGTCGGGAAGCCCGAGCGACATATTGGTCACCCCCGCGCCGGTTACGTAGATCGCCTCGAAGCCGAGATCGGTGATCACGCGGGCGGCCAGCGCGTTGGGCGCACCGGGCACGAGGATGGCTCGCTTCTGTTGCAGCTTTTGCTTGAATGACATTGAGCTCCCTCCGGCATTTCGTGCATTCGCCGCACAAATCACTTGCCAGTTCAAATTGGCCCATCAATGCTGCGAGTCAAATATCTAGATAAGGGCTAATCCATATGTGCCGGATATAGATATGGAGTTGAGACACCTGCGTTATTTCCTCGCGCTTGCCGAGGAACTGAGTTTTACCCGCGGTGCCGAGCGCGTCGGCATCGCGCAGCCGCCATTCTCCCAACGGATTCAGGCGCTCGAGCAGGAGATCGGCGTCAGACTCGTGGACCGAACCCCGCGCCGTGTGGCGTTGACCGAGGCTGGTACTGTCTTCGCGGAGCGGGCGCGCTTCATCCTCTCCCGCATCGAGGAGGCCGTCGTGGTGACGCAGCAGGTCGGGCGCGGCATGTCAGGCCACGTCTGTGTTGGCTTCACGGAGTCAGGCTGCTTTCACCCTGCCGTAACCCGGACCCTGCTCGAATTTCGTCAGGCCTATCCTGCCCTTCACGTCACCTTGCAAGAGAATAAGTCGACCAGTCTCGTGGCCATGATACGGGAGGGTACGGTTGATGCCGCCTTCATCCGACCGCCGTTCGAGGAGGATGAGGTCGTGGCCTATACACCGCTGCTGCACGAGAAAATGGTGGTCGCTGTACCGAAGGGACATCGACTTTCGTCGCGTAAGGCAACAACGCTCGCAGGTCTCGCCGATGAGGTCTTCGTGTTCTATCATCGAGACGTGCGGCCGGGGCTGACCGATGCCGTGATCGCTGCCTGCGAGCGTTCAGGCTTCCGCCCCCGGGTAAGCCAGGAAGCACCGCAACTGACCTCGACCCTGAATCTCGTGGCAGCCGGGCTTGGTGTTGCGATCGTGCCGGAATCCCTGAGGCATCTCAGAGCAAACGACATCGCTTATCTTCGGCTGAGCGGCGACGCGCCGCAGGCGACCCTGGGATTGGCCTCTCGGGCCGATGGGCGATCGGTCGCGCTTGGCAACTTTATCGCTGTCGCGCTCAGGATCGCGCGTGATCACAAAAAAATAGCGACGGACCGATGAGTGCGAGGTGGTCGGGCCTGGGCACAGCCAGCACTGCATGGTTGGCATTACGGTGACAGTGCACTCAATGTGGCTCGCCCAACCAGCCAATTCGGCATGGTTCACAGCCGCGCTGCCGACCTGTTTGAGCGGGATGGCACCGCCGCAGCCTTGTTGTGGCCTGAGATGGGCAACGATCCCTCAAAACTAAAGTGGCCCGCATCAAGCGGGCCACTTTCGTATCGGAACCGGTTAAAATCCGAATTTGGTTGCGGGGATAGGATTTGAACCTATGACCTTCAGGTTATGAGCCTGACGAGCTACCGGGCTGCTCCACCCCGCGTTAAACCGTTGCAAGCCTTCAGCAAAATCCCGGGGACGATGAGGTGACGCCGGCGCTGTTCGCGTGGCTTGCTTCAACCGTCCCAAAGGCTTCCTTGGAAGGCAACCCCGGGGCAAAGCCCGTCGGGTGCGGGGCGTATGTAACAAGGCGGGCCGGCTTTGGAAAGGGCCGCGGGAACGTTTTTTTTCGACTTTATGACAGCGCGGCGGACCGGTTTCCGGCCGGTTTGGCCGCTCTTGCCAGAAGTTCCGCGGAGATCCAGCCTCCCGCCTGAGGGTGAGAATTTGGGTGAGGGCCAGACGCTCGCCGCCCTCGCCCGTCATTGCGAGCGCAGCGAAGCTCTCGCAAATTCCGGCCTCTCCCCGCACGCGGGGAGAGGCGAAGGCGCGCTCAACTCAGCAGGAAACCGCCGTCGACAGTGACGACGCTCCCAGTCATGTAGCGCGACGCCTTTGAGGCGAGCAGCAGGATCGCGCCATCGAGATCGGACTCGGCGCCGATGCGGCGCTGGGGGATGCGTTTGGCCAGACGCTCTCCTGCCGGAGTCGACCAGAACGCGTGGTTCATCTCGGTGTCGATGTAGCCGGGCGCGAGCGCGTTGATCCGAATGTTCTGTCCGGCGAGCTCCAGCGCCATCGCTTTGGTCGCCTGGAGGATGCCGGCCTTGGAGATCGCATAAGGCGACAGCGCCTTGAGCACGCCGGTGCCGAGCACCGAGGCGATGTTGACGATGTTGCCGTCCTGCTTGCGCGCGATCATCCGCCGCGCCACTTCGGTCGCGAGGAAATAGGCGCCCTTCAGATTGGCGCCGATCACGGCGTCCCAATCGGCCTCGGTCTGCTCGGTCGCGAGCTTCTCGATGGCGATGCCGGCATTGTTGATCAGCACCGTGACCGGGCCGAGCGCGGCTTCCGCGGCATCCACGGCCTTCGCGATCGAGGCGGTGTCAGTGACGTCGAGCGCGACTGCGGCGGCGCGCCCGCCCTTGCCGCGGATCTCCTCCTCCAGGCTCCTGAGCTTGTCGGTCTGGCGCGCGGCGAGCGCGACAGCCGCGCCATGCGCCGCCAGAACCCGCGCAAATTGCCGCCCCAGCCCCTGGCTCGCGCCTGTTACGAGGATGGTTTCTTTACTGAGGTCGAATAGGTCTGACATGGCGCGGTCCTCGAGCAATTTCCTTGGGCTTTTGGAGCCATCAATACAGACGATTTTAACGATCTGAAACCGGAATGATCGGTTCGGCGTTCACTCGTTCCATTGAGGCAGGGCTCGGGTCTCATGAACAGTTTTGATCTGGCGGTCTATGCGGCGCTCGCCATTGCGATCGGCTTCGGTTTCAGGACCGGGCTGCTCGGCAGTGCCATAACCATCCTCGCCTATCTCCTGGCCGCGCCGATGGCGGTTGCGCTGATGCCGCTGATCGTGCCGCAGCTTGCCAACAATCCGAATCCGCCGCAGTTTCAGAACTGGATCTGGTTCTTCGGCATCTTCGTGATCGTCGGCATGCTGTTCGGATATATCGGCCGGCTGGCGCTGAGCGACACCATCCGCGAGGCCGGCATCGGCGACCGGCTCGGCGGCGCCGCGCTCGGCGCGATCAGGGTCGGTCTCGTCGCCACAACACTGGTGCTGGTGTTCGATCAGATCGTGCCGTCCAACCGGCAGCCGCCTTTCCTCGCCGGCTCGCAGCTGCGGCCGCTGTTCTCGGCGGTCGGACAGATGGGCTTCAAATCGCTGCCGCCCGAAGCCGCCGCCGCGATCGACCGCCTCAAGCAGGAACGGCGCATCTGATCAGGCGCATTTGCATCGCCGCGCGGGCGCGCATGCATTTTGGTGCGAGCCCGTCCCTTATCAGAGGCTTCGAGGTTGGCTAAAGTCGCCGCCGTCCAAAACCTGCCTGACATTTACGGGAGTGAAACAGTGGATCTTGGGATCAAAGGTCGCCGCGCCATCGTCTGCGCATCCAGCAAGGGCCTCGGCCGCGCTTGCGCCATCTCGCTGGCAGATGCCGGCGTTCACGTTACCCTGACCGCGCGCGGCGCCGAGGCCCTGAAGAAGACGGCCGACGAGATCCGCAAGGCCTATCCCGACGTAACCGTCACCGAGATCGTCGGCGACATCACGACGCCGGCGGGACGGGAGGCCGTGCTGAAGGCCTGCCCCGAGCCGGACATCCTGATCAACAATGCCGGCGGCCCGCCGCCCGGGGATTTCCGCAACTGGACCCGCGACGACTGGATCAAGGCGATCGACGCCAACATGCTGACCCCGATCGAGCTGATCAAGGCAACCGTCGACGGCATGATGGCGCGCAAGTTCGGCCGCATCGTCAACATCACGTCGGCCGCGGTGAAGGCGCCGATCGACATCCTCGGCCTCTCGAACGGCGCGCGCGCCGGCCTCACCGGCTTCATCGCCGGCCTGTCGCGCAAGACCGTGATCAACAACGTCACCATCAACGGCCTGCTGCCGGGGCCGTTCGAGACCGATCGCCTGACCGGCACCGCCAAGGCGGAAGCCGATAAGCGCGGCACGACACCCGAACAGATCCTGGCCGAGCGCGCCAAGCTCAATCCGGCCGGCCGCTTCGGCCAGCCCGACGAGTTCGGCTATGCCTGCGCCTTCCTCTGTGGCGCCAAGGCCGGCTTCATCACCGGGCAGAATATTTTGCTGGATGGTGGCGCCTTCCCGGGCACGCTCTGAGGATCTGCTTCTCCCCGCTCTCGCGGGCGGGACATCTCGCCCGCAGCCCATCCTTCGAGGCGCCCGCCTGCGGCGGGCCCTCAGGATGAGGGCGGAGTATGCGGCAGCAATTCTAGCGAGCGCCAATGCTGCTCAGCCTCATCCTGAGGAGACCGCTGGAAGCGGTCGTCTCGAAGGAAGAGGCGTGCGGCGAGGCATTGCCGCAAGTCACATGCGATAGCCCTCGCTCTTGCGGGGAGGCAAGTTCATTCACCGCTTGGTGATCTCGTCCTCGTCCCGCTCGCTGGGATCGGACGAATCGGCCGTCGTGCGCTCGTCGGTCCAATCGATGCCGAACTCGTCGAGCCCGTCCGCGAGCAGATCGCCCAGCATCGGCTCGCCGAGCAGGTATTGCACCGTCTCGTGCCGGGGCTTGCGATATTCGCCGCGCACTTCCACGGCGCGGGCGCGCAAATCGTCCCAATCATCGAGCGTGCCGTCGCCGCGACCGAGCCACGTCAGCGCGACGAGATCGACCTGCTCGTCCTCGTTCAGGGCCGCGATGAAGCTGCGGAGCTCGCTGCCCACGGGATCGGAGCCGTTGTCCTCGAGAACATCGACCGCGTCGTCATCGGTCGGATTCGAGCCGGACTCCGGATCGGAGTCCAATTCCTTGACGTCGAATTCGCGCGCCTTCTCGATGATGAAGGCGACCTTGTCGGCGGAAATGGCAAGCTCTGGCATGGGCTCCCCTTGGTGGTTCCGGTTCCTTCGATAACGCAACATCACGACAGATGATCCATTGCGCTTCGAGCCGGAAAATGCGCATCTTTCGGCACCAAACAAGAACATGGGGCACACCGCATGCGCTGGACGGTCGGCAGGGTCAAAATCACCAGGATCGTGGAATTGGAGACGGTCGGCTCGACCCGCTTCATCCTGCCGCTGGCGAGCAACGCGGAAATCCAGAAGCTGCCCTGGCTGATCCCGCACTTCGCCACCGAAGAGGGCCGGCTGAAAATGTCGATCCATTCGCTGGTGGTGGAGACGCCGGCGCGCCGTATCGTCGTCGACACCGGCCTTGGCAACGACAAGCAGGGCCGCAGCGTCCCGACCTGGAATCATCGTAGCACGCCGTTTCTGGAGACCATGATTGCGGCAGGCTTTCCCCCTGACAGCATCGACACCGTGCTGTGCACGCATCTTCACGTCGATCACGTCGGCTGGAATACGAAGCTGGTGGACGGCAAATGGGTGCCGGCCTTTCCGAACGCGCGCTACGTCTTCGGCCGCATCGAATACGAGCACTGGCGCGACCATTCCACCGCGCCGGACAAGGCGGCGGTTTTTGGCGATTCCGTACAGCCGATCGTCGATGCCGGCAGGGCCGATCTGATTCCGGGCGACCATCGGCTCTCTGACGAGATCAGCATGATCCCGACCCCGGGCCACAGCCCCGGCCATATGAGCATTTTGATCCAGTCCGACGGCGAACAGGGGTTGCTCACCGGCGACGTCGCCCACCATCCCTGCCAGATGGCGCATCTCGATTGGTCCTCGACTGCGGATTCCGACCAGGCCCAGTCGGCCGCGACGCGGCGCGAATTGTTCGCCCGGTTTGCCGATACGCCGACGCTGGTGATCGGCGGGCATTTTTCGGCCGGGCATATCAAGCGGGCCGGCGATGCGTTCAGGTTCGAGGCGTTGGGGTGACGACGTCGACCCTCATGGTGAGGAGCGCGTCTTCGCGCGTCTCGAACCATGAAGGCCCCACTGTGGCGCGGGCCATCCTTCGAGACGCCCGCCTTCGGCGGGCCCTCAGGATGAGGGGGTGTAATGCGGAAACGCACGCCTTCGAGCGGTTGAATTTCCCGCCGCCCTGTTCCATGAAGCTATTTAACCGATCGGTCCATCTCAGGGAGAAACGAGAATGAAGCTAGTTCGTTATGGCGAAAAGGGTGCGGAAAAGCCCGGCCTGATCGACAAATCCGGCCAATTGCGCGACCTGTCCGCGCATCTGAAGGACCTGACCGGCGACGCCTATTCGCCCGAGTCCTTGAAGAAGCTCGCCGCCCTCGACCCCGCCTCGCTGCCGGCCGTCACCGGCAAGCCGCGCCTCGGCGCGCCGGTCACTGGGATCTCGAAATTCGTCGCGATCGGCCTCAATTACAGCGACCACGCCAAGGAGACCGGCGCTGCGATCCCGAGCGAACCGATCATCTTCATGAAGGCGAACACGTCGCTGTCCGGCCCGAACGACGCGGTCGAGAAGCCGCGCGGCTCGACCAAGCTCGACTGGGAGGTCGAGATCGCCGCCATCATCGGCACCCGCGCCAAGTATGTGTCGGAAGCCGACGCGCTGAACCATGTCGCCGGCTATTGCGTCTGCAACGACGTCTCCGAACGCAACTTCCAGACCGAGCGGCTGGGCCAATGGACCAAGGGCAAGTCGCACGACACGTTCGGCCCGCTCGGGCCGTGGCTTGCCACCAAGGACGAAATCAAGGACGTGCAGAACCTGTCGATGTGGCTCGACGTCAACGGCCAGCGTCGCCAGACCGGCTCGACCGCGACCATGATCTTCTCGATGGCCAAATGCGTGTCCTATGTCTCGCAGTTCATGACGCTGCTGCCGGGCGACATCATCACCACGGGCACCCCGCCCGGCGTCGGCCTCGGCATGAAGCCGCCGACCTTCCTCAATGTCGGCGACGTCGTGACGCTCGGCATCGAGGGCCTCGGCGAGCAGAGGCAGGAGATCGTGGCGGCGTAAGGTCATCGCCCTCATCCTGAGGAGCGCGCAACGCGCGCGTCTCGAAGGATGCGCCACAAGCACGGTCGCCCGGCGTTCACGCCGGGTGACGAGAGAACACCTCCCCGCTGCCATCCTTCGAGACGCGCGCCGAGTGGCGCGCTCCTCAGGATGAGGACCATCTGTCTGGATAGAGGTTATTTCCGATGAAACTCTCGTTCTCCCAAGCCTCTCCGTTCGCCCGCAAGGTGCGCATCGCCGCCATCGAGCTCGGACTGATCGACAAGATCGAATTGATGCCGGCCACCGTGGCGCCGGGCACAGCCAACGAGGACTATTCGCGCATCACACCGCTGAAGAAGCTGCCGGTGCTGATCACCAATGACGGCGACGTGATTCTGGATTCCTACGTCATCGTCGAATACCTCAACGAGATGGCCGGCGGCAGCCTGATCCCCGATTACGGCCCGCGGCGCTGGAAGGCCAAGACCAATCACGCGCTGATCAACGGCATGCTCGATTCCATGCTGCTGTGCCGCTATGAGAAGATGGTGCGGCCGCAGGGCCTGCAATGGCAGGCCTGGTCGGACGATCACTGGAACCGGGCCTGGACCGGCATGGCGCGCTTCGAGAACATGCCTGACGTGCTGAACGGCCCGTTCGACATCTCGCAGATCGGCCTTGTTTGCGTGCTCGGCTATGCCGACTTCCGCTTCGCCGATTGCGGCTGGCGCAAGGCCTATCCGAAGCTCGACGCCTTCCATCAGAAGATGCTGGAGCGGCCCTCCGTGAAGATCTCGGTGCCGCCGGCGACTTAGTTTGAGCATGATCTTTTCGGAAAACCGCTCCACACTTTGCGCTAACGCGGCCCTCCGGGTCCGGATCATGCGGTAATCGCGGGAGTTCTCATGAGCCTAGAATACGCGGCCGGCGATCTCACCATCCACCGCGTCATCGAGCAGGAAACCAGCTTCCTGCCGGCGCTGGACATGCTCCCCGGACTGTCGGCCGAGGTGCTGGCCGAGAACCGCGCATGGATGCGGCAGGCCAAGGCGCTCGACGACAGCGATGTGCTGCTGCTTTGCTTCCAGTCCTATGTGGTCAAGACGCCGCATCATACCATCCTTGTCGACAGCTGCATCGGCAACGACAAGCCGCGGCCGCGACCGAACTGGAACATGAAGACCGACGACACCTACCTGCGCGCACTCGGCGCCGCCGGCTTCTCCGTCGACGACATCGATTTCGTGATGTGCACCCATCTGCATGTCGATCACGTCGGCTGGAATACGCGGCTCGAGAACGGTCGCTGGGTGCCGACCTTCCCCAAGGCACGCTATGTGTTCGCGAAGACTGAATTCGACTATTGGTCCGAGCAGAACGCGAAGGCGGAGGTGCCGCCGTTCGCGGACAGTGTACTGCCGGTGGTCGAGGCAAAACGCCACGAAATCGTCGGCAATGACCACCAGATCGGCGATCACGTCCGCATCCTGCCGACCCCGGGCCACACGCCGGGCCATGTCGCCTTCGCCTTCGGCCGCGGCAAGGACGATGCCGTGTTCTCCGGCGACCTCATGCACTCGCCGATCCAAACCCTCTACCCGGAGATATCGGTGAAGTTTGACGTCGATCCCGCGCAGTCGGCGAAAACGCGCCGCAGCTTTCTGGAGCGCTATTGCGACACCGAGACGCTGTGCTGCACCGCGCATTTCCCCTCGCCGTCGGTGGGGAAGATCCGGCGCAAGGGCAACGGCTTCGTCTGCGCGGCGGTGTGATTTGGCGCCGGCCGTGCCGCGAACTCCCATCCTCCCCTGGAGGGGGAGGATCGGTTCGCATGCAGCGAAGCGGAATGCGAACCGAGGTGGGGTGACGGTCTCTCCTCATCCAATACTGCCCGTGCTGAGAGATCACCCCACCCCGCTCGCGCTGCGCGCGATCGACCACGGGCGAGCTACGCTCGTCCCGGACCCCTCCAGGGGAGGGTGACAACGGCCTCACGGAGGAAACGATGACAGCGCTCCCCGAAATCCCCCTGCCCGCCGGCATCCGCTCGCGTTACGTCGACGGCGTCAACGGCTTGCGCATGCATGTGCTGGAAGCCGGCTTCGAAACCAGGGGCCGCCCCTGCCTCCTGCTGCTGCACGGCTTTCCGGAGCTCGCCTTCTCCTGGCGCAAGGTGATGCCCGCACTCGCCGATGCTGGTTATCACGTGATCGCGCCCGACCAGCGCGGCTATGGCCGCACCACCGGATGGAGCGCTGACTACGACGGCGATCTCACGCCGTTCTCGCTGCTCAACCTGGTGCGCGATGCGCTCGCCCTGGTATCGGCGTTCGGCTACAGGCAGGTTGATCTCGCCGGACATGATTTCGGCAGCCCGGTCGCGGCCTGGTGCGCGCTGATCCGGCCCGACGTGTTTCGTTCGGTGACGCTGATGAGCGCGCCGTTCGGCGGAGCGCCGCCGCTGCCATTTGGCACGGTCGACGCACCGGCGAAGCCGCCGATCGAAGACCCCGTGCATCGCGAGCTCGCGGCCTTGCCGCGCCCGCGCAAACATTATCAATGGTACTATTCGACACGCGAAGCGAATGACGACATGCAGCATGCGCCGCAGGGCGTGCATGATTTCCTGCGCGCCTATTATCATCACAAGAGCGCGGACTGGACCGGCAATAAGCCTTATCCGCTGAAATCATGGTCGGCCGGTGAGCTGGCAAAGCTGCCGACCTATTATGTGATGGACCTCCACGAGACCATGGCCGAGACGGTTGCGAAGGAGATGCCCTCGCCCGCCGCAATCGCCGCCAATCGCTGGCTGCCGGACAACGAGCTTGCCTATTACAGCGCCGAATACGCCCGCACCGGATTTCAGGGCGGGCTGCAATGGTACCGCTACGGCACCTCGGGCATGCTCAACAACGAGATGCAGCTGTTTGCGGGACGCAGCATCGACGTGCCCTCCTGCTTCATCTCGGGCAAGCAGGATTGGGGCACTTATCAGCGCCCCGGCGTGTTCGAGGCGATGCAGGGGCGCGGCTGCACGAACCTGCTGGGCTGCCATCTCGTCGACGGCGCCGGCCATTGGGTGCAGCAGGAGCAACCCGCCAAGGTGAGCCGGTTGCTGCTCGACTTCCTGGCGAAGGCTAGAGCCGCCTGATTTGACCCAGAACCACGGCGTCCTATATAGTTTAGAATTATTCTAAACTATGCAGACGGGGCCGCCGTGAAGAATTTTGCCGATTTGACCGAGCGTGAGGTGCTGGCGGTCGCGATCTCCTCCGAGGAGGAGGACAGCCGCATCTACGTGACATTCGCCGAGGACCTGCGCGAGCGTTACCCGGACACGGCAAAAATCTTCGAGGAGATGGCCGAGGAGGAGCGCGGCCACCGGCACCGGCTGCTGAAGCTCTACGAGGAGCGGTTCGGCCAGCATCTGCCGCCGATCCGCCGCGAGGACGTCAAAGGCTTCCTGCGCCGGCGCCCGATCTGGTTGACGAAAAACCTGCCGCTCGACACGATCCGCAAAGAGGTCGAGACCATGGAGCTCGAGGCCGAGCGCTTCTACGCGCGCGCCGCCGAGCAGGCCGAGGATGTCGGCGTGCGTCGCCTGCTCGGCGATCTCGCCGAGGAAGAGAAGCACCACGAGAACCGCGCGGCAGCGCTCACCGACGAGATCCTCAAACCCGACGTGCGCGCCGAGGAAGACCGCACCCGGCGAAGGATGTTCGTGCTGCAATATGTGCAGCCCGGCCTTGCCGGCTTGATGGACGGATCGGTCTCGACCCTGGCGCCGCTGTTCGCGGCCGCCTTCGCCACGCACCAGAACTGGCAGACATTCCTGGTCGGCCTTGCCGCCTCGATCGGCGCCGGCATCAGCATGGGCTTTGCCGAGGCGCTGTCCGACGACGGATTGCTCAGCGGACGCGGCTCGCCCTGGCTGCGCGGTCTCACCTGCGGCTTGATGACGGCGCTCGGCGGTCTCGGCCACACCGCGCCCTATCTCGTGCCCGACAGCTGGCCCAACGCGTTCTGGATCGCGACCGCGATCGCCGGCGTCGTCGTGTTCTTCGAACTCTGGGCGATCGCCTTCATCCGCTCGCGCTACATGGACACGCCGTTCCTCCAGGCCGTGTTCCAGATCGTGCTCGGCGGCGTCATCGTGCTGGCGGTGGGGATCTTGATCGGGGCGGCGTAGGCGGTAATGAAGCGTCTTGCATCCGCCGTCGCTGCCGCGAGCCTCGCCGCATGCGGCGCACAGCTTCCAACCCTGATCGACCTCGATTCTTGACGCGAGCAAGCACATGACGGCCCGACTGCACTACGGCACGCCTGCCAAGGTCTTCCACTGGCTCATCGTCGCACTGCTGGCCGTGCAATACCCGATCGGATGGCTCATGCCCGATTTGCACCGCGGCATGGCGCCCGGCGCCCCGATGACATTTCATGTATCGTTCGGGATCACGGTCCTCGCCCTGACCGCCATCCGCCTGGTCTGGCGGCTCACTCATCCGGTCGCGCCGGAAAGCTCTCTGCCTGCCTGGCAGCGATTGAGCTCGGAAGTCGTGCACTGGCTGCTCTACGCGCTGGTGCTCGCGACCACGCTGTCCGGCTGGCTGTTCGCGTCCTTCCGCGGCTGGTCTATGTCGTTCTTCTACCTCGTGCCGCTCCCGATGCTGGCGTCCGACAACGCCGCCGCCGGAAGAACAATCGACGGCCTGCACCAGGCCATGGAGCTGGCACTGCTGGTCACGATCGGCATTCACGTCGCCGCCGCGTTGGCGCACATCTTCGTCTATCGCGATCGCGTGATGCAACGGATGCTACCGGGATAGTTTTCCGCATGGCAATCGCCATCAAACGGCAGTTGCGGCCCTCCGCCAAACTGCGCATCATCCCTCCAGTGAAGCGCAGGAGCATGTCGTGGCCAAATCGGAATGGAGTTTCAAGAGCGCGGTCGAGCTGTCGGCCGCGTTGACCGCAAGGAAGGTCTCGGCGGTCGAGCTCACGCAGGATGCGATCGACCGCATCGAGCGACACGACGGCAAGATCAATGCGATCTGCGTGCGGGATTTCGATCGCGCGCTGAGTGCGGCGCGTGACGCCGACGCCGCATTGGCGCGCGGCGAGCGCAAGCCGCTGCTCGGCCTGCCCATGACCGTAAAAGAATCCTACAATGTCGCCGGCCTGCCGACCACCTGGGGCATCCCCGCGCAGAAGGATTTCATCGCCAAAGAAGACGCGCTGCCGATCACGCGGGTGAAGGATGCCGGCAGCATCGTCATCGGCAAGACCAACGTGCCGCTCGGGCTTGGCGACTGGCAGAGCTACAACGACATCTACGGCACCACCAACAACCCTTATGATCTCGGCCGCACGCCGGGCGGCTCCTCCGGCGGCTCCTCGGCCGCCCTCGCCGCAGGCTACAGCCCGCTGTCGATCGGCTCGGACATCGGCGGCTCGCTGCGCGTGCCGGCGTTTCACTGTGGCATCTATGCGCACAAGCCGACCTTCAACCTCGTCGCGATGCGCGGCCATGTCGCGCCGCCGGCGCCGCCGCTGCCGTTCGAGCGCGATCTCTCGGTGATCGGTCCGATGGCGCGCAGCGCTGCCGACCTCTCGCTGCTGCTCGACGTCATGGCCGGGCCCGATCCGATCGAGGCGGGCATTGCCTACAAGCTCGAGCTGCCCGCTGCGCGGCACGCCGCGTTCAAGGACTTTCGCGTGCTGGTGATCGACACCGATCCGGTGCTGCCGACCGACACGGCGGTGCGGGGCACCATCAACACGCTCGCGGACAATCTGGCCAGGGCCGGCGTCAAGATCGAGCGCAGCAGCCCAGTGCTGCCGGACTTCGCGGCATCGTCACGGCTCTATATGCGCATGCTGATGTCGTTCCTCGCCGCAAGTTTTGCGCCTGATGTGTATGCCAATGCCAAGGCCGCCGCCGCCGCGCTCCCTGAAAGCGACAACAGCCTGGCGGCGGAGCGGCTGCGCGGCGCCGCGCTGAGCCATCGCGATTGGGTGATCGCGAACGCAGGGCGCACGCGGCTGCGCGCACAATGGCGGGAACTGTTCAAGACATATGACGCGGTGATCTGCCCGATCATGCCGACGCCGGCCTATCCGCACGACCATCTGCCCGACCAGGAGCAACGGCGGATCAAGATTGACGGCAAGGAGCATGTCTATCCCGACCAGCTCGCCTGGCCCGGCATCGCCACACTTCCCGGCCTGCCCTCGACCGCGATCCCGACCGGCTTTGCGCCGGACGGACTGCCTGTGGGCGTCCAGATCGTCGGCCCCTGGCTGGAGGACCGCACGCCCTTGAAGCTCGCCGAGCTGATCGAGCGCGAGTTCGGCGGCTTCGTGCCGCCGAAGATGTTTGACGATTGATGCCGCGCCCCCTCCGCTGTCATGCCCCGGCTTGGCCGGGGCATCCAGTACTCCGCGGCGAGCGTTAGTTCACACAACTGCCGCCGCGGAATACTGGATCGCCCGCCTTCGCAGGCGATGACATTTCTTTTGGAGCGACAATGGCGGCCGCGAGCACCAGCGTCAGCTATCGAACACAATCACACTGCGCAGCGTCTTGCCGGCTTTCATGTTGGCAAAGCCCTCGTTGATCTCGGAGAGCTTCAGCTTGGCCGAAATCCAGTCTTCCAGGTGCAGCCGGCCACGAAGATAAAAGTCGACCAGGCGCGGCATGTCGACGCGAAAGTGGTTGGAGCCCATCGAGGAGCCCTGGATCCGGCGCTCCCTGAGGAAATCGAAACCGTGCAGCTCGATCTTCTGGCCGAACGGGATCATGCCGACGATGGTGGCGGTGCCGCCGGAGGCGAGCATGGCGAAGGCCTGCTCGGCGGTCTCCTTGCGGCCGAGCACTTCGAAGGAGTGCTGCACGCCGCCATTGGTGAGATCGCGGACCTGCTTCACGACGTCGCCGTCGGCCGGATTGACGATGTCGGTCGCGCCCAGCTTGGTCGCGAGCTGGAGCTTGGCCGGATTGGTGTCGATGGCGATGATGCGGCCGGCACCGGCGATCTGCGCGCCGTTGATCGCGGCCATCCCGACGCCGCCGCAGCCGATCACCGCCACGGTCTCGCCGGCCGTCACCTTCGCGGTGTTCACCACCGCGCCATAGCCGGTGATGACGCCGCAGCCGATCAGCGCGGCGAGATCGAGCGGCATCTCCTTCCTGATTTTGACGATCGCGTTCTCGTGCACCAGCATCTGCTCGGCGAAGGACGACAGGTTGAAGAATTGGTGCAGCTTCTCCGGTTTCGACCACTGCATCCGGTCGGAGACCCCCGGCAGCATCTTCACGGTCGTGTCGGTGCAGAGCACGGTGCGGCCCGTGGTGCAATTGTCGCAGGTGCCGCAGAATACGGACAGGCAGGTGACGACGTGGTCACCGGGCTTTACGTAGGTGACGTCGGAGCCGACCTGCTCGACGATGCCGGCGGACTCATGGCCAAGCACCGCGGGCAGCGGATGCGGATAGAGCCCTTCCATGAAATGCAGGTCGGAGTGACAGAGCCCGGCGACCGCCGTGCGGATCAGCACCTCGCGCGGGCCAGGCTTCGGCAGGCTGACATCCTCGATCACGAGCGGCTGGTTGACTTCATGGAGGACAGCGGCCTTCATCGATGTTTCCTCGTTGTTTTTGTTTCGTTGTGTGCGGCTCTTCACCTCTCCCACAAGGAGAGGTGAAGAGCCTACGCTGCCAGAACCAGTTCGCCAACCTCGCTCATCCCGGCATCGCGATCACCGAGCAGCAGTGCTGCGATCTTCGCCTGCGCGGCATTTTCCGTCAGCCGGAACGGATCGGTCGGCGCCACGCGATGGTCAATCACGAGCCGCGACAGCAGCAGGCGGCGCGCATCGCCGCGCATGGCGTGGATGCGATGCGCTTCCCAGGCCAGCGCCACCGCGCTTGCAACGTGATAGAACAGGCTGGTGGCGCGACGCGCGTCGGCTTCGTTCTCCGACTTCCCTGCGACTTCGCGCGCAAAGCCGACGGCACGATCGGCGAGCCCGCGCAATTTATCGCGCCAGACCTGCGGCACCGAGGCGCTGTCGTCGAGCCGCGCATGCAGATCGGCCGCCAGCGCAGATTCGGCGCCGTGGCGGCCGACCGCGCGGCGGAGCGCATCGATCGCCACGATGTTGCCAGTGCCCTCCCAGACCGAGCCGAGATGCGCATCGCGGAGTAACCGGGGTGTCGCGAATTCTTCGATATAGCCGATGCCGCCGCGCATCTCGAGCGCATCGCCGCAGACCTTTCGCGCATCGCGCGTGGCGCGGAATTTCAGTGTCGGGGTGAGGATGCGCAGCAGCGCCGCGGCATCCTGGCTGCCGGCCTCGGCACGGTCGAGCGCGTCGGCAGTGAGGAAACTCATCGACAGCGCCTGCTCGACCGGCAGCATGATCTTCAGCATCTGGCGCCGGCCGAGCGGCAGGTCGATGATGCGGCTGCCGAACACGACGCGGTTCTTCGCCACCGTCATCGCGTCGTGATAGGCGCGGCGCATCAGCGCCGTGGATTTGACGCCGTTGGAGAGCCGCGACGAGTTCACCATCTCGGCCATCTGCACGAAGCCGCGGTCGAGCTTGCCAACCGCGTAGGCGATCGCGCCTTCAAGCTTGATCTCGCCCGAGGCCATCGAGCGGGTGCCGAGCTTGTCCTTCAGACGCACGATCCGGTAGTGGTTCTGCGCGCCGTCATCGAGGAAGCGCGGCATCAGGAACAGGCCGACGCCGCGCGTGCCGGGGCCGGCGCCTTTGGGGCGCGCCAACAGCATCACGACCTTGGCGTCCGCGTTCGAGCAGAACCATTTTTCGCCGTGGAGGCGCCAATGGTCGCCCTCCTGCACCGCCGTCGTCATGAGGGTGCCGACGTCGGAGCCGCCTTCCTTCTCGGTCATGAACTGGCCTCCTTGCGTCAGCTTGCTCATGTCGGTCTGGGTGAGACCGTCGAGATACTTTTCCTTCAGCGCCTCGCTGCCGAAATTCGCAAGCAGCTTTGCGCAGCCGTCGGTGACGTTGATCGGACAGCCCATGCCGAATTCGGTCTGGTTGAACAGGAAGGTGAAGGCGTGCTTGGCCACGACCGGATATTTGTCCGGCCAGCCCATGATGCCCTTGCGGATCGACAGCGCGTGGATGCCGAATTCGCCGAACGCGGCATTCTCCAGCTCGCGATAGGCCGGGTGATATTCGATCCACTGCACGTCGCGGCCGAACTTGTCGCGCTGGTGCAGCACCGGCGTATGCCGATCGGCGAGCCGCGCGCACTCATCGAGCCGTCCTCCCGCAAGCTGGCCGAGGCGATCGAGATGCGGCTCGATGTGACGGAACAGATTGTCCGACAGATGGATGCGAAGCAGATCCGTCAACGCGGGATCTGCGCGGTAGAAGTTCATGCCCGTTGTATCGGGCGCCAGCAGGCCGGATGGCTCGGCCGCGACACGGTTTGGCTGCGCGGTGACCGGCTTGTGCATGATCGTCCTCTTCGTTTCCGCCCGGCGGCAATTCTTATCGCTTGCCGCGTTGAATGATGTCGATCATGCTCCAGGCGCAAGGGCGGATAAAGCCGCAAATTGTCAGGGAGGCATGATCGCCCTGAAAGAGCAATTCGCTCTGCGGAATTGTGATCAGGCCGACCGGCGCTCCGGCTGGTTGTCCGTAGGGACCATGCATAGATCAGCGGCTTCCCGTCCCAAGAGATCACGCCAGAGATCACACCATGGAACATCCGAAATACAAGATCGCCCTCATCGTCGGCGCCGGCGAAGGCCTGAGCGCCTCGCTGGCGCGGCTGTTGTCCGCGAAAGGAATCCGCGTCGCGCTGGCCGCACGCAAGGTCGAGAAGCTGGGCGCGCTCTGCACCGAGACCGGTGCGAAAGCCTATGCCTGCAACGCCGCCGAGCCTGACGAGGTCGAGCGCCTGTTCGGCCTCGTCGAGCGCGAGATCGGCACGCCCGACCTCGTCGTCTACAACGCCAGCGGCCGCTCGCGCGGTCCCTTCGTCGACCTGGTCCCGGCCGACGTCGCGAACGCAATCGCAGTCAGCGCCTATGGCGGTTTCCTGGTGGCGCAGCAGGCCGCCAAACGCATGCTGCCGAACCAGCACGGCGCGATCCTGTTCACCGGCGCGTCCGCCAGCGTCAAGGGCTATGCGCAGTCCGCGCCGTTCGCGATGGGCAAGTTCGCGCTGCGCGGTCTCGCCCAAAGCATGGCGCGCGAACTCTCGCCGCAAGGCATCCATGTCGCGCATTTCGTCATCGACGGCGGCATCCGCAGCGCGGCGCGCGGCGAACCAGCCGACAAGCCGGATTCGATGCTCGATCCCGATGCCATTGCGGAGAGCTACTGGAACGTATTGCAGCAGCCGCGCAGCGCCTGGAGCTGGGAATTGGAGCTGCGGCCCTGGGTGGAGAAGTTTTGAGACGATAATGTCACAATAACCGTCATTGCGAGGAGCAAAGCGACCAATCCAGACTATTTCCGCGGAGACGTTCTGGATTGCTTCGCTTCGCTCGCAATGACGGGAAAAAGGGAGGCGACATGACCACGGAAACCACCATCGACACTGGCACCAGCGAACTGCTCTGCGTCATCCGCGACCGCGTCGCGGTGATCACGCTGAACCGGCCGGAGGCGCGCAATTCGCTGTCGGACACGCTGACGCCGGCGCTGCGTACGATGATCCGGAGCTGCGGCGAAAGCCCGGATGTCGGCGCGCTGCTCATCACCGGCGCGGGCCAGGCGTTCTGCGCCGGCGGCAACGTCAAGGGCATGGGCGCGCATCGCGACCCGAAGAAGCTCGAAATGTCCTTTGACGAGAAGGTCGCCGATCTCCAGGAGCGGCAGCGGCTGCTCACCGGCGCGCTGGTGTCGGTGCGCAAGCCGACCATTGCCGCCCTGCCGGGTCCCGCGGTCGGCGCCGGCCTCGCCATCGCCATGGCCTGCGACATCCGCATCGCTGCGCAATCGGCGTTCGTCGCCACCGGCTATGCCCGCGTCGCGCTGTCAGGCGATTACGGCATCGCCTGGCTGCTGACGCGGCTCGTCGGCACCGCGCGGGCGCGCGAATTAATGTTCACCGGCGATCGCGTCGATGCCGCGCGGGCCGAGGCGATCGGCCTCGTCAACCGCGTCGTCCCCGACGACAAATTGCAGACTGAGGCTTTCGCGCTGGCAAAGTCGCTCGCCGAAGGCCCGCGCCTCGCGCTGCGCTACATGAAGGACAATCTCGACGAGGCCCTGCTGTTCGACTTCGAGACCGCCCGCGACCACGAAGCGGAACGGCTGGTCCGCCTCACCACGACGGCCGACCACAAGGAGGCGGTGCAGGCTTTCATCGAGAAGCGCAAGGCGGTGTTCACGGGGAAGTAGGACGCGCCCATGCTCAAGGACAGGCAGACCTAACCGGCTGTCATTCCGGGGCGATGCGCAGCATCGAGCCCGGAATCCATTGGACCGCAAGACGCGCGGTGAAATGGATTGCGGGTTCGCGCTACGCGCGCCCCGGAATGAACCACTGGCGGAAAAAAAGCCCGGCTCTGGCTTGGCCAGGCCGGGCTCGGAGTGGTGTCAGGCCGAGGCTGAGGGGCTTGCGGCCTGACGGGAAAGGGCGGCGAGGCGCCAGCTGGCGCAGGGAATGTCCTTCGGCGCGACGTCGATCTCCTTGTCGAAGCGCACCAGCTTCCAGTCGTCAGGATGATTGATGAAGGCGAAGCCGGATTTGCGCGCGAGCGAGATCATGGTTTCATTGGAGCGCAGCGTCTCGCCGAACATGTGCTCGGCGCCGAGCGCGGCGGCGCGGCATTCCAGATTCTTCATCAGCGCGGTGGCGATGCCGTGGCCCTGCCAACGGTCGCCGACCGAGAGGCCGAACTCGAGCGTCAACGTCTCGGCATGAAGGGCATAGCGCGCTTCGGCGACAATGGTCTCGAAATCATCGACCATCATGGTCGCAACCACCGTGAAGCGGTCGTGCGCTCCAATGTCGAGAAATTCGCTCAGCAGGCCCTTCGGCAATTCGCTGATCGCGCCAAAGAAGCGGTTGTAGCGGGAGCGGGTCGAGAGCGAGCGGAAATAGTGCTGGAACTCCTCGGTGTCGCGCGGCTCGACGAAGCGGAGGTTGAGGGCCTCGCCCTGCCGGGTGCGCAGCGCATCCCGATGTTGCTTGAGGTCGTCCAGGCGGAGGGTGCTCATGACACGTGCCCCAAAAGGACCGGGCAAAAAGGACCGCCGGCGCCCCTGTTTAGGCGGCGCCGGCCTGGCGGCCAATCAGGCCCGCCAGAAGGGTTTTTCAGCCTCGAAGGCGATGTCGGTCCAGGACACGCCTACATCCTGGAGATCGCGGGCGGTCCAGTTGCTGAGCTCGCGGCGGGTGCGGTAGCGCTCGTGCCAGACATGAAGCGTCTCACTGACCTGCTGGATCAGGCCGGGTGCATGATGATTTGTCATTGAATTCTGGGTCAGCGTAGACATTTTCAGCTCCTCGAGCTAACTTGACCGCTAATATCTGCCTGTGAGTGCGCTGCGACAAACGACAATTTGTACCTTTTCGCATGAAATAAGCTCATGCATCCTGCTGCCAGATGACTGCCAGATTGCCCTCCCTGAACGGATTGCGGGCGTTCGAGGCCGCCGCGCGCCATCTCAGCTTCACGCTGGCGGCGAGCGAGCTGAACGTGACGCAGACCGCGATCAGCCATCAAATCCGCCGGCTCGAGGAGGAGCTCGGCATCCGCCTGTTCATCCGGCAGAACCGCGCGCTGGCCCTGACGCCGGAGGCCCGCGACTACCTCCCGGGCGTCCGCGCCGCCTTCAACGACCTGCGCCTTGCCACCGACCGCCTGCTGCGCAAGGACGACGACAAGGTGCTGACGGTCTCGACCCTCGCTTCGCTCGCGGCCAAATGGCTGCTGCCCCGGCTAACCGATTTCCAGGAGCAGCATCCCGGCATCGACGTCCGCATCACGACGTCGACCAGCCTCGTCGACTTCCAGCGCGACAATGTCGACGCCGCGATCCGCTATGGCCGCGGTCAGTGGCCGGGCCTGCGCGCCGACTGGTTGATGGCCGACGAGCTGTTTCCGGTGTGCAGCCCGTCACTGCTGCGCGGCGACAAGCCGCTCCGGCAACCCGAGGATCTCCGCGGCTACCCGCTGCTGCACACCTCCAACGCCAATAGCGACGACTGGCGGCTGTGGCTGACCGCGGCGGGCCTGCCGTCCGATATCGCCAGGCAGCCCGGCATCACCTTCGACATGATCTTCATGACCATCCAGGCCGCGATCGACGGCATCGGCGTGGCGATGGGACGGACGTCCTACGTCCAGGACGATATCGCCAAGGGCCGGCTGGTCGTGCCCTTCAAGATCGCGCTGCCGGCCGATGCCGGCTTCTACCTGGTCGCGCCGGAAGGCCGCCGCGAGGCGCCGAAGCTCGCCGCGTTCCGCCAATGGATCGTCGCTGCAACGCAAAATAAGACCTGAAAATCATCAGCTTCCGCGGCAAATTCAATTGACTCCCAGCGTTTCGCGCGGGAAGGGGTACGGCAGATTGTCGCAGCATCAATCTGTCGCCTTGCCGTGAAATCAGTTCCGGTCCGGCCACGTCTTGAAGGGGAGCAACGCCATGGCTGGACCAGCAACCAATCCGCCCGCAATCAAGTCGCGCATCGGCGCGATCCTGCGCGCCACATCGGGCAATTTCCTCGAGCAGTTCGACTTCTTCCTGTTCGGCTTCTATGCCGCCGCGATCGGCAAGGCGTTCTTCCCCTCGACCAACGAGACCGCCTCGCTGCTCAACACCTTCGGCGTGTTCTGGCTCGGCGCCCTGATGCGGCCGGTCGGGGCGATCGTGCTCGGCGCCTACATCGACCGCATCGGCCGCCGCCAGGGCCTGATCGTCACGCTCGGCATCATGGCCATCGGCACGGTCGTGATCGCGTTCTGCCCGAGCTATGCGACCATCGGCATCGCGGCGCCGGTCATCGTGCTGATCGGTCGTCTGCTGCAAGGCTTCTCCGCCGGCGTCGAGCTCGGCGGCGTGTCGGTATATCTCGCGGAAATCTCGACGCCCGGCAATCGCGGTTTCTACACCTCGTTCCAGTCCTCGAGCCAGCAGGTCGCGATCTTCGTGGCTTCGATCCTCGGCTATCTCCTCTCCGAGGTGATGCCGGCCGACACCGTGGCCGCCTGGGGCTGGCGCATTCCGTTCTTCGTCGGCTGCCTGATCATTCCCCTGATCTTCTTCCTGCGGCGGACGCTGGAGGAGACGCCGGCGTTCCTCGCGATGAAGAAGCATCCGACCGCAAGCGAAGTGTTCGCCTCCGCGCTCGCCAACTGGCGCATCGTGCTCCTCGGCATGATGATCGCGATCCTGACCACGACGACGTTCTATTTCGTCACGGTGTACACGCCGACCTTCGGCAAGACCGTGCTGAAACTGTCGACGCAGGATGCGCTGCTGGTGACGCTGCTCGTGGCCGTGACCAACTTCATCTGGAATCCGGTCGGCGGCGCATTGTCCGACCGGATCGGCCGCAAGCCGGTGCTGATCGGCATCGCCACGTTGTCACTGCTCACCGCCTATCCGGCGCTGAGCTGGCTGGTGGCTGCGCCGACGTTCGGCAAGCTGCTCACCGTCGAGATGATGTTCTCGTTCTATTTCGGCATGTACAGCGGCACCATGCTCGGCGCGCTGGTCGAGATCGTGCCGGCGCATGTGCGCACGACCTGCTTCTCGCTAGCCTTCGCGCTCGCGGCCGCCCTGTTCGGCACGTTCACGCCGTTCGCCTCGACCCTGCTGATCGGCTACACCGGCAACAAGGCCGCGCCCGGCGTCTGGCTGATGTTCGCGGCCGTGCTCGGCATCATCGCCGCGCTGATCGTCTATCGCGGCGGCGGCAAGGCGGTGCCGACGTATGATCCGGTGGCGGAGCCGGTGGCGGGGCTTTGATGTCGGTGTCGTTCCGGGGCGATGCAAAGCATCGAACCCGGAACCTCGAGATTCCGGATTCCGTCCTGCGGACCGCCCCGGAATGACAGCGGGGACTACAACTCCACCACCACGTAATCGCTCTCGACCTTCACCGGGATCGTCTCCGCAACATACGGGCCCTTCACCACGCTCGCGCCGGGCTCGACATGGGCCGGATAGGCCTTCACGCGGAAGCGGCGGGGATCGCAGTAGGACTGGCCGGTGCGGATGTCGAACTCCCAGCCGTGCCAGGGGCAGCGGATGATCTCGCCGAGCTTGGTATATTCGATCTCGCCGGGGTCCTTCGATTGCGCGAGGCCGATCAGCGGGCCCTCGCACAGGGCCGCGCCCTGATGCGGGCAGCGATTCATCAGGCCGAAATATTCGCCTTTGATGTTGAAGACCGCGATCGGCCGTCCGTCGATCTCCAGGAATTTTCGCGTGCCGGGCGGCATTTCGTCTACCGGGGCGATGACATGTCTTGCCATCAGGAAATGCCGTACAGCTTCTTCGCATTGCCGAGGTAAAACGCCTCCCGATTGGCTTCGCTCACGCCGGCCGGCAAGACACGCGACGGCTCGTCATAGTCCCAATGCGGATAGTCGGTGGCGAACAAGAGGCGGTCCCAGCCAATCCACTTGATGACGTCGAACAGATCTTCGCGCCGCTCCGGGTCTTCCATCGGCTGCGTCGTCCACCACACCTGCTCGCGGATATATTCCGACGGCGGGCGCTTGACGTGCGGCACCTCGCTGCGCAGCCGCTGCCAGGTCTTGTCGAGCCGCCAGGCCAGCGACGGCGCCCAGCCGAAGCCGGCCTCGATCATCACCATCTTCAGTTTCGGGAAGCGCTCGAACACGCCTTCCAGCACGAGGCTGGCCAGTGCCGATTGCTGGCACTGCGAATGGCCGACCATCTCCTCGATGTAGTAGCTCGGCCAGCCCGACGGCGTGATCGGATTGCCGCCGAAGCCGAAGGCGTGCACGCCGACCGGAAGTCCCGCCTCTTCCGCAGCCTGGTAGATCGGCCAGTAGCGGCGCTGCCCGAGCGGCTCGACATTGCGGCTGAGCAGCAGCACCTGGACAAAATTCTTGTCGCCGGCGCGTTCGCGGATCTCGGCGGCGGCGGACAGCCCGTCCTCGTTGCCGACGACGATGGACGCCTTCAGCCGTTTGTCCTTGCTGGTCCATTTGTCGATCTGCCAGTCGTTGATCGCCGAGCACAGCGCAGCCGAGAGCTCGTGGTTGCGGATGCCCTGCCCGGTGTTGAGCGGGTTGAGCACGCCGAGTTGCACGTTGTTGGGATCGAGCAGCTGCTGCTGCATGAAGGAGAGCGAAGAGCCCTGTGGACCGCCTTCCGGCGGATAGGCGTCGCGGCGCGAGGCGTTGGGCTGGGCTTTTGGATAGGGCGGGCCTTCCATCATGCCCTGATAGGCATGGACACCGTAGACTTCGAGGTGATGCTGCCAGCGTTTGGCGAGATAGGGATAAAGCTCGGTGCGGGTGGCGCGTGCCGGATGGATGTCGCAGTCCGCAATCGCGGTCTTTGTCGTCAGGGGGGAAGCGGCTTCTTGGCTCTCGCGGAACTGGATATTCATCGCCTTGCCTCCTTTGGCAGCGGGCTCACGTCAGGCGGGGATAGGTTGCATGCGGATTATCGATCATGATCTTGCGCACGAGATCGGGGGACAGACCCTCCGGCAGCGCGTCCTGGCCGTCAAACTGCCAGTGCGGATAGTCCGTGGAGAATAGGACCAATTCGTCCGACTGCATATGCTCAAACAGGCGAATTAATGTCTCAGGTTCCGACGGCGCATCAAATGGCTGCAACGAGAAGCGGATGTTGCTGCGCACAATGTCGAGCGGCGCGCGATCGACCCAGGGCGTCTCCATCCGCACCCCGCGCCAGAACTTGTGCAGGCGCCAGAGATAAGGCGAGATCCAGGACACGCCGGATTCCAGCATCACCATTTTCAGCCGCGGATATTTGGCGAACACGCCCTCGACGATCAGGCTGGTGAGCTGCGTCTGGAACGCCTGGGCCTGACCGACATAATCCTCGATGTGATAGGAACCCCACCCCACAGCAGTCGGTGGATTGTGATAGGCGGAACCGGCGTGGATGCCGACGGCAAGTTCCAAGCGTTCCGCGGCCTCATAGATCGGCCATAGCGCCCGCTTGCCAAGCGGGATGTCGCCCATGACAAGCATCAGCACCTGCACCAAGCGCTTGTCCGGTGCGCAGCGCTCGATCTCGGCGACTGATTTCTCGACGCTCTGCGTCGGGATCACGATCGAGCCGCGCAGCCGAGAATCGCGATCCAGCCACTCCTTCACAAGCCAGTCGTTCAGCGCGCGGCAGAAGGCCGCCTGCATGTCCTCCGAAAACACCATCTGCACGCCATAGAGCGGATTGCAAATGGCAAGGTCGAGCTGGAAGGGATCGAGCACATGGCGCTGCATGTCCTCAAGGCTTTCGCCCGGCTTGCCCTTCTCGGGCCGCCAATCGGGGCGCGCCACGATCGGCGAATTCTGCGGATAGGATTGCGAGACAAGGTCGACCATGCCGCGGGTCGTCACCTGATCGCGCCAGTAGTCGTTCAGGTACGGCAGCAGGCTTGTCAGATGCGGCACGGCCGGATGCACGTCGCAATCCACCCCACCGGCGATCAGGGACGCCATCACGTCTCCCTTCTCACGCTTCTTCGCATGTCTCTTCTTGTCTGCCATTGAAGCAGGCCTGCCCGCCGCCTGCAACTCAGGCAAAGCTTCTGTCATATGCTAGGAAGGCTTAGCTCAGTTGCGAAGGCATGAGGGGTCAAAGGGATGAAAGAGCTCATCGGCATTGCCGAACAGGTTGCCGCCAAACTGATCGCGCGCAAACAGACCATTGCTGTCGCCGAATCCTCCGCCGGCGGCCTGATCGCGGCGAGCCTGCTCGCCGTACCTGGCGCGTCCGCCTATTTCCTCGGTGGCGCGGTCGTTTACACCCGCGACGCGCGGCGCGTGCTGATGGATATTTCGGATGAAGCAATGAAGGACCTCCGCTCCTCGTCGGAGCCCTACGCGAAACTGCTCGCCGAGCGGATGCGCAGCCGCTTCAGCTCGGACTGGGGCCTCTCCGAGACCGGCGCAGCCGGCCCCACCGGCAACCGCTACGGCGATGCCGCCGGTCACAGCTGCATGGCAGTCGCCGGCCCCGCGACGGAGGTGATGACGCTGGAGACGGCGAACGGCGACCGGTTCGCGAACATGCAGGTGTTCGCGACGACGGCGATGCGGCTGTTGCTGAGGAAGCTGGAGGAGTGATCCCGCTGCACCGCTCAAGTGAGTCGGGACAGCTTTGCCACCAACTGCTGTCATCGCCCGGCTTGACCGGGCGATCCAGCACTCCGAGGCGGTCGCGATTGAATTGATAGACCGCGGCGTACTGGATGCCCCGGACAAGCCGGGGCATGACAGCGGAGAGTGGAGCGGCAGCTACATTGCCAAATGCCGCATGAAAATCCGCACCACATATCCGGGGACCCGCGGCGCCTCGTCATAGATATCCGATGCGATCCGCTCGATGGTCTCGCGCAGCGACAGGAACTGCGCCTGGCGCGCGCTGCTTTCGGTGCCCTGCATGCCCGCGAGTTCATCCATCGCGGCGTCGCTGATCTGACAGTCCACGACGTCACCATCGTTCAGCATGGTGAAGCGAAAGGCCAGCCGTTCGAGGTCATGGCCAATGATCCTGTCGCGCGTCAGCGGCATCAAATCGTCCCGGTCGAGCCCCGCGCCGGACAATGCTGAAAATATCGCGGCTTGTCAGCAGCAAAGAGGATCGTCGTCGTCCTACTGAAACGCGACCTCGGCGAAACTGCGGAGCTTGCGCGAATGCAGACGCTCCGATTCCTGCTGCTTCAACCGCTCCAGCGCCTTCATGCCGATCTCGAGATGCTGGCCGACGCGGCGGCGATAGAATTCGCTGGCCATGCCGGCGAGCTTGATTTCGCCGTGCAGCGGCTTGTCGGAGACGCAGAGCAGCGTGCCATAGGGGACACGGAAGCGGTAGCCGTTGGCGGCGATCGCGGCCGATTCCATATCGAGCGCGACCGCGCGCGATTGCGACAGGCGGCGGATCACGTCGGGGCCCGAAATTTCCCAATTGCGGTTGTCGACACTTGCCACCGTGCCGGTGCGCATCAGGCGTTTGAGCTCAAAGCCTTGGAGGCCAGTGACGTCCTCCACCGCTTCTTCGAGCGCAACCTGCATCTCGGCCAGCGCCGGGATCGGCACCCAGAGCGGCAGCTCGCGGTCGAGCACATGGTCCTCCCGCACATAGCCATGCGCGAGCACATAGTCGCCGAGCCGCTGCGTGTTGCGCAGGCCGGCGCAATGGCCGAGCATCAGCCAGGCATGCGGCCGCAGCACCGCGACATGATCGGTGACGTTGCGCGCGTTGGAAGGACCGGTGCCGATGTTGATCAGGGTGATGCCGCGATAGCCCGGCGTGACGAGATGAAAGGCCGGCATCTGCGGTGCGCGTACCGGCGCCACCCCGCTGGTCGCACCGCCGCTGCGGGTGATCACGTTGCCTGGCGCGACGAAGGAGTCGAGACCGGCCTCACCGGACTGGAGCCGCTGTTGGCAGAGCTGCGCAAAGGCATCGACATAGAACTGGTAGTTGGTGAAGATCACGAAGTTCTGGAAATGCTCGGGGTCCGTGCCGGTGTAGTGATAGAGCCGGCGCAGCGAGTAATCGACGCGGGCGGCGCGAAACAGCGACAGCGGTTCCGGCGCGCCGGGCTTGAGCTCGAAAGTGCCGTCGGCGATGGAATCGTCCATGGTGGCAAGATCCGGCACGTCGAACGCGTCGCGCAGCGAGCGCGTGATGAGTGAGTTCTCGCTGGTGGTGATCGCGGCCTCGATGTTGATGTCGCGGCGATAGGCGAAGTGGATCGGGATCGGCTCGGCGGATTCGCCGATCTCGACCGGCACGCCGTGGTTCTGGATCAGGAGGCCGATCTGCTCGGTGAGGTAGGCGCGGAACAGATCCGGCCGCGTCACGCTGGTCTCGTGCACGCCGGGGCCGGCGACGAATCCGTATGACAGACGCGAATCCAGCCGCGCATGCGTCGCGGTGGTGACACGGACGAAGGGATAATAGGCCCGCACCCGCACCGTGACCGCCTCGCCGCCGACATAGGCCTCGAACCGGTCGCGCAGGAATTTGGTGTTGCGCTCGTAGATCTCTTCGAGCCGGGCGACCGCGCCCGCTGCATCGCTGAAGGACTCGGTCGCGATGGTGGGGAGAGATTGCATGGGTCGACCGCCGGGTTGCTGTTTGCTGCTGCAAGTATAGCAAACTCGCAGCCACGCCGTCATTGCGGCGCTTCTTACCCTTCCCTGGAGGGGGAGGGTCGCTGCGCATGAAGCGGAGCGAAATGCGTAGCGGGGTGGGGTGAAGCCACGGAAACGGTCCAGCTGACGCGCTCAGGGTTGTGATGACCCTCCACGCAAGCACCTCCTGCGTGGATAGACCATCACCCCACCCGCTCGCGCTTTGCGCGATCGACCTCCCCCTCCAGGGGAGGGTAAGTCGCGCGTTACTTCTCCCTGAACGCCCGCATCAGTTGGTCGTGCAGCGGCTTCATCAGATACGACAGCATGGTGCGGTCGCCGGTCTGGACGAAGGCTTCGACGGGCATGCCGGGGATCATCTTAACATCGCCGAGACGGGCGATCTCTGCGGCCGGCATCGAGACGCGGATGGTGTAATAGCTCTGCCCGGTGCGCTGGTCGGTGGTGACGTCAGGCGAGACGCGGCTGACGACCCCGTTGAGCTCCGGCGTGGTGCGCTGGTTGAAGGCGGACAGCCGCAGCAGCGTCTTCTGGCCGATCTGGAGCTTGTCGATGTCGACCGGATTGACCTTGGCCTCGACCTGGAGATCGTCGGCCTGCGGCACGATCAGCATCAGTGTGTCGCCGGCGGTGACGACGCCGCCGACGGTATGCACCGTCGATTGCAGTACCATGCCGTCCTGCGGCGCGCGGATGTCGACGCGGCGGAGCTGGTCCTCGGCGGCGACCTTGCGCTCGATCAGCTCGCCGATCTTGTCGTTGGTCTCGCGCAGATCCTTGGAGACCTCGCTCACCATGTCCTTGTCGACCTGGATGATCTGAAGCTCGGTCTCGGTGATCTTGCCCTTGGCCTGGGCCCGCGAGGCGATGTATTGCGCGCGCTCGCCGTTGAGGCGGGCGCTGTCGCGCTCCAGCGTGGTCAGGCGCGAGATCTGCACCAGATGCTTGTCGTAGAGGTCGCGCACGCCGGTGAGCTCCTGCTGCACCAGGGCGATTTCCCTGTCCTTGGCCTTCTCCTGAGCGGCGAGGCCCGCGATCTCCTCGTTCAGCTGCAGGACGCGCTCGCGGAGCTGCGCCTTCTGGCCGGCACGGCCGTTGACGCGGACGTCGAACAGCTTGGTTTCGGCGGAGAGCAGCGCCCTGACGTCGGGATCGTCGCCGCGATCGAGCAGAGATTGCGGGAACTCGATCTTGTCGAGACCGCGCTGCTCGGCCTGAAGCCGCGCGGTGCGCGCCAGCGCGGCGTCGAGATTTTTGGTAACGATGGCGAGATTGGCCCTGGTGACGGTATCGTCGAGCCGCACCACGATGTCCCCGGCCTTGACCACGTCGCCGTCGCGGGCGCGCAGCTCGCCGACCACGCCGCCGGTCGGATGCTGCACCTTCTTGACGTTGGATTCGACCACGATCTGGCCAGGCGCGATCAGCGCGCCGGAGATCATCACGGTCGACGACCAGCCGCCGAGACCGACGGCCAGGACCAGCACGATCCCAAGCCCGAGCATCAGATGAAACCGGATCGACTGCCGCACGGTCTTGTTCGCAGCGGGCTTGCCGCCGCCAATGGCCATCGTGCTCATGCCTTGGCTCCGGCTTCACTGACCACCTTGATCGGCGCCACCGGCACCGCGCGCGGCTGGAGCACCTGTGCGAGCACCTGCTCCTTCGGGCCGAAGGCCTGCATGCGGCCGTCGCGCAGCACCAGGATCTGGTCGACCGCCTCGACGCCGATGGGGCGGTGCGCCACCACGATGACAATGGCGCCGCGCTCACGCACCCCACGGATGGCGCGGGTCAGGGCCTCGTCGCCTTCGGTGTCGAGATTAGAATTGGGCTCGTCGAGCACGACCAGGAACGGATTGCCGTAGAGCGCGCGCGCCAGCGCCACCCGTTGCGCCTGGCCGGCGGAGAGTGCTGTGCCCTGCTCGCCGACCTGCGTGTTGTAGCCCTCGCGCATCTTGATAATCATCTCGTGCACGCCGGCTTCCTTGGCCGCGGCGATGATGCCGTCAGACGTCGCCTCGGGATCGAACCGGCAGATGTTCTGCGCGATGGTGCCGCCGAACAGCTCGACGTCCTGCGGCAGATAGCCGATGTGGCGGCCGAGCGCGTCGGACGACCATTGGTCGAGCGCCGCGCCGTCCAGCCGCACCTTGCCGCGGACGGGCTGCCAGACCCCGACCAGCGCGCGGATCAGCGAGGATTTGCCGGAACCGCTCGGCCCGATCACGCCGAGACCGTGGCCGGCTTCGAGCGCGAAGGTGACGTCCTGCACGATCAGGCGCTGGTCGCCCGGCGCCACCATGGCAACGCCTTCAACCGATAGGCGGCTGACGGGCGCCTGCAGCTGGGTCGGCATCGCCTGCGCGGGGATCTGCTCCAAAAGGCGGGTGAGGCGCTGCCAGCTCTGGCGGGCCGCGACGAAGGATTTCCAGTGCGCGATGGCGAGATCGACCGGCGCCAGCGCGCGGGCGGAGAGGATCGAGCCGGCGATGATGATGCCGGCGGTCGCCTCCTGATTGATGACGAGATAGGCGCCGACCGCCAGCACGGCCGATTGCAGCATCATGCGCAGCACCTTTGCGACCGCCCCCAGGCCGCCGGCGACGTCGCTCGCACGCTGATTGCCGGCCAAATATTTTTCGTTGGCCTCGCTCCAGCGCTGGTTCATGCGGCCGGCCATGCCCATCGACACCATGACTTCGGCGTTGCGGCGGCTGGAAGCGGCGATATCGTTGCGCTGGGCGGCAAGGCCCATCGCCTCCTTCGCCGGCTGGCGGGACATGAATTCGGTGACCAGCGTCAGCCCGACCAGGATGACGGCGCCGATCAAGGCGGTGACGCCGATCATGACGTGGAAGGCGAAGCAAATGGCGAGGTAGAGCGGCAGCCAGGGCAGGTCGAAGAACGCGCTCGGGCCCATGCTGCCGAGGAAGGAGCGGACATTGTCGAGGTCGCGCAGCGGCTGCAGGCCCTCGTTGCGGCTGCCGACCAGCAGCGGCAGGCGGACGATAGTCTCGAACACGCGCTTGTTGAGCGCCTCATCCAACGCGGTACCGACCCGCCCCAGGATGCGGTTGCGGATCATGTCGAGCACGCCCTGCGCCATGTAGAGGAAGCTGGCGAGGATGATGAGGCCGACCAGGGTCGGAACGCTGCGGCTCGGCAGCACCCGGTCATAGACCTCCAGCATGAAGATCGAGCCGGTCAGATAGAGCAGGTTGATCATGCAGCTCATCAAGCCGACGCCGATGAAGGCCGTGCGACAAGCGCGCAAGGCGTCACCGAGCTCTGAACGGCGGACGCCAGGTATGGCTGCCATCAGTCTGATCTCTTTCGGGTAAGGGGCACGGCCCCTGATTTCACAGGCGGTTCAGGGGTACTCGACCAGGATTAACATCGTGTTCTCCCTGCAACGCGCACAGCCGAATTAATCCCGGCCCCTGATGGGTCACATCTACCCCTGGTGGCGCGCCGCGCAAGTCCGGTATTTCACAGTCTTTGCGGCTTTTTATGGCAGAGGTCTCCGCCTCCCCCAGCCCGGGGAGAGGCGGAAGGTTCCGAACGGGGCGGCTAGAACCTGCCGCCGCCGCGAACCAGCCGCACCACCAGCAGCAGGATCACCGCGCCGATGGCGGAATAGACGATCTCGGACACCAGACCCGTGCCGAGACGGATGCCGAGCTTCGGAAACAGGAAGCTCGCCACCAGCGCGCCGGCGATGCCGATCGCGATGTCGCCGATGATGCCGAACCCGGTTCCGCGCACCACCTTGCCGGCGAGCCAGCCGGCGACGAGGCCGACGAACAGGATGACAAGCAGGCCTTCGTTGGAAATGTACATCAGTTAAGTCCCTCTGGCGTGAACGCCGCATGGAACGGGAACCGGGATGAACGGGGTCTGAATGCTGTTCCCCGCGCCCCGCTTGCGGCTGCGAAGACAAAATTATCGAAAACAACCCCATGCACAGTAGAATGGTCTCTACCAGGGTGCTCGCGGCGGATTGTGACAACTGCG
The DNA here is from genome assembly GCF_016616235.1 of Bradyrhizobium diazoefficiens. Taxonomy (NCBI): domain Bacteria; kingdom Pseudomonadati; phylum Pseudomonadota; class Alphaproteobacteria; order Hyphomicrobiales; family Nitrobacteraceae; genus Bradyrhizobium; species Bradyrhizobium diazoefficiens. Next base: position 7,218,015 of record NZ_CP067100.1, read on the forward strand.
TGCTGACGCAGAGGATTTTCGAAAAATCGCGCGCGCCGCTCTTCACCCTCTCCCCGCTGTCATGACGGCAGTTTCGGCAGTCGATCGTGATAGTCAGTGACGCGCTGGAAGGCGGCACCGATGGTGAGCAGGGTCGCCTCATCGAAGCAGCGGCCGATCAGTTGCATGCCCACAGGCAGGCCGCTCCTGGTGAAGCCGGAGGGCACAGTGAGCGACGGCAGACCCAAGAAGTTCACCGGGCGGGTGAACAGCGTCAGCCGCTGCAACAGCGCCGGCGCATTCGGCCCGCCGCCGACATCGCTCTCCTCGATCGTCGGCGCCGGCACGGGCGAGGCCGGTGCGATGACCGCGTCGATGCCCGATGTCGCCGCATTGTGCGCGGCGAGCGCGGGGCCACGCCAGCGCATCGCCTCGAGATAGGTGACGGCGGGCACGGCGAGACCGTTCTGAAGCCGCATCAAGACCTGCGCGCCGTAATCCTGCGGGCGCTCGATCATCCAGCGCTTGTGAAAGGCGGCAGCTTCCGCGGCGAGCACGAGCTGGCTCGCCGCTGAGAGCTGCCGCTGATCCGGTAGCTCAACCGTGACGATGTCGGCGCCCTCGCGTTTGAGCACCGCGATGGTCTCGTCCAGCACGCGCGCGACCTCGCTGTCGAGATCGTCGACATAGAACGACGAGGGGACACCGATCTTCAGGCCCTTCAGCGAGCCCCTGGTCGCGCCGACATAGTCCGACAGCGGCTCGCGGCTGCAGGTCGAATCTTCCGGATCGGCACCGGCCATCAGCGCCAGCAGCAGCGCGCAGTCCTCGGCGGTGCGCGCGAGCGGGCCGACCGTGTCGAGCGACTGCGACAGCGGCATCGCACCGGCGCGGCTGACGCGGCCGACAGTGGTCTTCAGGCCCGTGACGCCGCAGAAATGCGCGGGCATGCGGATCGAGCCGCCGGTGTCCGAGCCCAGCGCCGCATAGGTCAGCCGTGCGGCGACCGCCGAGCCGGAGCCGGAGGAGGAGCCGCCGGTGATGTGCGCGACATTCCAGGGATTGTGCACTGGACCGTAATGGGCGTTGTGCCCGGTCGGGCCGTAAGCAAATTCGGAAAGATGCAGCGTGCCGAGGCGGATCTGGCCGGCGTCCTTCAGGCGCTGCAAGGCGGTGGACGTCACCGTCGGGACGAAATCGCGGCGGATCAGCGAGCCGCAGGTCGCGACATGGCCGGCGTCGTAATACATATCCTTGTGCGCAAGCGGTACGCCATGCAGCGGACCGCGGACATTACCCTTGGCGAGCTCGGCGTCGGCGGCGGCGGCCGCCTGCAGCACGGCTTCCTGTTCGATCGACATGAAGGCGTTGAGATGCGGCTGCCATAGCGCGATGCGCTGCAGCAGCGCGCGCGTCACCTCATGCGAGGACACCTGTTTCATCGCGATCGCCCGCGCGACCTCGGCGAGCGTCATCAATGCGGGCTCACGGCTCATTTCGACACCTTGGTGGCTTGCGCGATCGGATAGAGCGCGGGCTCGAGATCGAACGGCAGCGTGCCGGCGATGGCCGCAAAGCCTTCGAATGCCGGCCCGATGGAGTTGGAGATTCGCGTTGCGATCTCATCGTCTACGGGAACGCCCGCGAGTTGCGCGATCGGCTTGATCTCTTTCGGTGTCGGTCTCGTCATGCAGTTTCCTCCCTGGCCAGCGCACGCGGTCTCGGGCCCCATTCTATCCGGCGCGGTGAATTTCGATATGATCCGGCGGCAGCCCTGCCTGGTGCCGGGCGTGCATCGCGGCAAAGGCGGCTTCCATGCGGCGGGTGAAGAGCGCGGTGTCGAACAGCGGTTTCGTCAGGCGGTTACGGGCGAGCCGCGCCCTGATCTCGGCGAGCCGTTCCCGGTCGACCGCAAGTGCGATCGCAAGCCGCTCGTAATCGTCGAGCGACGGCGCGATCAGCTCGGGCAGGCCGACCGCACGCAGCATGCTGGCGGCGACCCGCCCGGCAAACGTCGCGCCGAGACAGGTCAATACCGGCAGGCCGGCCCACAAGGCGTCGGCCGCAGTGGTGTGGGCATTGTAGGGCAGCGTGTCCAGAAACAGGTCGGCAGCGCGATGCCGCGCCAGATGCTCAGGCGCCGGCAGGCGGTCCGCAAACACCAGCCGGGCGGGATCGATGCCGCGATGCGAGGCTTCCCGCCTGAGATTGTCCACGGCATCGGCATTGTCGCGCAGCAGCCAGAGCACGCTGCCGTCGACCACCGCGAGCAACTGCATCCAGCGATCGAATAGCGCAGGCGTGATCTTGTGCGTGCTGTTGAAGCAGCAGAACACGAAATCCTCCGGCGGCAGCCCCAATTCCGCGCGGCTGAAAATGCGCGAGGCCACGGCGCGCCTGTCGTCGTTAACGAAGTAACAGTCAGGCAGCGTCACCACCTTCTCCGAATAGAAGCCGCGCTCGTCTGCCGGTACCACGACGCCATCGGCGATGACGTAATCGATATAGGGCGCGCCCATCGTGCCGGGAAAACCGAGATATTGCGCCTGCACCGGCGCCGGGCGCTGCGCAAAAATGCCTGTTCGTGAATTCGTGGTGTAGCCCATCAGGTCGACGGCGATGTCGATCTCGCGCGCGCGGATCAAAGCCGCGATCTCCCGCTCGCTCATCGCCCTCGCATCGACGAAGGTCTCGAACGCCGTCTCGATGCGCGCCCGAATCTCGGAGCCGTCGTCGGTGCCGAACGAAATCCCGATGATGTCGAAATGCGACCGGTCGTGATGCTCGATCAGACCGGCGAACAGGAACGCCATCGGGTGCACGCGAAAATCAGCCGAGAGATAGGCGATGCGGATACGCTCGTGCGCGTAGCGCTCGCCGCGCGACAGCGGCGTTGCAGCCGGTGGATGCAGGCGCTCCGCCCACAGCCGCGCACATTGCTGTTGATCGGCGGCCTGGCCGGGGGCTGCGAGGAAGATGAACGGCTGGGTGCTGGGCTTTCCTGCCCTCACCGACGCCACGAGAGACGCGGCATCCTGGTCGAGATCATTCCAGTCGGCGAGATGCAGCCTGGTGTCGAGACGATGGCCTTCGATGCCGAGCAGGTCAGGCTTGAGCCGCCAGGCGCTGTCGTAGGCGGCGAGCGCCTCACGGTAGCGCTTCTGCCGATAGAGGATGTTGCCGCAATTGCGATGGATCTCGGCGTCCGGCTGCAGCGCCAGGGCGTCCTGATAACTCGCCAAGGCCTCGTCCGACCGTCCCAGCGCGAGTTGCGCCTTGGCGCGGTTGAGATGGATCTCGCGATGACCGGCGTCGAGTGCGAGCGCGCGGTCGAAGCACGGCAGCGCCGCCTCGGGCCGCTGCAGGTCGAGAAAGCCCTTGCCGAGATTGTTGTGCGCAGCCGGGACGCGATCATTGATGCCGATCGCGCGCTGGATCAGCGCGATGCCGGCCTCCGTCCGGGCCCGCTGCAGCGCCGCCAGGCCCAGCATGTGCAGGGAATCGAAATGCGCCGGCTGGCTTTCGAGCACGTCGCGATAGATGCGCTCGGCGCCTTCGAGGTCACCGTGGCGATGAAGCGAGAGTCCTTGGCGGAATTTCGCCTGCAGGCTGGCGGACGTGCCGGTCATTGTCCTGGCCGGCTACTTGGTCAGCAGCGCATAGGCGCCGTTCCATTCCGCCGGCGGCGGATCGATCTGGAAATCCTTGATCCGCACCTCGTAGAGCTTGAACAGCTTTTCCAGCGTATCCGCATCCTCGCTCTTGCGGCCGCGTTCGATCGCGTCCAGCGCGCCCTGCCAGTCGCGGTTGCGGTAGCAGCCGAGCATCTCGATGGTGATGTTGCGCAGGCGCTGGAAGGCGCCCGAATGCATCACGTCCTCGCGGCCGGCGATGGCGTAGATCACCTCCGGTTCGGTCTTGCCCTTGACCATGATGAAGTCGAGCTCGAGGATCGCGAACCTGTCCTTGGCAGCGAGCGCGGTCCGGGAGCCGACGATGATGGGAAAGCCGTACTCCTTGGTCTGGCCTTCCAGGCGCGAGGCCAGATTCACGCTGTCGCCGAGCACCGAATAGTTTTTCTTCAGGTCGGAGCCCATGTTGCCGACCACGCCAATGCCGGTGTTGAGGCCGATGCCGACATTGAGCGGGATGTAGACGTGGCCGCCGTCGGCCGCTTCCTGCTCGCGCTCCTTGTTGACGACGTCGATCTTCTCGAGCATCCGGATCGCGGCTTCGCAGGCGTTGACCTGGTGCTCGGCATCGTCGAGCGGCGCGTTCCAGAACGCCATGATGGCATCGCCCATGTACTTGTCGATGTAACCCTTCCGCTCGATGATCACGTCGGTGAGCGGGGTCAGAAAGCGGTTCATCAGCGCGATCAGTCCCTGCGGATCGTGCTTGTAACTCTCCGAGATCGTGGTGAAGCCGCGCACGTCGGAGAACATGATCGTCATCTCGCGCTCCTCGCCGCCGAGCACCAGCTTCTCCGGTGACTGCGCGAGCTGCTCGACCAGCACCGGCGACATGTATTGCGCGAACATGCCGCGGATCTGCACGCGCTGGCGCTGCTCGCGCACGAAGCTGGCGAAGATCAGCGTCAGGTAAATCGCCGTGGTCGACAGCAGCGGATAGGTGAAGTCGATCAGGTAGCGGTACTTCGCGTAGAAGAACCAGGACACGCCGATCAGGATGGCGGCGAACATCGCCCCCGCGAGCACGAGGCGGACGGGACCGAGATTCGGCGTGAAGATGATGACGAGCAGGCCGATGATCATCGCGGTGATCAGCTCGACGCCGAGCGCATAGTTCGGCCGGGAGATCGCCGCGCCCGTCAGCACGCTTTCGAGCACCTGAGCGTGAATCTCGACACCCGGCATCGCCCGCGACACCGGCGTGGTCTTGATGTCGTTCAGGCCGACGGCGGAGGTACCGATCAGCACCAGCTTGCCGGCGATCTTGCTCGGCGACACGGCGTTGTCGAGCACGTCGGCCGCCGAGACGTAGATCGAGGGATCCTGCCGCGCATAATGCACCCAGAGCTGACCGTTTTCGTCGGTCGGGATCTCGACGCCCTTGATGCGGACGGCGCGGATGCCGGTCTTGTCGGTGCGCACTAGCAGCGTCGGCGTCCCCGTGACCACCCGCAGGATCTCGAGGCTGAGCGAGGGCATGATATTGCCCTGGGCGCGCATGATCATCGGCACGCGCCGGATCAGGCCGTCGCGCTCGGTCCTGATGGTGAACAGGCCGCGGCCGGCCGCGACCTTCTCGATGACGGGCACGTTGCGCAAGAGACCCGGGAATTCGAACAGGAAGCGCTCGGCCTCCGCTTCACCGACCGTCGCCACACCGGTGAAGGGAAGCGTCTTGTCGACCTCGGCGGTGATCGCCGATTGCCCGGTCTCGCCCAGCACCACGCGGGAGCGCTTGATTGCCTCGGCGAGGATCTGGTCGTTGCTTGGCAGCTCGCGCAGCCTGGTGCGGGTGGCATCGTCGAGATAGCGCATCTGGCTCGCGACCAGATCCGGATTGAGCCGGTCGGCTTCCGAAAACACCACGTCGAAGCCGATCGCCACGGCGCCGTTGCTGGTGAGGTTCTGGATCATGTCCGCGATCCGCGTCCGCGGCCACGGCCACTGGCCGAGCTTTGCTAGGCTCTTGTCATCGATGTCGACGATGGTGACCGGCCGCGCCGCCTTGTGGCGCGGATCGATCAGCTGGAACATGTCAAAAGTGCGCAGCCGCAATTCCTGGATCGGCGGCGGATCCCACAGGCGCAGCCCGGCGAACACGACCAGCAGCACGAGGCACATCGCCCGCGCAAAGCCGAGCTTGCGCGCAAACCACCGCCGCAGGATCTGGAGACGCTTCATTTGGATCGGACTTTTTGCCTTGGATCACGCGTGCTGGCCCGATCTTGGATCGAAGCCGAGCAAATGGCCATGCCCCGTTTCCCGAAAGGCGCAGGTTTTTTGCCGCGGATCTGCGCGCCCGGACCGCCCGGCACCCGGCTCTAGATGATGCCGCCACCAGAATGGTTCGTGACGATGAAGTCGCTGGCGTGAAGGTTGCCGATAACGACGTTCTTCAACAGGATCGACTCGTGATTGTCCAGCGTGACAAGCGCATCGGCGTTCTGCTGGGTGATGATGATGTCGCTGAACGAATTGATGTTGTCGAACTGCCGCAGGTCGATCTTGTCGAGCGTGGTGTCGAAGCCGAGGATGGTGTGCTGTACGGAGTCCGAGGAGGCCCCCGGCGTGAACACGAACTGGTCCTGCCCGCCATTGCCGTCCAGCGTATCGCTGGATTCGGAGGCGAACATGATGTCCTTGCCGGTGGTGCCGGTGAGGAACACCGGACCCGAGCCGCCCTCGTTGAAGATGAAATTGACGGTGTCGCTCGCGCCAAAACTGTCAGTGACCGTGAAGGCGATCTTGTCGTTGGTCGGCGGCGTGCTGCCGGGATCATAGGTGACGCCGCTGTCGAGATCGTCGTTGAGCTGATCCAGCGAGAGGTCGTCGAGGTAGGATGGCGTCACGCCGGTGCCGTCGGCGAGGCCGGCCGTCACCGCGCTTACCGTGTAGGTTTCCGACGATGAGCCCGCGACCGACAGGTCCGTCAGCGTGTCGGTGTTAGTGGCCTCGTCGTGCACATGCGTGAAATGCGTGGTGTCGATCACCGGCGACTGATGGCTCCAGACGATGTCAGTGCCGCCGTTGCCGTCATCAGCCGTCGTGAAGCCGGTCGCGTCGTAGCCGCCGGTGACGGTGAAGTAGTCGCCGTCGCCGGATCCGTAATGGACCTTGAGCCCGCCCTCGCTGCTCTCGAACGAGACCTTGTCCGGGCTGACGGCGAGATCGATGGTGTCGCCATAGCCGAAGCCGGTCACCGTTCCCGTGAAGTGCGCGGCGTAGTCGACGCGCAGCGTGCCGGCGCCGGAGCCGACGAACTGGACGGCGATGGCAGAATCGGCGCCGACCTCGAGCGTGCCGGCTAGGATCTCGACGGTACCTGAACCGCTGATGCCGAACTTGACCTCCGTCAGGCCGGATTCGACGACCATCGTGCCGTCATTGTCGATCCAGCCGAAGTCGTTCACGGCGCCGTCCAGCACCAGCTTGCCGTAGGTCTCGACGACGAGTGCGCCGCTGATCGAGATGGGGCTGTCGGAACCGTTGAAGGTCGTCGGGCCGTCGACTTCGAAATTGGAACTGTCGTTGCTGTAGAGCTCGGTGCCGTTGAGGGTCGTCTGCTGGAAATGAACGATGGAGTCATCGCCCGTGGAAAGGATCGCGCCGCCGTTGACAGTGTTGTAGCCGAACTCGATCTGCGCGCCGTTTTCGGCCATGATGACGCCGTCGTCACCACCGTCGATGACGCTACCGGTCAGGTTGGCGAAATCGAGCATGGCATATGATCCGTCGGCCACGATGGTGCCCACGTTGGTGACGTGACCGAAGGCCTCCAGGGTGCCGTCCACAACGTGGATCGTGGACGCGTTGGTCAATTGCCCATTGACGAGCAGATAGCTGTCGACGCCGCCAGCATCGGCATTGTACCCGGTGCCGGCGATATCGAGCTCCGTGGTGAAGCTCAGCGACAGGCCGCCAATGATGTAGCCGTTGTCGTCCAGGGCCAGCTGGACCGTGCCATTGGCGTCGAGGACGGCGGTTTCGGATGCGGTTGGGATATGCCCGAGGCTCCAATTGCCGTTGGTGTTCCAGCTTTGGTCAGCGGCGGCGCCGGTCCAGATGTTGATGTAGCCGGGGCTCGACACATCGATCGAACCCGCGGAGTAGGTCGGGGTCCGCGCCGGCCCGTCGACGCCGCTGATCAGGACGTCGATCTCACCGGGAGCGAAGCTCGTCAGGTTGAGATTGGCGAGATCGGCTTCGATCTGGAACTGGTCGCCAGTGATGGTAACGGTCTGGTCGTCGGCGAAGGTCTCCGAGCTGCCGGGCGTCGGGAACTGCGAGGACCAGAGCACGCCGGCGCTGACATGCACCGTCACCGACAGCATCGACGGGTCGAAGCCTTGCGTCACGCCCCAATCATGCACCTGGAGTGAACCGAGCGACACCGGCGTGCCGACCGTAGTGTGCGACGCAATTTCGCCGGTGAAGGTCAGGTCGGTGAGATTGAAGGTGATATCGTCGATGGTGAGATTGCCGTCCCCATCCTTGAGCTCGTAATAGAAGGTTTCAGTCAGCGGCGTTGAATTGTGCTCGTTGCCCTCGATCGCCGCGATCAGCGAGGCCGCGTCCGGATAGGAGGGCACGCCGACCTGCAGCGTATCGGTTCCGTCCGCGCCGACGGTGAAATTGAAGTAGGTGCCCGTGACCTTGCCGGACATATCCAGCGTCACCGGCGTGAAGTTGACGCCGTCGGTGCTGACGCCGATCACGGTCTGGTCGACCGTGCCCGGCAGCGTGCCGCTGATCGAGTCCAAACCCGACGAGACTTGCGCGTCCGCGGTGAAGTCCTGCACGACCGGCGGCGGTTCGGGAGCGGCAGCCTGCACTATTCCGGCCGAGGCGGTGCCGGTCTCGAAATTGCCGTGCGTATCGGTGAACTGCACGTCGATCTTGAGCGACTTGCCGTCATCGGATTCGCCCGGCGTGTAGCTGTTGCCGCCGCCCTGCTGCACGATGCTCCAGCTCGACGTGTTCACATCGTAGGTCTGGAAAATATAGGTGATTCCGCTGCCGCTCGGCGCATCATCGTCGGTCACCGTCGCGACCACCGGCGTGCCGTCGACCGCATTGTCGCCGTCGAGTCCGGTGAGGTCGACATGGGCGCTCTCGTTCGGGTCGTCCTGCACCGTGCCGGCCGGGACAATGAAGTCCTGCGGCTGGCCGTGCGTGTCGGTATAGGTGACCTCGACCCGGATCTGCTCGCCTTCGACGGATTCCGTCGGCGTATAGCTGTTGCTGTTGCCGTGCTGGACGGAGACCCAGCCGGAGTGGTCCGCCTCGAACACCTCGAAATTGTAGACAATGCCGCTGCCGGTAGGCGCATCGACGTCGTTGACATGCGCGACCAGCGTGGTGTTCTCGACCGCGTTGCCATCGCGGTCGACACCGTCGAGCGTGACCGCGGCCGACGGCACCGTGACGTCGGTGCCGATCGAGGCGGCCTGGTCCGACACCGGCGTGGTGCCGCCGTGCCCGGCGCCGCTGATGTCGATTGAAACCGCTACATCGCCCGTGACGGCACCGGAATAAGTATCGTCGAGCGCGTGGACGTCGAGCGTGCCCGGCGTACCGCTAAAGCCCGTCGCCGGGACGAAGCGGATCAACGTGTCGGTGCTCAGCACCAGCGCGCTGGCATCGCTGACGCCGGAAATATCGACCCACTGGTCGGTGCCGGCGATCTCGTACTGCCAGACGCCCTGGTCCGAGGTGGCGTTGTCGGCGCTGACCGCAATCGCCTTGAAGCTCGCACCGGCGTCGACGTCGTGGAACTTGTCCGCGAACAGATCGCCGATCGCGCTTCCGTGCGGATCGCTCTCGTTGCCGGCGACGGACGCGAGCGTGGCATCGTCCAGCGTCGGTGCGTCGTTGCTGCCGGCGATGTTGATGGTGATGGTTTCACCCGCACCGGTCGTGTGATCGTCATTGGGCACGATGGTGTATTGCAGCGACAGCGTCTGGCCGGCGGCGAGGAAGTCGAAGGCCTGGCTGCCCGAATTGAAGTCCCAGGTGAACTGGGCGTGCGTGGCGGTGCCGTTCAGGATGTCGCCGGGCGGCAAAGTGAGATAGTTCAGCAGGTCCGCGTTTGAAAGCCCGCCGATACCGTCGGTCTGCAGGACACCGTCGAGAGAGACGGTGACGTGATCGAGCGCGACGCTCACGTGATCGGCGGTGTCGGCATCCGACAAGGTCAGCGTGCCGTGAACGGCCTGCCCCGCATTGGTCTCGTTCGTGGTAGCGCAGGCGCTGTCGCCGCTTTCGACCGTGATCACCGGCGCGTCGTTGGCGCCGGTCACGTTCACCTTGAACGAGGCCGTGCCGGTGGCGCCCTGCGCGTCCTTGGTCTGGACGATGAAAGTATCGGTATACTCGCCTTCCGACAGCGCGTTGATCGCCGCTGGGTCGGGGACGTATTTGTAGCTGCCGTCGTCGCAGACCGTCAGCGCGCCATAGTGGCCCTCGACCGTCGTCACGGCGTGGCTGGCCGCATCCAGCACGGCATATTTCAGCGTCGCCGTCTCGCCATGGTCGGCATCGGTCCCGACCAGCGTCCCCGTGATGTTCGAGAAGCTGTCGGTCGCGGGCGTGTCCACGAGCGGCCCCGTGGTCACCGCTGCCACGGTGGGCGCGTCGTTCTTGCCTGAGATCGTGACGGTGACATCGGCCGCAACCGTCTGGCCGGAGCCGTCATCGAGCGTGATGGTGGAGACCACCTTCACCTTCTGGTCCGACCCAAGGAAATCGAGCTTGTTGTCGGCGATCGAATAGTTCCAGGTGACGGTGCCGTTGTTGTTGCCGGTCTGCTGATAGGTCAGCGCGTGCTTCAACGCGGCGATCTCGTCGGTCGTGAGCGAGGCCGTGAGGTCGGTGGTGCCATCCGCGGCGAGCAGGGTCACGGTCTGCTCGATGACCGTCGCGGCCGGCCGGTCGGTCAGATCGATGTCGGTGAAGTGGATCGAGCCGGTCGCGGCAGGGGCCGGGTTGGGCGTGGAATCGTCGGTCGTGTTCTCGCGCTCGGGGAAGCTCGCGGTCAGCGTCGCCGCGGCCGTGTCGAGCGCCGGTGCGTCGTCAGCGGCGTTCAGCGTGATCAGCGTGTGCCCGGTGCCGTCGTCGCTGCCGGCGAAATGGGCATGGCTGTAGTCGGCGCCGGTCAGGGTCAGGCTGATGTGGTGGCCGTCGGCGTCGGTCACGGTCAGCACGCCGCCGGTCGAGGGGTCGGCATTGGCGGCATAGACCGCGCTGGTGCCGAGCCCGTATTTGATGGTCGACAGATCGATCGTGTCGGTCGCCGACAACGCCGCGATCGATCCGCCGAAGCTCGCCGTGTCGATCTGAAGCTCGGCGCCGTCGCCGGCAAGCGTGATCGTTTGCGAGACCGTGCCATCGAGCTTCAGCAAGGCGCCGGCATCGACGGTGACCGAGCCGGTGCCGGACAGCGAGCCGAACAGCGTCAGGGCGCCGTCATGGACCTCGATGGTGCCGGTGTTGGCGATGGTGCCCGAGATCGACGCGGTGCCCCAGCTGTCGATCTCATGGGAGTTGCTGATGCTCAGGCCGGCCCCGGAAATCTTGGCGCCATTGAGCAGGTCGATGACACCCTCGTTGACGATCGAGGACAGCTTGCCGAACACGCTGGTTCCAGCGACGGTCCAGGTGCCGTGCGCACCGTTGTTGAAGGTGGCATGCGCAACCGAGATGTTGCCGTTGATGTGGTGGGAGTTGTTGATCGTGATGGGGCCGCCGGTCTCGGCGATGGCATAGGTCGTCGCCGTGACGCCAGCGGTGCCGTCCGGGCCGATCGTGCCGGAATTGTCGATCACGGCGGCGCCGCCGGCCGTGTTCTCCTGGATGAAGATCGCGTAATGGCCGCTCGCTCCGACGACCGACCCGCTATTGGTGATGTGAGTCGAGCCGGTCGCGGCCGGATTGCCCGACTCGCCGGTGTCGTTCTGGGTGACGACGATGCCAGCTGTCCCCGTGGCGGTGAGTTTGCCGTCGTTAAGGATGGTGACGTCGCCCGCTCCGACCGCCACGACGCCCAGAGCAACCGCGCCAGTCGCCGAACCGTGATTGGTGACGCTCACATCGCCGCCGCCGTGATCGAACGCGCCGATCGCCGTGCCGGCGGCGGTGACTTCCGAATTCTGGCCGGTCGTGACCGTGATGTCGCCGACGCCCCAGGTGAATGCCTCGATGCCATAGCCCGCATCCGCGGTGATCTTCGCATCGCTGTCGACGATGACGTCGCCGTTGACCGCATTCGAGAAGGCGCCGGTCCCGCCGGGCTTGTAGCCGGCGATGATGCCGCCCGGCGTGGTGCCGTCGTTGTTCAGTGTCGCGCCGGAATGAATTGTGCCATGCGCCTCGACCGAGATCGTGCTGTCGACGCCATCCGCGATCGCAGTCGCAAAGTTGACGGCGACGATGCCGGAGCTGCCTGAGGTGATGTTGTCGCCCTTTGCCAGGGTGACGCTGGTGTCGCCCTGGTCGAGGCTGAAGGCCCTGATGCCGTAGCTCGTCGCACCCGAGATCGTGACGTTCTCTCCGAGCGTGACCGTCACGTTGCCGGCGCCGCCGCTCAGGGCCGTGGCGTTGATGCCCATGCTTCCGGTGCCGGCGACGGAGATCGTCGTGCCGGCAAAGCTCGTCACCGTGACGTCGCCGTTCCCGTAATTATAGGCGTGGATCCCGTAGCCGGCCGCCGCGGTAATGTTGGCGTGGTTGTTGACGACGACCGTGCCGTTGACATCGGTGTTCGCATTGGTCCCGTTCGTGGCGCCAGTGTAGCCGGTCTGGATGCCGGCTGGCGCATTGTTGCTCAGATTGAGGCTGCTGCCGGAATTGATGGTGCCGTAGGCGTTGATCGTGATCGTACTGTTGTCGGACGCATCGATCGACGTCGCACGATTCACGGCGACGATGCCGGAGCTCGCGGAGGTGATGACGCTGCCGGCCTCGGTGGCGACCGTCTGATTGCCGCTGCCGTAGCTGCGCGACCGGATGCCGTAGACCAAGCCGCCCTTGATCGCGCCGCCGGCGTCGATGCGGATGTTGCCGTTGCCCTGCGTGGTGGCGTCGATGCCGTAGCCGCCGCCTTCGGCGCCTTCGATCTGGGTGACCGAGATGTCGCCGCCGTTGCCGCTGTTCAGATTTTCGACGAGGATGCCGGCCGAATTCGCGCCGGTGCCGGTCGCCTTGCCGGTGTGATTGTCGACCGTGATGTTGCCGACGCCGGTGGCGCTGTCGCGCAGCGTGATGCCGTTGCCGGCGAGGCCCGTGATGTTTCCGCGCGCGGCCAGCGAGATGTCGCCGGTGCCGTTCTGCGTCACGACGACGCCACTAGCCGCGCCGGTCAGCGTTCCCATGGGCGTAAGAATGATGTCGGCAGGCCTCGCCACCGTGCCGCCCGACGCGGTGAAGCCGAGCGCGTTGCCGCTCGACGTCGTGATGTCGGCTCCGCCCGTGATCGTGAACGTGCCGCCTGTCGACGACTGACCGGCGATGGTGCCGGTAAAGCTCTGGCCCGCGACCTTGTCGAGCTGAAGCGTGTCGGTGCCGCCGGCGAACGTGATGGTCTGCGCCGTCGCCCCGGCAAGCTCCAGCGTCGCGCCGTCGTCGATAATCAGCGTGCCGACGCCGCTGAGGCCGCCTGACAGGTTGAGCGTGCCGGCCTGCACTTCGATGGTGCCGGTGCCGGTGTTGGTGACGGCCGCCGAGACCGTGTTGGAGCCGGAGACGCTGTAGAGATTGCCGGCATTGCTCAGGCTGCCGCCATTGATCGAGACGTCGGTCAGATAGAGTTTTGACGTGCCGTCGACCGTGACCGTTCCGCCGGTGTTGGTGACCGTGACCGTCGCAAGTTTCAGGGTGCCGCCGTTGACCGCCTTGATATCGGCGGTGCTAACGACCAGATCACCTGAAATATCGAGCACGCCACCACTCGCCTGAAGCAGGTGGCGATTCGTGATGGTGTGAATCACGGCAGGATCGATCGTCAGCGTGCCGCTGGTGACCGAGATCGTGCCGGTGTTGGAGATATCGGCATCGTTGATGGCGCTCGTGCCGGTCGATTCCAGCGTGCCCGCGATCGTCACCGTGCCGCCGTCGACGGTCGCGCCGACGAGATCGAGCGTGGAGTCCGATTCGACCGACACCGTGCCGCCGGTATTGGTCACCGTCAGCGCGGTCAGCTTCAGCGTGCCGCCGCCGATCGCCGCCAGCGTGCCGGTGTTGGTGACGGCCTCATGGTCGATGTCGAGCTCGGCCCCATTGGCGCGAAGCGTGTCCGCATTGGCGATGCTGGCCGAGGTCGTTGCGGCAAGCGTCAGCACGCCGCCAATCGCCTCGATCAGGCCGTTGTTCATGACGGACGCATCGGTCACCGTGCTGGTACCGGACGAGGCCAGCGTGCCGGTGACGGCGAGTGCTCCACCGGTGAGGCTCGCCCCGACGAGCGTCAGCTTTTTGCTCGCATCGACTTTCACGGTGCCGTGGTTGGCGATCGCGCTGCCCGCAATGGTCGCATCGCCGAACGTCAGCGTGAAGCCGTTTCCGACCGTGACAGCGCCCTTGTTCAAGGTGGCATTGCCGTCGATCTTGCTGTTGCCGGCGAGGTCGATGGTGCCACCCTGCACGCCGCTGTAATTGTCGATGGTGCCGCCCGAGATCTCGGTGCCGGACAGCGTCAGCGTCTGGCCGCCGTCGACCGTGATGGTGTGGCCGGTATTGGTGACGAGATCATTGAGCAGCGTCGCAGCGCCCGCGATCTCGAGCGTGCCATTGTTGGTGATCGGGCCACCCTTGATCGTGGCGCCGTCCTTGAGCTTGACGGTGCCGTCGATGGTGACGCTGGACTTGTCGGTGATATCCGTGCCGGAGACGGTGACGCCGTCCAGCGTCAGGGCCGCGTCGGCGGTGACCGTGCTGATGCTGAGCGTCGCCCCGCCGTCGATCCTGCTGGCGCCGGTGACGTCGATCGTGCCGGCGCCCTTGATGGCGCCGCCGCTGATCGTGGCGTGGTCCAGCGTCAGCGCGGCATTGCCGTCGACGATGAGGTTGCCGCTCGCATTGTCGACGGTCGAGCCTTGGCCGATGGCGAGCGCACCGTTGGCCAGCACCTCGATGGTGCCGGCATTGGCGACGGTCTCATCGTCCAGCGCGTTGTCGGCGCCGCTGACGTTGAGGGCCGCGTTGTTATTCAGGATGCCGCCGCTCAGCACGGCGCCGCCGGTCAGGTCGATCTCGCCATTGCCGGTGACGGTGCCGGCGCCGCTGATGCTCGCGCCGTTGACCGTCAGCTTGCCGCTGGCGTCGACGGTGACGTTGCCGGTGTTGGTGACGACGGAGCCCTGATCGATGGTCAGCCAGCCATTGGCCAGCACCTTGATCGTGCCGGTGGCGGTGTTGGAGACGGTCTCGTGGGCGAACTCGGCCGTGCCCTTGACGTTGACCGCGCCGGAATTATTGAGCGTGCCGTGCTCGATCAGGCTGGCGCCGTCGAGCTCCAGCGTGCCCAGAATGGTGACGGTGCCGCCGTCGACCGTTGCGCCGTCGACGATCAGCGTCGTGCCGCCGTCGGCCTTCAGCGTGCCGCCGGCATTGTGGATCGTGGCGAGCGTCTTCAGCGTGCCGGCGGAGAGCTCGATCATGCCGGAATTGGTGATAGTGGTGCCGGCAGCGAGATCGCCGCCGCCCGCGAGCGTCAAATAGCCCGCATTGGTGAGCACGCTGGTATCGAGGATCTCGGCCTTGCCGCCGACCGACATCGTGCCGGCCGCGGCGTTGGTGAGGATCGAGTCCGCGCTCATGTTGAGCGCGCCCGCGACGGTCAGCGAGCTCTTGTTGATCACTTCCGGCGGCGGGCCGCCAAAGTCGTTCATCGTGATCGACTTGGCGTAAGCCGCCGCGTCGATCGTCACCGGATAGGACGGTGTGAGGCCGTGCAGCTGATCGGTGATGACGATGACGTCGTCATTGATGGTCGGGACCGTCCCGGTTTCCCAATTGGCCGCATCCTTCCAGAACCCGCCCGAGGGCGCACCGGCCCTGTCGGTCGCGATCCACACCACCGCGGGCGCGTCCGTGCCCGTAATCGTGACGGTGATGGTCTGCTGCGAGGTGGCGCCCTGCGCGTCCGTGAGCGTCACGGTGTAGACCAGTGTCAGCACCTCGCCCTTCGGGATGAAGTCGGCGAGATAGACCGGCAGATCGGCCAGCGACCAGTCGATCGTGCCGGTGCCGTCCCCGGTGCTGTCGGCGCCCGCCGCGATCGAGACCGACATCGCCTTCTCGAACGCCGCGAGCGGGCCTGGCGGCACGGTGCCGTCGGGCATGGTCGCGCTGGTGAGCTTCACCGACACCGTATGCGTGTCGGTGAGGTCGACATCCTTGAAGCTCAGTGTGCCCGAGGTCGGAACGTCGCTGCTGAGCGGACCGCCGGGCACGCTGGTGCCGCCTTCGAAGGTGATGACCGGCACGCTGGTGGTGATCACCGGCTTGTCGTTGGTGCCGGTGATGGTGATGGTGATGTCGATGAACGAGGATTCGGGGTTGACCGCGAAATTGTCGTTGACGCGGACCCTGTAGGTCAGCGTCAGCGTTTCGCCGGCCGCGAGAAAGTCGAAGACGTGGTCGGGGATCGTGTAGGTCCAGACCGCCGAACCGTTGTTGTTGTTGCCGGCGTCGGCCGCGACGTTGATATCGATCTGCGTCGCCGCGATGTCCTGCTTCTGGAGCGCGGAGAGCGTGCCGGTGACGTCCTGCTGGCCGGCGTTCTTGTAGACGTAGTTCGGCGCGTCGGCGAGGCTGATCGACACCGTCGGCCGATCGCCGAGGTTTTGATCGACGAAGGTGATCCGGCCGGAGACCGTGTCGGAATGCGTGCTATCGCCGGTCGTGTCCGCACGCTCGGTCAGCGCGAATGCCGTCTTCACGTTGCCGTTGGCATCGAGGCTGCGCGCATCCGGCGGGCCGGGAAAGCGGCTGCTGGTCGGCGTACTTTGGCCGGGCCCCGTCGAGGGCTGCGGATTGAGGTTCGTGAAGGTCGCGGTCGCGGTCGCGCCGGTGTCCGTCTTGATCACGACAATATTGCCGGTCTGCGTGATCGTGTCGGTGAAGTTCGTGGTCAGCTTGGTGTTGGTGTTGTTGTCGGTGAACTTCAGCGTGAACACGTCGGTGATCAGCTTCTGGATGTCCGGCGACATCAGCGCGTTGCCGATCGAGACGTTGCCGCCGCTGATCTGGATCATCTGGCCGGCCTGGTTGACCGTCGCGATCGGCAGCAGCGTGACCTTGTCGAACAGGATGTAGGAGCCGGTGGTGCCGTTCGGCTCGACCAGCACCTGGAAGCTGGCCTGCGGCTGCGGATCGCCGCCGCCGGCGGGAACGACGAAGTTGATCTGGGTCAGCACGGCCGTGCCGCGGATACCCATGGTGGCGACCGGCGTGTCGATCTTCATGTCGCCGTGCTTGGCGGTCTCGCCGGCGACGAAGGTGATGGTGCCGGCGACGAGGCTCAGCAGCGAGGAATTGCTCGACCCGTTGGGGTCGTAGACCATCTCGTTCAGCACCATCCGCGCATTGGAGGACAGGCCGAACACGGTGCCATCGATGAAGGTGATGCCGAGGGTCGAATCGGCGCCGGTCGAGACCACGTCGCCCTTCTCGACATTGTCGCCGTTGTTGAGAATGACGGAAACGCCATTGCGGATCGCGGTCGCACTGCCGACGAGCTTGGTGACGTGGCCGATGACCTGGGCCGCGGCAATGCCGGACGCGGCCTGCGCGTATTGCACATGCCCCGCGAGCGCGTTGACGACGTCGCCGGTGAGGTGGGCGCCATCGGGCGAAGCTACCGCCGCGCGCTTGTCGCCTCTGAAATAGTCGTGAACGACGAACTCGTGCCCGTCGTGGGACAGCACGAGATCGAGGCCGGCGCGCTTGAAGTCGCCGTTGAAGATCAGGCTGGCATCGGGAACGACGACCGCACCGTCAGGCACGTGGCCATGCGCCTTGGCGATGAAGGGCTTGCCGGTAAAGGAATCGACATGAGGGTCGGCGGGCGAGTGGGAACCCTGACCGTCAATGGAGATCGCGGCGTCAAACTTGCCAGGGTAATTCAACGGGCACCGTAAAAAGGTTAATATTTATGAAAGTATCGACCGTCTAAGCTTGCTTAGCATTACCAAGTCGTTAGCGAAACCATCTATTGCTTGTGTGATTTCGCGTCACTTGGCCATAGGAACCCATGCGCGCAGCGCCGGCACAGAGAAGCTGAAGTAATTCTCGAAGCATCCAAAAGTCGAATTGGGCTCATCTGCCTGCATTTCCAGTCATCCAAAGTAATCTGTCGTATAGGTCTGACAGTAGATACTCTCGTCATCTTTTGTTCGTGATGCTCTGCAGCATCCTGCGGCAAATACGGAGCTAAATCTGTGATCTAACTAACAGAACCCGCGAAATAACGGGCTGTTAGCCATAGGCCGCAGAATCGGCAGCCGCGCAACTTCTGTCCGCAATTGCTTCCATTTCGCGGCAGCGGGCGCCCTCCTGACGGGCGAATCGTCAAATTTTACGCAATTTGGGCAGACGGATTTCAGCCTGTCCCGCGGTTTTGGGGGCCTTGCCGCGCGCGTTAAGCAGAACAAAACGGCCCGCCTCGCACTATCTCCGCGAAAGCAACAAAGCCTGGCGCGTCGAGGTCGAGGGGACCTCGCGAAGCCGGAAGGGGATGTCAGATGGAGACCGCTGCTCGCTCGCGCGCCTGGCGCGCAATCCTTATCCTGTGCGGATTGGTCCTGCTCGGATCGGCCGCCGAGCTCCGCGCCGGCACGCTGCTGTCGCCCGGAGCGGGCGTACTCGTCCGCAAATCCGCCGAGCCGTTCGGCGTATTCGCGTTCGCCATCTCCGGCGGCAGCCTGCGGCAGAAATGGGCGGCGCTGAAAGACAACCTCGATGACGACATGGTGCAGCTCGCGCTCTGCGACGGCGACCGCGACAATTGCGCCTCGCCCGCGGCGCTGAAGCTGCTCGCCATCGTCGACCAGGCCCGCGCCCGCGACGGCCGCGCCCGGCTCGGCGAGACCAACCGTGCCATCAACCTCGCCATCCGCCCCGCCGACGACGGTGCAGACGATGTCTGGAGTTCGCCGCTGGCGACCTTCGCGCGCGGCGCCGGCGACTGCGAAGACTACGCCATCGCCAAGCTTGCCGCGCTGCGCCTTGCGGGCGTTGCAGCCGACGACCTCCGCATCGTCGTGGTGCGCGACGTCAGGGCCGGCGAAGAGCACGCGGTTGTCGCCGCAAGGCGCGACGGCCACTGGCTGATGCTCGACAACCGCCGCATGGCGATGGTCGAGGACGACGCCGCGCGGAGCTACCAGCCGCTGTTCGTGCTCTACCAGTCGGCCGTGTTGAAATATGTCGACGAGCCGGTGCGGTTCTCGATGGTCGCCGCCGAGGCGCCCTGATTGATCCTGTAGCCTCGTAGATGGGGTAACGGGCCGTACGTAGATTTCCCCACAACCCCATTCCACTGCACGCTCGGGAACGCTAGCATGGCACCGTCTGTGCGGGGGCGACTGGAATGCGGTTCATCGTGCTGTCTGTGCTTGCGCTGCTGGCATTGCCCGCGGCGCCAGGCTTGGCGCAATCCGGCCCCTCCGACCGCTCCATCGCCGGCCGGCTGCCGCTTTTCGCCAGGAACAATTGCCAGTCGATTCGCGACCCCGGCAACCAATTGTTCTGCGGCGATGCCGAGCTTGCCGCCGCCGCCGAAAGGCTGAGCGCGGCGATCGAGGCGCGGCTCGCCCGCTTGCCCGATCGCCTGCCCGCGATCGAGGAAAACGCGATCTGGATCCGACAGCGCAACCTCGGCTGCGGCATCGTCGGCCAGACCGCGGTCCGCACCGACGATTTCGACCGGGTGAAGGCGTGCCTGCTCAAGGTGACCGAGGAGCGTGCCGCGATCCTGCGCGACGCGGATTTCGACTGTCTCGCGGCCAACACTGCCGCCGGCGCGCTGATCTGCGCGGACCCGGCGCTGGCGCTCACCGAGACCGAGCTCAACGGCCAGGTGCTCGGCCTGATCGGCAAGCTCGACCCGACCGCGGCACGCTTTGCCTTCGCCGAATACGGCCGCTGGACGCGCGAGCGCGACCGCATGTGCAATCTGGTCGGCAAGGAGAACGTGCCGCTTGCCGAGCTCGAATCCGCGGAAGGCTGTCTCGCCGACTATCTCAAGCACAAGAGCGAGGAGATCCGTAGCGCGAAGGGCGATCCCAAAAAGGTGTTCGGCCGTCAGGTTGCGGCGCGCTCGCCCGATACCGATGCGGTCGATTTCTGCGCCGCGCGAATCCATGCGGCCAATTCCTGCGGCAACTTCCTCCGCATCAACCGCGTCTATGCGCTCGACAGCCAGATGAGCGAGCAGGAGGCGCAAGTCACCGGCGAGATCGAGATGGCCGTGCTGGCGCCCTTCACCACCTGCAGCAAGGTCGCGACCACCTGCACCGGCACCTGCTGGGACGCCGGGACGGGCCGCCCGCAGGCAGGCGCCGGCACCAAGGAGCGCTCCGGCGAGGCCTTCAACGTCACGCGTCGCTTGAGGATCCAGCGGACGTTCGCTTTCGTGAAAGCCGCCGACGGCTGGCGCTGCCGGGAAGATGCGCTGGCCCCGGTGAGCTCGGGGACGGCGGGGGGCGGGTCGTAGCTTTCTTACCCTCCCCCTCCAGGCTAAGGCGTGCACACTTCTCGGAGCCTCCAACCGAGAGCCATCTGCTCGAAGCGGTGCCAACCTCTTCGCATGGTGATGGGGCCGGGCGGCCGCTCGGAGGCGTAGCCGGTCCATCCTCCGAGCCGAGCAATGATCCATGCAAGCCAAGCGATGGAGTGCTCGGGATGAGGGTTCTTTTGCTTGACGGTTTTGCCTTCGAGCTTGACCTGCAAGGTTTTGAGTATCGGCAGCTGGTCCGCCGGCACTACGTCAGTGGCCGGACGGTCGACCGTGCCGTCGCGGGCGAGGACGAGTTGCATGATCTTGATAGCTGCCATCACCGCGATGGCGGCGAGCTTGAACAGCGCCTCGGCCGCCTCGACCTGGCTGCTCTCGATGTCGAGCCCTTGGCTTTTGCTGGTGCGGAACAGCTGCTCGATGTGCCAGCGCTGACGGTACCAAGCGACAATCTGCAGCGCTTGCTCAACCGTCGTCACCGCATGAGTAGTAACAAGGCGCCAGTGGATCGGCTCTTCGACAGAGGGATCGAGTTCCTTCACCTCTACCAAACGCAACGTCAATTGATGCGCCGCTTTCCGGTCGCTGCAGTTGGCCGGGCGCTTGATGGTCACCTCGCCAAAGCGCAGTGCGATCTTGGCCGTTCGGGCCGGACGGCCGGGCTGTGCCCGAACCTCCAAATCGAAGCGATGCTGGACCGGCCAGTTCTGGGCAATATCAAACAACCTTCCGCCACCCACCAAGGCGCGATCGCGACAGACGCGCGTGAGCAAATGGGTCCGAGCGTCAGGAATCCGGTCAAATTCTTCGTAAATGTCGCTCTCACGGTCGCCAATCACCGTGATCATCGCCGCCGCAGCAAGCGCACTCTTGGCGCCCGCAGCGCCCTTGATCCAACGATAGGACTCCTTCTCTTCGATCGGCTGGTTTCGGTAATCAGGCGATGCAGGCCCCCGGCGCGTCCAAATCTGCATCCCAGCGAGCCCGAGCAAGGCTCCGCTCCCGGCGTCAACTGCCAATACCGGATGCACAAACAAGCCCGGGTCAATCCCGTTACCGGAAGGGCCAAGGCCCCGGACCCGGCCGGCATGCCTCGCATAGTTCAGTTCCGTCGTGTCCTGGATCGCAAGCGCATGCAGCCCTGCAACCCGCTCCGACAGCACCTCTGCGCCATGCCCGGCGATCTCATCCACTGTCACGCTCGGATTGTTCAGCCAGCGGCTGAACCCCACCCATTCGGCACGGCCATCGGCGGCTGCGCGCAGGTTCATCGTGACGCGTTCGACGGCGCGCTGCAACAACAGCGCCCCCTTTTGGCCAGTCGAACGTCACCAAAACGGCCGACTGACCAATCCATTCCTGCCTTCAATGCGGTTATCCTTCTTGCAAACCGCACCGCAAGGAATCAGACTCGATTCCCTCAAGGCAAGAAAAATCGTGTGCACGCCTTAGCCTGGAGGGGGAGGATCGGCTCATATTGAGCGCAGCGAAATGTGAGACGGGGTGGGGTGACGGTCTCTCATCACTGGACACTGCCCGTGTTGAGAGATCACCCCACCCCGCTCGCGCTGCGCGCGATCGACCCTCCCCCTCCAGGGGAGGGTAAGCGAGACCGCATCAAAACATCAGATTGTCCTTCACCAGCACCCAGCGGCCGCCCTTGACCTGCTGCACCTGGGTGATGGTGTTGGCGAGGTGGTCGGTCTTGGAGAACTTGGTGGGGGGCGAGTTGAAGATGTCGAGGAATTTATCGCCCGATTCGAGCGCGTCCAGCATCTTCTGTCCGGTCAGATCCTTGCCGGCCTTGTTCGCGTAGAACGCAAATGTCATCACCGCATTGTAGCCGATGATGGCCTGGGTGTTGGCGTCGGTGTTGAACATTTTCTTGTAGTTGACGAGCCAGTCCTTGACCTTGCCCTTGGCGGTGTCCTCGTACGGGATCTCGAAGCCGGACGCGGCGTAGAGCCCTTCGACGGCATCCTTGCCGAGCATGGGAACTTCCATCACGTTGGTCGGCGTGGCGCCGAGGAAGGTGACGTCCCAGCCGAGCTTCCTGGCTTCGCTCATCGCCCCTATGGTCTCGCGGAGCACGGTGCCGAGCACGACGAGGTCGCAGCCGTCGGACTTCATCTTGGCGATCTGCGCGCTGAAGTCGGAAGCGCCGCGTTTGTAGCTGGTGATGGAGGCCGGCTGCGCCTTCATGGCGGTGAGCTGCTGATTGAAGCCGTCGAGCACGTTCTTACCGTATTCGTCATCCTGATGCATGATGCAGGGCTTCTTGAAGCCCTTCCACTCCATCATGTATTTGAGCGCGGCCCGCGTGCTCTCGACATAGGGCAGCAAATTGTTGAACTTCAGCCGCTCCTGCGGCTTGGCCGGATCGAACTTGAAGGTGAATTCGGCCGCCGTCAGCGGGAAGAGCTGGAGCACGCCGGCGTCGAACAGGATGTCCTGCGCGGCGAGCACGGTCGGCGAGCCCATCGCCCCCACCATCGCGAAGATCTTGTCGCGCTCGATCAGCTTCTGCGACGCCAGCACGGCCTTTTTCGGATCGTAGCCGCTATCCTCGACGACCAGCCGAAGCTTGCGGCCGTTGATGCCGCCGGCCGCGTTGACCTCCTCGACCGCCATCTTCATGCCGTTTGCGACGGGGACGCCCCAGCCCTTGATCGGCCCCGACAGGTCCTGATGGGTGCCGATCACGATCTCGGAGGCCGAGATGCCTTCATTGGTGACCTTGGTTTGCGCCGCGGCCGGCAGACAGGTGAGCACCATTGCACTCACAGCAAGGCCGAACGCGCTGAACGATTTCGACATTGACGTCTCCTCTCCTAAAGGCCCGTGTTACGCGAAGGGCGGCGGCCATCGCTCCTTCGCTTTTCTATTTTGCGCATGCCCCCTGTCGGAAAACCGGTTCCCACTTTTCCGGGGGGCATGCGTGTCTCACGCCACCGCGCGCTCGCGATACATCGCGTCGATCTCGGCGGCGTAGCGCTTGTTCACGAAGCCGCGCTTCAGCTTCATGGTCGGTGTCAGCTCCTCGTCCTCCGGCGTCAGCTGGCGTTCGATCAGGTAGAACCGCTTGATCGTCTCGACGCGGGCGAAATTGCCGTTGACCTGCTCGATCTCGCGCCAGATCAGGTCTTGGATCTCCGTCGCCCGGCACAGGCTGGCATAGTTGGTGAAGGGGATGTCATGGTCCTGGGCGAATTTTTCGACATTCTCCCGGTCGATCATCACGAGACAGGTGAGATACGGCCGCTTGTCGCCGATCACCACGGCGTCCGAGATGTAGGGCGAGAATTTCAGCTGGTTCTCGATCTCGGACGGCGTGATGTTCTTGCCGCCGGAGGTGATGATGATGTCCTTCATCCGGTCGGTGATGCGGACGAAGCCCTCATTGTCGATGGTGCCGACGTCGCCGGTGTGCAGCCATCCGCGCGCATCGATGGTGTCCGCGGTCTTCTCCGGCTGGTTCAGATAGCCCATGAACAGGAAGTCGCCCTTGATCAGAATCTCGCCGTCGGGTGATAGCGCGACCTCGCCCCACGGCACCGCCTTGCCGACCGAGCCGAGCTTGATCCGCTCTGCCGGCATCATGGTGGCGACGCCGCAATTCTCGGTCTGGCCATAGACCTCGTGCATGTCGATGCCGAGCGCAAGATACCAGCGGATCAGCTCCGGCGCGATCGGCGCAGCGCCGGTGAAGGCGATGCGGCAGCGGTCGAGCCCGATCATGCGGCGGATGTTGCGGAACGCAATCTGATAAGCGAGGCGGTTGGCGATGCGCAGCGACAGCGGCGGCGGCCTGCCCTCGAGCCGGCAATCGACCATGCGATAGCCGATCGCGATGGCGCGGCGATAGACCCATCGCTGGAACGGCGTCGCATCCTTTACCGCGATGCTGATGGCGGAATAGAATTTCTCCCAGATGCGGGGCACAGCGAGGAAGACGGTCGGCTGCACCTCGCGAAGATTGTCCGGCACCGTCTCCGGACTCTCGGCAAAATTCATGACCGAGCCGAGCGCGACCGAGATGTAGTAGCCGCCGACGCGCTCGGCGACATGACAGAGCGGCAGGAAGATCAGCCGGTCCTCGTCCTCACGCGCCGGAATGAAGTCGTTGGCGTGCCGCATCTGGTGCGTGACGCTGCGGTTGGCATGCATCGCGCCCTTGGGCGGGCCCGTGGTGCCCGAGGTGTAGACCAGAATGGCGAGATCGCCGGCGCTGCGGCTGTCGATCATCTGCTGCCACAGCGCCTCGTTTCCGACCATGTGGTTGCGCCCGAGTGCGCGAAACTCGTCGAGCGACATCACCATGTCGTCGGAGAAGCCGCTGAGGCCCTCCATGTCGAACACGATGATCCTTTGCAGGGAGGGACAGCGCGCGCGGCAGGCGAGAATCTTGTCGAGCTGCTCCTCGTCCTCGGCAAAGATGACCTTTGTGCCGGAATCGTTGACGAGATATTCGACCTGAGACGACGAATCGGTGGGGTAGATGCCGGAGGAGATGCCACCGGCGCACAATATGCCCATGTCGGCATGGACCCATTCGGGCACGGCGTTGGCGATGATGGAGGCGACGTCGCCCGGCAGAAATCCGATCGCACGAAGTGCGTAGGCGATCTCCCTGGATATCTCGAGCCATTCGCGCCAGCTGGTCGGCTGCCAGATGCCGAATTTCTTCTCGCGGATCGCCGGCCTGTCGCCCCGCGTCTCGGCGGCGCGCAAGAAGCTCTTCGCGATCGTATCAGCGACCGTCAGCACCGCCGGTCGGGCCATGCGCGTCTCCTCCTTGTCGCGTTCCCCTCCGCTGCCTGCCTTGCCGGCGGTCTATGCGCTGGAGGGGTTACCCATCTAACGCCACGTTTTCTTCTTTTTCCAGCGCCGTTCGCCTCGCGCGCCGGCTTCCTTGGCACCCAGGTAGAACTCCTGGATGTCCTTCGAATGCATCAAGCGGTCGCAGCTGTCGTTCATCACGATGCGGCCGATCTCGAGCACATAGCCGTAATGCGCCGTTTCCAGCGCCACCTTGGCGTTCTGCTCGACCAGCAGGATCGACATGCCCTGCTCCTCGTTGACGCGGCGGATGATGGTAAAGATCTCCTTCACCAGCAGCGGCGACAGGCCGAGCGAGGGCTCATCTAACAGCAGCAGCGTCGGCCGGTTCATCAGCGCTCGCCCGATCGCCAGCATCTGCTGCTCGCCGCCGGAGAGCTGGCCGGCCGGCTGGTCGATACGCTCCTTCAGCCGCGGGAAATAGCCGTAGACCCGCTCCAGATCCTCCGCGACACCGTCGCGATCCCGGCGCGGATAGGCGCCCATCATCAGGTTCTCGCGGACGGAGAGGAACGGGAACACCTCGCGCCCCTCCGGCACGTGGCTGAGGCCGAGACGCACGATCTTGTCGGCCTCCATGCGCTGGATCGGCTTGCCCATGAACTCGATCGCGCCCTTCTGCGGATCGAGGATGCCCGAGATCGTCTTCAGCACCGTGGTCTTGCCGGCACCATTGGCACCCAGCAGGGTGACGATGCGGCCGCGCGGCACCTCCAGCGAGATGCCGCGGATCGCCATGATCGGCCCGTAATAGCTCTCGATGTTGGAGAGTTTCAGGATGATGATGTCGGGCGCCGCGGTCGCATCCATCGCGTCACGCTCCCAGATACGCGGCGACGACATCAGGGTGCTGCTGCACCTCGGCGGGCGAGCCCGTCGCCAGCACCCGGCCGTAGTTCAGCGCGATGACGCGGTCGGAGACGCGATTCACCAGCGACATGTCGTGCTCGACCATCAGCACGGTGATGCCGAGCTCGCTCTTCATGTCGCGGATCCAGAACGACATGTCGTCGGTCTCCTCGACATTGAGGCCGGAGGACGGCTCGTCCAGCAGGATCAGCTTCGGTTCCGAGCACAGCGCGCGGGCGAGCTCGATCACCTTGCGCACGCCGTAAGGAAGGCCGGAGATCAACTTGTCGCGGTAGGGTTCGAGATCGAGGAATTCGATCACCTGCTCGACCCGGCGGCGATGCACTTTCTCGTTGGCGCGCACGCTGGGCAGGAACAGAAGCTCCTGCCACAGCTGCGTGGTCGAATGGCGGTGACGGCCGACCAGGAGGTTCGACAGCACGGTGGCATTCTCGAACAGCTCGATGTTCTGGAAGGTGCGGGCGATGCCGAGCCTTGCGATGTCGTAAGGCGGCTGTTCCGTGATGTCCTGGTCCTCGAAAAAGATGCGGCCCGTGGTCGGCCGGTAGATCCGCGAGATCAAATTGAAGATCGAGCTCTTGCCGGCGCCGTTGGGGCCTATGATCGAGAGGATCTCGCCCTTCTCCACCGCGAACGAGACCGCATCGACGGCCTTCAGGCCCCCGAAATGCAGTGACAGGTTCTCGGCGCGGAAATAGCTCATCGGTTCCGCTCCGACTTCACGTAGATCTTTTGCCGCTTGAACGTGGCGCGCTTGTAGAGTGGAAATAGCTGGAAGAAGAGCTTGATCTTGAGCCAGCGGCCGTAGAGCCCGAGCGGCTCGAACAGCACGAACAGCACGATGATGATGCCGTAGATCGCGCCCTT
The DNA here is from genome assembly GCF_016616235.1 of Bradyrhizobium diazoefficiens. Classification (NCBI taxonomy): domain Bacteria; kingdom Pseudomonadati; phylum Pseudomonadota; class Alphaproteobacteria; order Hyphomicrobiales; family Nitrobacteraceae; genus Bradyrhizobium; species Bradyrhizobium diazoefficiens. The sequence continues at coordinate 7,244,994 of NZ_CP067100.1, forward strand.
CAGCCCGTTGAGCGAGGCGAAGGCAGCGACCTTAGACTGGATTTCGGCCGCAGTCGCCGGGCCGGCCCAGAACGTCGCGGCAATGCCGGCGATGATGCCGGGCATGTCGTCCTTGAGATAGGTCAGGAACGGATCGATCATCACGATGAAGATCGCGCCCAGCACTGCGCCGTGCAGGCTGAAAATGCCGCCGATCAGAATCACGATAATGAACTCGATCGAGAGCTGGAGCGTGAACATCTCCGGCGAGATGAAGGAGAGCTTGTGCGCGAACAGCACGCCGGCAAAGCCGGTGATCGCCGCCGAGATCGCAAACGACTTGACCTTGTACAGCGCGACGTTGATGCCCATGCTGCGCGCCGCCGTCTCGCTGTCGCGGATCGCGACGAAGGCCCGGCCGGTCGGCGATCGCAGCAGATTGAGCGTGCCGACGATGGTCAGGACCAGCACGGCAAGGCAGAGGAAATAGAAGGTCGGGCTGTCGCGCGGAACAGTGACGCCAAGCAGCGATAGCGTCTTGACCCGCATCCCCTCGTTGCCGTTCGTCACGCTCTCCCAGCGCGCCAGGATCTCCTCGACGATGAAGGCGAAGGAGATGGTGGCGATGACGAGATAGATGCCCTGGAGCCGCAGCGCGGGAAAGCCGACCAGCGCGCCGATGCAGCCTGTGAGGACGCCCGCGGCCACGAAATAGACGGGAAACGGCACGTTGTATTTCTGCAAGTAAGCCGCGGTGTAGGCGCCGATGGCGAGGAACGCGGCATGGCCGAGCGATGCCTGCCCGGTAAAACCGGTCAGGATCATCAGCCCCACACCGACGGTCGCATAGATACAGACGAAGACGAGCTGGCTCATCAGATAGCTGGAGAGCACGTAGGGCGCGATCAGCAGCAGCGCGAGCAGGATGCCGTAGGAAACGACGTAGCCCGAATGCGGAAACAGCCTGATGTCGTCCTCATAGTCGGTCTTGAACAGGAAGCGCATGGCGCTCAGACCTTCTTGCGGACGTGAAGGCCGAACAGGCCTTCGGGCTTGAGCAAGAGCACCGCGAGCAAGACGACATAGGGCGCGACGTCCTTCCAGCCCTCGGCCAGATAGAACCCTGCCATGCTCTCGATCACGCCGATCAGGACACCGCCGACGACCGCGCCCGGAATCGAGCCGAAGCCGCCGAGCACGGCGGCGGGAAATGCCTTGAGGCCCAGCACGAGGCCGACGTTGGAGTGAATGAAGGTGATCGGGGCCAGCAGCACGCCGGCGCAGGTCGCGACCGCCGCGCTGATGGCCCAGACCACCGACACCACCCGCTTGACCGGGATCCCCATGTAATAGGCCGCCAGCATGTTCTCGGAACTGGCGCGCATCGCGGTGCCGAGCGTGGTCTTGTTGAAGAAGAGATAGAGCAGCGTGCACAGAATCATTGTCGCCGCGATCACCGAGAGCTTGTCGTAGGCGAGCACCAGCGAGCCGATGCGCAGCACGCCCTGGCTGAACGGCGTCTCGATCTTCAGATCATCGGTGCCCCAGATCATCCCGGCGATCGAGCGCAGGAAGTAGCCGAGCCCGATCGTCGCCATGATGATGGAGAATTGCGGATAGCCGAGGATCGGCCGCACCACCACGCGCTCGGCCAGCATGCCGAACAGCGCCATCGCCGCCACCGCACCGGCAAAGCCGACCCAGTAGTTCAGTCCCATCATGCCGATGAAGGTGAAGGCGAAGAACCCGCCGAGCATCATCAGATCGCCCTGGGCGAAATTGACGACTTCGGTGGCCTTGTAGACGAGCACGAAGCCGAGCGCGATCAGGCCGTAGACGCAGCCGAGCGCAACACCGCTGACCAGCTGCTGAACGAAATCCAGCATCGCCGCGCATCCTCCCGATGCAACCGGCGGTTCTTCGTGACCGCCTCGCCGCATCTTGTGTCCAGTCGCTACGCAGTCGTTTCGCCGCGTTCGCGCCATTTGTCCGGAATCAATTCAGCCTGAACGCCTGCGCGCTGTCAACAAACGGTGACTTGCCTTTAGTCCAAGGCGGATGGCGGAATTTGCGGCAGCACGATTCACCGTGCCGAAACATCTTCAGGTCATGGTCGCCAGCAATGCAAAACCGGATGGTGTGGCCGTCATGAAGCCGGACAGCGCGGCGCTTGAAGTCTTGGGGTTAACGAAGCGTTTTGACCGTTTGGCGGTCGACAGCCTCGATCTCAGCATCCATGCCGGTGAATTCTACGCGCTGGTCGGCCCCAACGGCGCCGGCAAGACCACCACTTTGCGCATGGTCGCCAGCCTGCTCCGGCCCGATGCCGGCGCGGTCTCGATCTTCGGCATCGACGCGCTCCAAAACCCCGTCGCCGCCAAGCAGGTAATGGCATGGGTCTCCGACGAACCCATGATTTATGACAAGCTGACGCCACTCGAATATCTCGAATTTGTCGCCGGCCTCTGGGGTATCGCACCCTCGGTCTCGGAACCGGTGGCGCAGGAGCTGTTGCACTCGCTCGGGCTCGAGCCGCACCGGCACGAACGCTGCGAAGGCTTTTCCAAGGGCATGCGCCAGAAGGTGGCGCTGGCCGGCGCGCTGGTGCACGATCCCCGCCTCATCATCCTTGACGAGCCGCTGACGGGGCTCGATGCCGTCTCCGCCCGGCACGTCAAGGGCCTGCTCAGCGAACGCGTCCGCGCCGGCTGCACCGTCATCATGACGACGCATATCCTGGAAGTTGCCGAACGCATGGCCGACCGCATCGGCGTGATCGCATCGGGACGTCTGGTCGCCGAGGGCACGCTGGCCGAGCTGCGCCAGCAGAATGGCCATGCCGATACCAGCCTGGAAGATCTCTTCATCGCGCTGGTGACGCTTCCGGAAGCCGCATGAGCTCGGCCACCGCGCTGTCCTGGTTTGCCCGCCACGAGCTGCGGCTCGCCTGGCGCGAATGGTTCGCCATGATGACGGGCGGCCGGCGCAAGCGGGCGCGCGCCGCAATGATCGGCCTTTTGTTCTTCGCAGGCCTGCTGCACGTGCCGGCCTGGGCGGTGATCGGCCGCTTCGCCGATCTGCAACTGCCGCTCGACAAATCCTCGCTGATCGTGATCACGGCGACGATCTTCCTGGCCTGGACCTTGATGCTGTCGCAGGCGATCGAATCGGTGACGCGGGTGTTCTATGCCCGCGCCGATCTCGACCTGATCATGTCCTCGCCGGCGACACTCGCCAATCTGTTCTCCGTGCGCATTGCCGCGATCGCGCTCACCGTCACGGTGATGGCGCTGCTGTTCTCGACACCCTTCATCGACGTGCTGGTGATTGGCGGCGGGCCACGCTGGCTTGCGGCGTTCGGCGTCGTCATCGCCATGGGCCTGTCGGCCGCGGCGGTCGCGATTGCCGTCACCATCCTCTTATTCCGCCTGATCGGCCCGGCGCGGACGCGCTTCGTCGCCCAGATCCTCGCCGCGATCATCGGCGCAGGCTTCGTGATCGCGCTCCAAATCGCCGCGATCATGTCCTACGGCACGCTGTCGCGCTTCACCATCCTGACCTCCGGGAGCGTTGCCGCCTACGCCCCCGACGTCGACAGCATCTGGTGGTGGCCGGCGCGTGCGACGATGGGCGACAGCGAGGCACTGCTGCTGCTTCTGGCGCTCGGGCTCGTGCTGCTCGGCGGCGTGATGACGATCTTCTCGCACCGTTTTGCCGACACCGCGATCGACGCCGCCGCCTACGGCAGCTCGGGGCGCAAGCGCGCGAAGGAGCGCCGGTTCCGCGGCGGCTCGCGGCAGCAGGCGCTGCGGCGCAAGGAATTCATGCTGCTCTGGCGCGATCCCTGGCTGATCTCGCAGACGCTGATGCAGCTGCTCTATCTGGTGCCGCCGGCGCTGCTGCTCTGGCGCAGCTTTGCCGACAGCTCCGCCGCGGTGACGCTGATCACGCCCGTCATTGTCATGGCGGCCGGACAGCTCGCCGGTGGGCTCGCCTGGCTGACGATCTCCGGCGAGGACGCGCCTGATCTGGTTGCGACCGCGCCGCTGACGCCGTCCACCGTCATTCGCGCCAAGATCGAGGTGGTGCTGATCGCGATCGCCGCCATCTTCTGCCCGCTGCTTGCGGCGCTCGCCTTGGCTTCGCCATACCAGGCTGCGGTCAGTGCCGGCGCCATCATCATCAGCGCGGCCTGCGCGACTGCGATCCAGCTCTGGTTCCGGGTGCAGGCAAGGCGCAGCCAATTCCGCCGCCGCCAGACGTCGTCGCGGCTTGCGACCTTCGCCGAAGCCTTCTCCTCGATCGGCTGGGCCGCCAGCGCCGCGCTGCTGCTCGCCTTGCCGATCGCCGGGCTCATCAGCGGCCTGATCACCGCGGGGCTGGTTGCCATCACCTGGAAGTTCAGCCCACGGCGGCAGTAAGGCGGGCCACCAAATCCACCTCACTTGAAAGTAAGGATAAAACGCCTTACTAATCGAGGATCAAGCAATGAGGGAACTCATGGCCACGCTTACCGTCACCGCCAAGGGGCAGGTCACGTTGCGGAAGGATCTCCTGGAGCACCTCGGCGTGCATCCGGGAGACAAGATCTCGATAGAAAAGCTTCCCGGAGGGCGAGTTGAGGTGAAGGCGGCTCGGCCGACCGGAAAGATTTCGGATGCCTTCGGCTTTCTGAAAGGAAAAACCAACGGTCGATCGCTGTCGATCGAAGAGATGAACGAGATCATCGCTGACGGCTGGGTCGGCAAGCGATGAAGATAACACCCGACACCAACGTCCTGGTGCGGGTTCTGGTCAGAGATGATGCCGAACAGAGCAAGCTGGCCGAAGCCCTCCTCAAGAAGGCTGACCTGATAGCCATCTCGATTCCCGCACTGTGCGAGTTGGCCTGGGTCCTCTCACGGGGCTACAAAACTTCCGCTGAGAATATCGCGGCTTCGATCCGGCACTTGATCAATGCCTCCAATGCGGTCGTCAACTGGCCCCTAGCCGAAGCCGGATTGGCGGTCCTCGATGCCGGTGGCGATTTCGCCGACGGCGTGATCGCCCATGAGGGCAACTGGCTTGGCGCCGACACCTTCGTATCCTTCGACAAACAGGCCGTGAGGCTGATCGAGGCAAGCGGCGGATCGGCGCGGCTGCCTTAGCACCGCATGACGGTGGGATAATTCCTGGATACACTCTTTATATCGTCTAAACGGCGGACGGTTTGTCATGTCCCGAATTTTCCTGATGGCCTTGACGTTTCTCGCTTGGCTGGCGACGCCCGCCTTCGCCCAGCAGCAGCCCCAGCGCAGCGAATGCCTGGCGATGGCCAGCGCCGCGCCGCGGGTCATGTCGGTTGCCTTCAGGCAGGCGGCGAGTGCCCCCGAGGTCGAGATCACCTATGCCGGCCATTCCACCTATTTCATCGACACGCCGGGCGGCTTGCGCATCGCGACCGACTACAGCGGCGCCTATCAGGTCGGCCGCCTGCCCGATGTCGTCACCATGAACCGCGCTCACAGCACCCACTACACGCTGTTTCCCGACAAGCGCATTCCCCATGTGCTGCATGGCTGGAGCCACGACGGTAAGCCCGCCATCGTCTCGGAACGCATCGGCGACACCTTCATCCGCAACGTCACCACGGACATCCGCCGCTATTTCGGCAACGATGCCGGCGCCGACATGATCCGCGACGGCAATTCGATCTTCATCTTCGAGGTCGCCGGCCTCTGCATCGGCCATCTCGGCCATCTCCACCACAAGCTCGACGACAGCCACTTTGCCCAGATCGGGCGGCTGGACATCGTGATGGTGCCGATCGACGGCACCTACACCATGTCGCTCGACGGCATCTCCGACATCACCCGGCGCCTGCGCGCCTCGGTGGTGCTGCCGATGCATCGCTTCGCCACCCCGCTCGACGAATTCATGAGCCGCATCGGCCAGCAGTTCGAGATCGACCGGCGCAGCGAGCGCTCCTTCCGGATGTCGCGCGATGCGCTGCCGTCGAAGCCGACGGTGATCATTCTCGACGGGGTCTGACCCGCAAAAGCGGGAACGCATGAACCGTCGCCGACTTGGTTGCTTCAGGATCATCCTCGATCGGAGCAATCATGAGCAGAAAATTTCTGGTCATCGGCTCATTCGCGGCGATTTATTTGCTGTGGGGTTCCACCTACTTCGCCATCACGTTGGGTCTGAAATCGATCCCGCCATTTCTGCTGATGGCGCTTCGCTCGTTCTGCGGCGGCATCGTGTTGCTGGCGATGAGCGGAGGACAGATCGCGAGCATGTCCTTGCAGGCCTGGGCCATGGCGAGCCTGTGTGGACTGCTGTTCTTTGTCGGCTGCCACGGCGTGCTCGCCTTCGCCCAGCAATCGGTTCCTTCGGGCGTGGCAGCCATCGTGCTCGCCACGATCCCGTTCTGGATCCTGCTGATCGATGTCGTGTTCCCCGGCGATCAGCGACCGAAGCCCGTTGCCTTGCTGGCGCTCGTGCCGGGCTTCCTGGGCGTTGGACTCGTGGCTTGGCAAAACGTCGAGCAGGCCGGCATCAGCATTCTTCCCGTCGTCCTGCTGCTAGCCGCGGCATTGTCATGGTCCGCCGGGACCGTACTGTCCCGGCGCATGTCGAGCCAGAGCTCCGCCATCCTGCTTTCGGGCATGCAGCTGTCGATCGGCGGTATCGTGTTGTTCGCGATCAGCTGGCTGACGGGCGAGACCGGAAACTTCAGTCCGACCGAGGTCTCGCTGACCTCACTTGCCGCAGCGCTGTGGCTGATCATCTCGGGCAGCGTGATCGGATTCGTCGCCTATAACTGGCTGCTGGAGAATGTCTCGACCTCGTTGGTGTCGACCTACACTTTCGTCAATCCGGTGATCGCGGTGCTGCTCGGCACCGTCGTGCTCGGCGAGCCGTTCTCATCCATGATGCTGCTCGGTGCGGGCCTCGTCGTCGTCTCTGTCATCGTGATCTGGCGAGCGGAACGCTCAGGGAGCACGCGGACGAACGATGAGGCCGATCGGGACATCAAGAATCTGGCCCTGCGCAAGACCTGACGATCCCGACGGCAATTTTCTCCAAGTCAGCTGCGGTCCGCTCGTGCTGATCTCTTCGCAACAGGAGATCGACATGACCGACTTTGCGAGATTGCTGCACGCTGACGGACCAAACCCTGAGCATACAGCAGCGCTCCAGCTCTACGGCCGCTTCGTCGGCGATTGGAACGCCGAGATCACCGCCCATGGCGCCGATGGAACGAAGCACAGCGCGCCCGGCGAGATTCATTTCGGCTGGGTGCTGGAGGGGCGCGCCATGCAGGACGTCTGGATCATCCCCCGCCCCGCCGGCAGCGCGGCCTTTCCGGTTGCCGGCAATTGGTACGGCACGACGCTGCGGGTCTACGATCCCGCCATTTCCGCGTGGCGGATTTCCTGGTTCGATCCCGGCCGCGGCGTCTTTCGCCAGCAGATCGGCCGCCCGCGCGGCGCGGACATCGTGCAGGAAGGCACGACCGAGGCGGGCGAGCTGACGCGCTGGAGTTTTACCGAGATCACCGCGGATTCCTTCCACTGGCTCGGTGAGGTCAAGCCTGCCACGGCAGCCGAGTGGCGGCTGGTGGTCGGTGTGAGGGCGAAACGTCGCGCAGGTTGACGACGGCACCGCTGCCCTCGCAATGCCGGGTGCGGTTGCGCAGCACGCGCTGCTGCGCGGGAAGACGAGGTGCTAGGCTCCCATCACAAAAACATAGAGGGAGCGAACGCCGATGGCCGCAAGCGGTCTGCCCGCCAACACGAGCGGGCTATTCGTCGAGCCGCGGGAGGACTGGCTCGCGCGACATCAGGAGGAGATCATCGATCCAGCCCGGCCGATCGTCGATCCCCATCACCATCTCTGGAATCGCGGGCACCGCTACCTGATCGAGGAGATGGCGGCCGACATCGCCTCGGGCCACAACGTCATCGGCACCGTCTATGTCGACTGCCGCTCCATGTATCGCGCGCGCGGGCCCGAGGCATTCCGGCCCGTCGGCGAGGTCGAGTTCGCCAATGGCGCCGCCGCGATGAGCGCGAGCGGCGGCTACGGCAAGGCCGCGATCTGCGCCGGCATCGTCGGCCATGCCAATCTGCTGCTGGGCGATGCGGCGAGGCCGGTGCTGGAAGCGGAGATCGCGGCGGGCAACGGCCGCTTCCGCGGTATCCGCCATTCCTCGGCGTGGGACGAAGACCCTGCCGTCGCCGGCATGTATGCGAACCGGCCGAGGGGACTTTTGCAGGACGCAACGTTCCGCAAGGGCTTCGCCTGCCTTGCGCGGCTCAATCTCAGCTTCGATGCCTGGCTGTTCCATCCGCAGATCGGCGAGCTGACCGAACTCGCGCGCGCCTTCCCCGACACCAAAATCGTGCTCGACCATTGCGGCGGCCCGGCCGGAATCGGCCGCTTTGCCGGACGTCGCGAAGAGGTGTTTTCGCAATGGCGCGCCTCGATCCAGGAGATCGCCAAATGCGAGAACGTGGTGGTGAAGCTCGGCGGACTCGCGATGTGCCTGCTCGGCTATGACTTCCATCTGCGCGAGAAGCCGCCGTCGTCCGAGGAGCTTGCCGCGGCATGGCGGCCCTATGTCGAGACCTGCATCGAGGCATTCGGGCCCAAGCGCGCGATGTTCGAGAGCAATTTCCCGCCGGACAAGGGCCAGTGCAGCTACCAGGTGATCTTCAACGCCTTCAAGCGCATCGCAGCGTCTCTGAGCGAGGCCGAGAAGACATCGCTGTTCTCGCAGACCGCAACCGATTTCTACCGGCTCGATCTGCCGTCATGACGAGAAGAGGGGCCGGGAAGTGATCCCGACCCCTCTTCGTCGTGGCCGCTGGGAAGCGTCCTTGAAATTTGAATGACTAGCCGGCGCCCATCAGCGAGGCCGGACGGCGCTCGCCCGTGGAGACGAACATCTTCTTGAGCTTGTTGACGACACGGATCAGGAAACCGATCATCACCGGATTGGTCTTGCGGCAGAAGGCGATCTTCTTGACGTAGCCCTCGACATGCCATTTGGCATGGGCCCCGTCCCGGAAGAAGATGACGTCGCCGGGGCCGTAGCGCTTCGGCGGCATGCCGTCGCTTTCGAGCACGATCGATCCTTCCATGATCATGATCGTCTCGTCGATGTCGTAGTACCAGTTGAAGCGGCCTTCGGTGCAGTGCCAGATGATGGTCGACGCAGTGCCGTCGGCGCTGGTGGACAGGATGTGCGAGCGCGACACCGGGTTGCCCTCGATGATCCAGGACGGCTCGATCGGCCGCAGCTCGAGGTCCACATTGCAACTACCGACTTCGATCAATGCGCGCGACATCTGCTTCCCCAGAAGTATAAAATATGTATGGCCGGGTCTCGGCCCGGATTGTTTCGAAAGATGTTGGGACGCTAGTAGCCGGTTTTTAATTCTTTCTTACGCGGGTCCCGAAAATCAGCCGCAAGTTGCAGGTGCGAAACGGTTAACGTCAGGATTTCTCTGCAAATTCGCGCACATGAACCGACCTTTTCGGGGGTGCGACAAAGCGCGCGAAGTATCAGCAAGGAGCTCCACCGATGCCCCTGACCCCGGAGGTTCTGACGGCCAACGGCGACGTCGTCGCCTGGCTCGGCAGCCTCGATATCTCCTTTGCGCCGGACGAGGAGCGCTGGTTCACCATCGACGGCATCGAAAATCCCCGGCAGATCGGCAGTGACGGCTCCGGCGGCGCGTTCGTGCTGCTGCCGTCGCGGCATGTGCTCTACGTGTCATCGGAAGGTCGCGCCGGGATCATCGCGGAGAGTTTCGAGGCCTTCGTCCAGCTCGTCGTCGCCCGCCCCTACTGGTTCGACATCCTGAAATTCTCGGCCGGCGGCGACCTCGCGGAGATGCGGCGCGCGGCGGATGCGCTGGAGGCGACACTCGACGACGAAGACGACATCAGCGAGGCGAGAGAGGAAATCCGCGGAGGCCTTGACCTGCCCGAGGCGGACGATCCGGTCGGCGCGCTCTACGAAGCGGTCGCGGCTTCCGACGCCATCGTGCGAGCGACCGATGGCAGCCCGTTCACGACGCTTTTCAACCGCTTCAGCATCGACAGCAATCCGACGCTGCGTAACGCAGCGGCGTGAGCCGCCGCACAGGAATATGAGTCTACGAAATATGTCGGCCGATCCTTACCTCTCCCCGACGGGGAGAGGTGAAGCGAGAGTTACTTCGCCCACTCGCCCTTACGGAACACCGGCACCTTGCTGCCGTCGGCCAGGATGCCGTCGATGTCGGTCTCGGCCGAGCCGATCATCCAGTCGATATGGATCAGGCTCTGGTTGCCGCCCTGCGCCGCGATCTGCTGCGGCGTGAGCTCGGCGCCGTTGACGAAGCACTTCGAGTAGCACTGGCCGAGCGCGATATGCGAGGCCGCGTTCTCGTCGAACAGCGTGTTGTAGAACAACAGCCCGCTCTGCGAGATCGGCGAGGAATGCGGCACCAGGGCCACCTCGCCGAGGCGCCGTGCGCCCTCGTCGGTGTCGAGCACCTTGTTCAGCACCTCCGCGCCGCGCGAGGCCCTGGCATCGACGATCTTGCCGTCCTCGAAGCGCACCGCGATGTTGTCGATCAGCGTGCCCTGGTAGGACAGCGGCTTCGAGCTCACGACATGGCCGTAGACCCGCCGGCAATGCGGGGTGGTGAAGACCTCTTCGGTCGGGATGTTGGCGTTGCAGCTGATGCCATTCTTGGAGAGCGAGGCGCCGCCTTCCCATTCATGGCCATCGGCAAGTCCGATGGTGAGGTCGGTGCCCGGCCCGCTATACTGGAGCGCTCGGAAACGCTGGCCGTTGAGCCAGTTGGTGCGCTCGCGCAGCACCGCATTGTGGCTCGCCCAATTGCTCATCACGTCTTCGCGATCGACGCGGGAGGCGGCGAAGATCGCATCCGCGAGCTTGCCGATCGCAACCTCTTCGGGATCGTTCGGAAACACCTGCTTGGCCCAGGACGGGCTCGGATAGGCGATGATGTTCCAGTTGGTGTCGAAATTGACGATCTTTTCCAGCGCCGGCTGGTAAGCCATCGAATTCGCCTTGCTGGCGCGCGCAACCTTGGACGGATCCTCGCCCGACAGCAGCATCGGATTATCGCCGACGATGGCGAGCCGCGCGGTGTTGTCGGAGAACGCCTTGGCCATGCCCTCATAGAGCCAGCCGGCGGCGCGATCGAAACTGTTGTCGTGACCGTGGCGGTAGCGCGCCAGCGTCATCTCCTCGTCGGACAGGATCGGCGTCACGATGCCGGCGCCGGCCTTGTAGGCGTGCACGGCGATCCGCCGCACCAGCGGCAGCGCGATCGCAGGCGCCGTCAACAGCAGATCCTGCCCCGGCCGCAAGCCCAGGCCCACCTTCACCGCCACCTCGGCCAGCCGGTCGAGTTTCGCGGGATCGATGGGAGTGGGCGTATTGCGGTGATCAGTCATGCGGGGTCCTCTGCCGAAGGTCTCTCGTTCAATCTAAGTCTAGCATCGCGAGACACAAGTGTGCGAGCACCTCGCGACACATGAAAGATACGCAATTTCACGCATCGTGGTTTTCAACGCGTTGCGGATTTCAGCACCCGGTCGACCATGGCCGGCGCGAGCCCGAGGTAATTTTTCGGTGAGGTGAGCGCCTCGATCGTGGCGCGGTCGATGCGGCTCGCGACCCGAGAGTCGGACGAGAGCGCATCCGCCAGCGTCAGGCCTTTCTCGTTGGCGAGCCGGCAGGCGTCATAGACCACGTCATGCGCCTCCTGCCGCCCGATCTGCGGCGCGAGCCCCATCATGACCGCTTCGGCCACGATCAGGCCCCGGCTGATGGCGAGATTGTCGTTCATCCTCGCCTCGTCCACGATGAGGCCCGCGAGTGCGAATTTCGCCTGGTGCAGCGCGCCGGCGGTGAGCACGAAGCTTTCCGGGATGGCCATCCACTCGGCGTGCCAGGGACCGGTGGCGCGCTCGAAATCCTGCACCATGGCATCCAGCATCAGGCCGGCGTGCTGGCGCACTGCCTTGCTTGCTGCGAGCATCAGTTCCGAGGAGATCGGGTTGCGCTTCTGCGGCATGGTCGAGGAGGCGCCGCGGCCCTTGACGAACGGCTCGTAGATCTCCGCGAATTCGGTCGAGGCCATGATCATGATATCGAGCGCGATCTTACCGAGCGAGCCGGTGACGAGCGCGAGGAAGTTCAGGCCTTCCGCAAAGCCATCGCGCGCGACGTGCCAGGTCGAAGTGGGAACGCCGAGCTGCAGCTCGGCGCAGAGCGCCTCCTGCACCTCAAACCCCTTGTCGCCGAGCGAGGCCAGCGTGCCCGCGGCGCCGGCAAACTGGCCGACCAGGACGCGCGGCTTCAACTGCGCGAGACGCTCGGCGTGGCGGTCGAACATCGCGAGCCAGATCGCGGTCTTGTAGCCGAACGTCACCGGCAGCGCCTGCTGGAGATGGGTGCGGCCCGCCATCGGCGTGTCGCGATAGCGCCGGGAGAGATCAGCGAGGATTTTTCGCAGCTCGGCGATATCGCTCTCGATGATGTCGAGCGCGGCGCGCAGCTGCAGCACCACCGCGGTATCCATGACGTCCTGCGTGGTCGCGCCCCAATGGACGTAACGGCCGGCCTCGCCGCACTGCTTCACCATCTGGTGCACCAGCGGGAGGATCGGATAGCCGACGATGTCGGTCTCCTGCCGCAGCAGGTCGAAATCGAGCGCGGCGACATCGGTTCGCGCCGCGATCTCCTCGGCGGCTTCGCGCGGGATCACGCCGCAGGTCGCCTCCGCCTTCGCAAGGGCCACCTCGACCTCGGCATAGCGGCCGACCAGCGCGATGTCGGAGAACACCTCGCGCATCTCGGCCGTGCCGAAGGCATCGCGGAAGAGCATCGAATCGAGCACGGTGGTCGAGGCGGGAAAAGCGGACATGGGCGTTTCTTTATGGTTGGTGTTTTGTGTGGGGTCAGCTTACGCAGGCCGCAGTGTTCGGCAATGGACAATGGCGGTTCGCATGCGTCGTTCATCGACCTGCGTGATGGTTCCAAAAACTTGCACGCGGCACCAGACGAAACATATTCGAGCCCGCAGCATTGCTTGATGAAGATGACCCTTGCTGATGACAGCAAGGGGTACGCTAACACCGGCATACGTTGGGATGCGGGAAGCGTGGTCACGCGCTTTTTATCCGTGGTGACCTGGCGCGCCGCTGCAAAACCCGACGCGGCATCATATGTCGCGATTGAATGATCAACGTCATCTCATGACGGTTTGCCAACCGCTATTCGGAGCCAACATGGGCGAAGTTATTCGATTTGTCTCGAAATCCGAGCGCGAGCGCACACGCCTCATTCAGGAGGCACGCGCGATCTACGACAGCATCTTCCCGCCGGCTGATCCGGCCAGCGAGAGCCAGGACAAGGTCGCGGTCGGCCGCGCGTTCATTGGCCGCGACGGGGGTAACCTGTCGTGATCAAGATCATCGCGGTGCTTTGCAGCCTCGCCTCTCCGACCAATTGCCACGAGCAGCTCGTCACCAGCTCCGACTTCGCGCAGGTCTCGGTGCAGTCCTGCCTGATGGGCGCACCGCAACTCGCCGAATGGATGAACCAGCATCCGGCCGAGCGCCTGGCGGCCTGGCGCTGCGTCATCGGTGAGCAGAACGGCCGGGGAATCTAGCGGTCCTTCCGGTGTTCGCGATCATCGTCACCGCCTGGCCGCGCCGATCCACCTCGGCTCTATCGGGTGGTGTTGCTCCAGGTCGGCACTGAATTGGTCACGCCCACCGACGGCCAGTTATAGGTTCCGACCGACGGCGCAGTGACCGTGCCGACAGTCTGTCCGGACGAGCCGTAAGCGGCCCCGGGCTGCGCGGCCGGCGCGCCAGCGCCGCTATAGGTCGGGCCCATCACGTTGGTGCTGTAGTGCCGGCTCGACCGGTGCTTCTTCGCCTCAGCCGCGAAGGGCGCGGCAAGCAGTCCTGTGGCGATGAGTGCGGCAATGGCGAGTTTCATGCGGGTCATGGTTGGTCCCTCGGTCGCTGGGAGCCCCTTGTGCCATCTGTTCATTGATCGGGAGATTTCCATAGGCACACGGTCATAACACCGTGTACAGGCGATTGTGCCGGATTGCGGCTGCCGCCGAGATCGATGCCGAAAGTTTTGCGCAGGCCGATCTGCCCGGCCGGCGTGATGCGCACGATCCGGCTGTCGCGGTCCCGTCTCAGCCAGCCGCGCTCCAGACAGCAGCGGTGGATCTCCGCACCGACGTGACCGGCGATGTGATAGCGGCGCTCGCTCCAGTCGAGACAGGGGCGGCAGAAGATCCGCCGGCTCCCGGATTTCGGCGCCGGCATCGCGCCGAACGCGGCGAGAAAGTCCATCCCTGAAGCCGTCACCTCGCCGCCGTCATCCGTCAGGACCACGTGCCCTTTGGCGATGAGGGCGTCAGCAATGGCGACACCGAGATAGCCGGCCAGATGGTCGTAGCAGGTGCGCGCGAAACGAAGCCGATCCTCCGTGATCGAGCGCGGCTGGTGGCGCTGCGGAAGCTCGATGGCGGCGACGGCCTTGATGCCCTCCAGCATTCTGGCCACCAGCGGCGAAGCGATGCGGTAATAGCGGTTGCGGCGTTTCTGCGTCACGTGGAGCAGCTTTGCACCGACGAGCTTGCCGAGATGTCCGCTCGCCGTCGATCGCGATATTCGCGCGCGCGAGGCAAGCTCGCTTGCGGTCAGCGCCTGACCGCCCATCAGCGCCGCAAGCATCGTGGCCCGCGCGGTGTCGCCGACCAGCGCCGCCACTTCGACCATGTTTGCCGCTGCGACCATGGCGAGACCGTATCCCGGCAGCATTGGCGCGACAACGGCAATGGTTTGGCGGCGGCCGAACCATCGGGCACCGCGCGCGCTCTATCCTGGCTTCCGCAAACGGGCGGCAGCCATACGAGGAGCCATATGAAGAGAATCCGCGTGGAGCCGATATCGAGCTATCTGGAGCGCCGCCGCAAGGGCCCGATCCACCCGGTCCTCGTCGCCGGGGGCCTGGTCTATCTGTCCGGCCTGCCGCCGTTCGACCCTGACACGGGCGACGTCAGGCCGCTGCCGTTCGAGCGGCAGGCCGAGATCGTGCTCGAACAGATGCAGCGCTGCCTGGAGGCGGCAGGATCGTCGCTGGCGGAGGTGATCAAATGCAATGTCTATTGCACGCCCGATCCCGCCCATTTCGCCGCGTTCAACGCGGTCTATGCCCGTTACTTCCACGACCATTCGCCTGCACGCATCTTCGTGCACGTGCCGTCGTGGCCCGGGCCATTCGACATCGAGGTCGACTGCGTCGCACTGGCAGGGCGCGACGGATGAGCTTGTCGCGGATGGCCTGCCTTCGGATGGACCCGAATCAGCGCTAGTGCATTGCTCATCAAGTGACCTCCCTGGACGCAAGCAGCATGACCGGCCCCGAACTGAAGCAGCTCCGCAACGACCTCTCCGACGCGCTCGAGCGCAAGCTCACTGCGGCCGACATGGCCAAGCTGTGCGGCTTGCCGGAGAAGGGCGGCGCCGACATCATCCGGCGTTGGGAGGTGAGCGGCCCGTCGCCGGCCGCGACCAAGGTGCTGCGCGTGCTTGCGATGGCGAGCGAGCGCTATCCGATCATGGAGAAGTTCGACATCTTCGACCGTCACGACGTGCGCGAGGAAGACCGGCCGGCCAAGCGCGCCGCATTCCGCGAGCAGATGCGCGAAGAGGCGCGGCGGCGTCTTGGTTAATGAAAGTCGCGCGAAGATTGCTCAGCAAGCGCCGGATTAAGCCTTCCTTCAGCATTTCTTAAGCCGCCATTAAGCACGAAAAGCATTTGCAGCCCAATACGTTAGGTTGGGTGCCGCTGTGCCACGGATGTGACAGCATTTTCGACAAAAGCGAGCTATCTGCAAAACCAACGCGGCGCGGATAGCGCGCCTGCCGGGGACCTTTAGTGCTGGAGTTTGGACGATGAAAAAGATTCTGATTGCGACTGTCGCGCTGCTCGTCGCGGGCGCTGCCGCGCCGGCCGCCGGTGCCGATCTCGGTAGCCGCAATTATTACAAGGCGCCCGCGCCGGCCTATGCCGCGCCGATCTACAACTGGACGGGCTTCTATATCGGCGGCCATGTCGGCGGCGCGTTCTCCAGCGACAACAATTTCAACGGCCTCTCCACCGGCAACAACGGCAACGGCCGTTTTCTCGGCGGCGTGCAGGTCGGTGCGGACTGGCAGCTCAACCCGAACTTCGTGGTCGGCGTCGAAGGCCAGTACTCCTGGCTCTCCGGCAGCGTCGGCGCGGTATTCCCCGGCGGCATCGCCTACACCAACGACCAGCGCGGCCTCGGCTCGATCACCGGCCGCGTCGGCTACACCTGGGGTCCGGGCCTCGTCTATGTGAAGGGCGGCTACGCCTATTCGGACAACAACGAGAAGGTGACCGTCGGCGGCGTGCCGACCGCCTTCGTCATCGATGGCGATCACAAGAACGGCTACACGATCGGCGCCGGCCTCGAATACATGTTCGCCCCGAACTGGTCGGCCAAGGCCGAGTACCAGTATTACAATTTCGGCGATGCGCACTTCACCGGCGGCCCGCTGGCGGGCACCGGCAACTTCACCACCGACGATCACACCGTCAAGGCGGGCCTCAACTACCGCTTCAACTGGGCCAACTCGACGGTCGCGCGCTACTGATCGGTTAGCAAAACCTTATTCAGGCGAAGGGCCGGCGTTCTCGCCGGCCCTTCTTTTTTGCTTTTTGGCTCCGCTTTTTTCGCCCTGCGGAACCAATGCAAGCAATTGCGCGAATTGCGATTTTTTAACCCGCCCCACCGATACTGTCCGCCACAAAGCAGAAGCAAGAGCGTTGGGGGAATTTTCGATGGCGATCCGTCTCAGCCTTGGCCGTGTCTTCGGCCGTTTGAAGCCTCGCTTCAAAATGCCCAAATGGGGCGTGCGCGGCAGCCTGTTCGCGGCCTTCGCATTGATCGCGGGCATGGGCCTCGTGATCGCGGCCGGCGCCGGCTTCGTGTTCAAGCACCTCGGCGAGACCATGATGGACCTGAGCGGGCGCGACATTCCGCGCCTCTCCGCCAGCCTTCAGCTCGCCTCGCAGAGCGCCACGCTCGCGGCGCAGGGCCCGGGCGTGCTGGCATCGCCGTCCGACGATGCGCTGAACGATCGCACCAAGAGCGTGAAGGAGATCCAGCAGCTCGCCATGGCCAAGCTCGGCGAGATCATCGAGCTCGGCGCCGACAAGCAGATCGCGGGCGCGCTGCGCGATACCGCCAAGAGCATCGACGAGGCCACGCAGAGCCTGGTCTCGGCGGCCCGCGAACGGCTCGATACCGGCGCGCTGCACGAGAAGCAGTATGAAGCGTTGCGCAAGGCCCAGCTTGCCTTCGTCGGCGCGGCGGGTCCGGCGATGCTCGATGCGCAGACGCGCCTCAACGCGATTCTCGGCGCGGCCGATCTCTCTGCGGACGATGCCACCGAGGCCGCCCGCACCGTCGCGCAGATCTCGACGATCTCCGCCAACGGCAACCTGATGGCCGCCGACATGATGGCGGCGCTGTCGGCCAACAACAGCGACACGCTGGAGGCGATCGAGAAGGAATTCAAGACGACGCGCGACCGCGTCAAGTCGAACCTCGAAGACCTGCCGAACATGCCCTCGGTGCAGGCCGTGCGCGACGCCGTGCAAAAGCTGTTCGCCTTCGGTGAGGGCAAGACCGGCGTGTTCAAGATCCGCCAGAAGGAGCTCGATGCCATCGACTATGGCCAGACCATCCTGGACGAGACGCGCAAGCTCAATGTCGGCCTCGGCATCAGCGTGCAGCAGCTCGTCGACGGCGTGCAGAAGGAGACCAATGCGTCGACCTTCCAGGCGCGGCAGGAGATTTCGCTGGCGACGACCGCAATGCTGGCGCTGGGCGCGCTGATGCTGGTCGGCTCGGCGCTGTTCGTCTGGCTCTATGTCGGCCGCAACATCCTGCGCCGGATCGGCGCCCTGCAGCAATCGATGCAGTTCCTGGCGAACGGCGACCTTGAGACGGAGATCTACCGCTCGAAGAACCACAATGACGAGATCTCGGTGATGGCGAACGCGCTGCAAGTGTTCCGCGAGAGCATGATCGAGGCCCGCGCGATGTCGAGCGAGCAGGACAAGGACCGGGTCGCCAAGGCCGAGCGCGCCGCCCGCATTGAGGCGAAGATCGCCGAGTTCGAAGGCACGGTGCGCACCGCGCTCGACAATCTGGCGCAGTCCGCCAATTCGATGCAGTCGACCGCGCAGAGCATGTCCAACACCGCCGACCAGTCCAACGCGCTGGTGAACGCAGTCGCCTCGGCCGCCGAGGAGACCTCGGTCAACGTGCAGACCGTGTCGGCCGGCACCGAGCAGCTCTCCTCCTCGATCGAGGAGATCAGCAAGCAGGTCGTCACCTCGGCCGCGATCGCCAAGAAGGCGGTCGACGAGGCCGGCGCCACCGACGCCACGGTGCAGAGCCTCGCCGACAGCGCGAGCCGCATCAGCGTCGTCGTCGACCTGATCCAGACCATCGCCTCGCAAACCAATCTGCTCGCGCTCAACGCCACCATCGAGGCGGCGCGTGCGGGCGAGGCCGGCCGCGGCTTCGCGGTGGTCGCCTCCGAAGTGAAGAGCCTGGCGAGCCAGACCGCCAAGGCCACGGAGGAAATCCGCACCCAGATCGCCAGCATGCAGCAGGTCACGACTTCGGCGGTCGGCGCCATCCAGGGCATCGGCCGGATCATCGGCGAGATCAACGACGTGACCACGACGATTGCGGCTGCGGTCGAGGAACAGGGTGCGGCGACCCGCGAGATCGCCCGCAACATCCAGCATGCCGCCGGCGGCACCAGCGAGGTCTCCAGCAACATCGTCGGCGTCTCCACGGCCTCGGCTGAAGCCGGCGCTGCCGCGAGCGAAGTGCTGGGCGCCTCCGATGCGCTCCGCCGCGAGGCCGACATGCTGCGCGGGGAGATCGACGCGTTCCTCAACAACATGCGGGCGGCGTAGTTCGCGATTGGAGCGGCGCAGGCTCTGCGTGCACCGCTCGGATGCATTGCGACAGGACATGGGAACGGGTCCGTCGGGCCTCGATTGGACAGATGTGTCTGATCGAGGAGCCAATCATGAACGAAGCCACCCTCCCCCGCGCCCTCGTGAGTGCAGGAGCAACGCCGATCGAGCGGATGTATTTCGCGTGGAACGATGCGCTCTCGCACAATGACGTGGACGCGCTATTGGCGCTCTATGCGGACGATTCGTGGCTCGAAAGTCCGCTGGTTCCGCACCTGCTCGGCATCGAGAGGGGATGGCTGCACGGACGCGGGGAGCTTCGCGCGCTGTTCGACCTGCTTGCCATCCGCAAACCGCCGGTCCGCCAATATCATCGCACCGCATATCTCACCGATGGCAAACGTCTGATCTGGGAATATCCGCGGGACGCAGGCCACGGCGAGCAGATGGATTTTGTCGAAGCGATGGAGCTCAATGACGCCGGCCTGATCCAGCGCCATTGCGTCTATTGGGGCTGGTTCGGCTTCCGCGTTCTCCAACGCGACGAGTACCGCCACTAACCTCGCCGCCAGCGATCCGGGCTACGGAAAATCGGGCCGGAATGACGGTTATGCGGAGTAGCGCCGGCAGCGTTTTTCGGCTGGCATCCCGCCCGATGTGCGGGTACCGATAGTCCATGAACGCGAAAACCGACACCGTGCCGTCCTCGGCCGAGGCCCTGCGCTACCCCTGGGAACAGCATCCCGGCCCCGACGAGGTGGTCGAGATCAGGCCCGGCATATTGTGGGTGCGGCTGAAGCTGCCGTTCCGCCTCAACCACGTGAACATCTATCTGCTCGCCGACGGCGACGGCTATGCGATGGTCGATGCCGGCTTCGGCAACGAGGAGACGATCGAGGCCTGGACCAAGCTGTTCGACGGGCCGCTGAAGGGCGTCAACATCACGCGGCTGATCGTGACGCATTCGCACCCCGATCATGTCGGCCTCGCGGGCTGGATCGTCGAGCGGTTCAACTGCCCGCTGCTGATGTCGCAGGTCGAATATCTGCAATCGGTCTATCACCAGAACCGCGGCACCGAGGAGCGGCGCGAGGCGCAGCGGCTGTTCTTCCGGCGCCACGGCATGGACGAGTCGCTCACCGAGAAGCTGCTCGGCCGCGGCCAAGATTATCTCAAGCGCGTCTCGGTGCTGCCGCCGTCCTACCGCCGCATCTCGCACGGCGACGAGGTCGTGATCGGCACGCGCCGCTTCAAGGTGATCACCGGCGGCGGCCACGCGCTCGACCAGGTGATGCTGTATTGCGCCGATGACAAGCTGTTCCTCTCCGCCGACCAGGTGCTGAGCAAGATCTCACCGAATGTCAGCGTGTGGGCGGTCGAGCCCGACCAGAACTCGCTCGGCGAATATCTGGCCTCGCTCGCAAGCCTCACCACCACGCTGCCCTATGATTTGCTGGTGCTGCCCGGCCACGGCGTGCCGTTCTACGGCCTCAAGACCCGCATCAAGCAACTCGCTGACCACCACGAGGAGCGCTGCCGGCTGATCGCGGACGCCTGCCGTGAGGTGCCGCAGACCTCGCGCGCCCTGGTGCCCGTTGTGTTCAACAAGCATGTGCTCGACGAGCACCAGATGGGTTTTGCCGCCGGCGAACTCGTCGCCCACGTCAACTACATGATCGTCGAGGGCCGGCTCACGGCGGAGACAAAAGACGGCGTGCTCCAGTTCAGGACGACGTGAGAGAGCCAGGGCTCGCATTCGCGCGAATGGTGCAGAGCAGCATTATGTCTCGCGCGAGCTTGATCGGGATCACGTTTCAATCCGCACGATAGGGCATTTTGCCCAAATGCCTCGCATGCCCAGATGTGGGATAGCACATAGACATTAGAGCTGGAAAAGCTCTAAGAAGATGCCGCCTTTTGGTCAGTTCCGTCTTGGGTTTTGCCGATGGATTACGCCCAGTTCTTCAATTCCGCCCTCGATCGTCTCCACAATGAGCGGCGCTACCGCGTGTTCGCTGACCTGGAGCGCACGGCGGGCCGGTTCCCGCACGCGGTCTGGCACTCGCCCAAGGGCAAGCGCGACGTCGTGATCTGGTGCTCCAACGATTATCTCGGCATGGGTCAGCACCCGAAGGTGGTGGGCGCCATGGTCGAGACCGCGACGCGCGTCGGCACCGGCGCGGGCGGCACCCGCAACATCGCCGGCACGCATCATCCGCTGGTGCAGCTCGAGGCCGAACTCGCCGACCTGCACGGCAAGGAAGCGGCGCTGCTGTTCACCTCGGGCTACGTCTCGAACCAGACCGGCATCGCGACCATCGCAAAGCTCATTCCGAACTGCCTGATCCTGTCGGACGAGCTCAACCACAATTCGATGATCGAAGGCATCCGCCAGTCCGGCTGCGAGCGGCAAGTGTTCCGCCACAACGATCTCGCCGATCTCGAAGCGCTGTTGAAGGCGGCGGGTCCGAACCGGCCGAAGCTGATCGCGTGCGAGAGCCTCTATTCCATGGACGGCGACGTCGCCCCGCTCGCAAAAATCTGCGATCTTGCCGAGAAATACGGCGCGATGACCTATGTCGACGAGGTCCATGCCGTCGGCATGTACGGTCCGCGCGGCGGCGGCATCGCCGAGCGTGACGGCGTCATGCATCGCATCGACATCCTCGAAGGCACGCTCGCCAAGGCGTTCGGCTGCCTCGGCGGCTACATCGCCGCCAACGGCCAGATCATCGACGCCGTACGATCCTATGCCCCGGGCTTCATCTTCACCACCGCGCTGCCGCCGGCGATCTGCTCGGCCGCAACCGCGGCGATCAAGCACCTGAAGACCTCAAACTGGGAGCGCGAGCGCCACCAGGACCGCGCCGCCCGCGTCAAGGCGATCCTCAATGCCGCCGGCTTGCCTGTCATGTCGAGCGATACCCATATCGTGCCGCTGTTCGTCGGCGATCCCGAGAAGTGCAAGCAGGCCTCGGATATGCTGCTCGAGCAGCACGGCATCTACATCCAGCCGATCAACTATCCCACCGTCGCCAAAGGCAGCGAGCGGCTGCGCATCACGCCCTCGCCCTATCATGACGATGGCCTGATCGACCGGCTCGCCGAGGCACTGTTGCAGGTGTGGGACCGCCTCGGCCTGCCGCTACGCGAGAAATCGCTGGCGGCGGAGTAAGTCTTTCTTACCCTCCCCTGGAGGGGTCCGGGACGAGCGTAGCTCCTTAACGACAACCCCAGTTCCGCGCGTGTCCCGGCATTTCGCTGTCGCCTCCACCCGGCCAACGCGCTAGATTTGCAAGCGAAAATGAGATCGGGCGCCCTGGCGCCCCTGGGAGAAGCACGCTCGCCATGCAGCACGATTGGGGCGTGATCGCCGCCGCCTTCGGCTATATCGGCTTTCTGTTCCTGGTGGCGAGTCATGGCGACCGCCGCTCGCAGGCCAAGGCCGGCCGCGCGTCGGGGCTGATCTACCCCCTGTCGCTGGCGATCTACTGCACGTCCTGGACCTTCTTCGGCTCGGTCGGCTTCGCGACCCGCACCTCGACCGACTTCCTCGCGATCTATGTCGGCCCGATCCTGATGATCGGGCTTGGCGCCGGCGTGCTCCGACGCGTAATCCAGCTCGCCAAGACCCACAACATCACCTCCATCGCCGACTTCATCGGCGCGCGCTACGGCAAGAGCCAGGCGGTGGCGGCAACCGTCGCGCTGATCGCGATCATCGGCTCGGTGCCCTACATCGCGCTCCAGCTCAAGGCGGTGGCGTCCTCGCTCGAAACCATCCTGAGCGAGGACCAGGCGTTCTCCCACATCCCGATCCTCGGCGATGTGGCGCTGATGGTGACGCTGGCAATGGCAGCCTTCGCGGTGCTGTTCGGCACAAGGCAAACGGACGCCACCGAGCACCAGCACGGCCTGATGCTCGCGGTCGCAACCGAATCCATCGTCAAGCTGGTCGCCTTCCTCACCGCCGGCATCTTCGTCACCTTCTGGATGTTCTCGCCCCACGAGCTGATCGAGCGCGCAATGAAGACGCCGGAGGCGGTGCGCGCCATCAACTATTCGCCGTCGATCGGCAACTTCCTGACCATGACGCTGCTGTCGCTCTGCGCGGTGATGCTGCTGCCGCGCCAGTTCCACGTCAGCGTGGTGGAGAATTCATCGGATGCCGAAGTCGGCCGCGCGCGCTGGCTGTTTCCGCTCTATCTCATCGCCATCAATCTGTTCGTGATCCCGATCGCGATCGCCGGCCTCGTGACTTTCCCGTTCGGAGCGGCCGATCCGGATATGTACGTGCTGGCGCTGCCGATAGAGGGCGGGGCGGATCTGCTCAGCGTCGCCGTCTTCGTCGGCGGCCTGTCGGCTGCGACCGCGATGGTGATCGTCGAATGCGTCGCGCTCTCCATCATGGTCTCGAACGACCTCGTGGTGCCGCTGGTGCTGCAACGGCGGCCGGAGGGACGCACCGGCGGGGCCGATTTCAGCGACTTCCTGCTGCGCTCCCGCCGCCTTGCGATCTTTGCCATCATGGTGATGGCCTATTTCTACTACCGCGCGCTCGGCAACACCCAGCTCGCGGCGATCGGCCTGCTCTCCTTTGCCGCCATCGCCCAGCTCGCGCCGAGCTTCTTCGGCGGGCTGCTGTGGCGGCGCGCAACCGCGCGCGGCGCGATCGGCGGCATGCTGGTCGGCTTCGCGGTGTGGCTCTACACGTTGTTCTTGCCGAGCTTCATGGATTCCTCGACGGCCGGCATCCTGTGGCTCCAGCATGGTCCGTTCGGGATCGAGGCGCTGCGGCCGCAGGCGCTGTTCGGCGCCGACCTGCCGCCGCTGATGCATGGCGTGATCTGGTCGCTATCGCTCAACATCCTCACTTATGTGCTGCTGTCGCTGGCGCGCCAGCCGTCGTCGATCGAGCTGGTGCAGGCCGATCTGTTCGTGCCCAACACGCTGGCGCCGATCTCGCCGAATTTCCGCCGCTGGCGCACCACCGTCACGGTGCAGGACATCCAGGCCACGGTGGCGCAATATCTCGGGCCCGACCGCGCCCGGCATTCGTTCGAGGCCTTTTCGGCAAGGCGCAATATGCGGCTTGAGCCCGCGGCACCCGCCGATTTCGAGCTGTTGCAGCATGCCGAGCACCTGATCGCCTCCTCGATCGGGGCGGCCTCGTCGCGCCTCGTGATGTCGCTGCTGCTGCGCAAGCGCACGGTTTCGGCGAAAGCCGCGCTGAAGCTGCTCGACGATTCCCACGCGGCGCTGCATTTCAACCGCGAGATCCTCCAGACCGCGCTCAACCATGTGCGCCAGGGCATCGCGGTGTTCGACGCCGACCTGCAACTGATCTGCTCCAACCGCCAGTTCGGCGATCTCCTCAACGTTCCCCCGCATTTCATCCAGTTCGGCACCCCCTTGCGCGAGATCCTGGAATTCATGGGCGTGAGCGATCCGGCCGGCCAGACCGATCGCGAGGCGATGATCGAACAGCGGCTCGTCGCCTACACCACCGACAGCGAACCCTATCTCGAGCGCCTGCCGGAACGCCACATGGTGATCGAGGTGCTCACCAATCGCATGCCCGGCGGCGGCTTCGTCATCACCTTCACCGACGTCACGCCGACCTTCGAGGCCGCCGAAGCGCTGGAGCGCGCCAATGCGAGCCTGGAAAAGCGCGTGCGTGACCGCACCGAGGAATTGACGCGGCTGAACTCCGAGCTCGCGCTCGCCAAGAGCGCGGCCGAGGACGCCAGCATCTCCAAGACGCGCTTCCTCGCGGCGGCCAGCCACGATATCCTCCAGCCACTGAATGCGGCGCGGCTCTATGTGACGAGCCTGGTCGAACGCCAGCACAATGGCGAGGAAACGCGGCTGGTCGAGAACATCGACGAATCGCTGCAGGCGATCGAGGAAATCCTTGGGGCGCTGCTCGACATCTCCAGGCTCGACGCCGGCGCGATGACCACCTCGATCTCAAGCTTCAAGATGGCGGACCTGATGCGCTCGCTGGAGATCGAGTTCGCGCCGATCGCCCGCGCCAAGGGCCTCGACCTCACCTTCGTGGCCTGCTCGCTACCGGTCGAATCCGACCGTCTGCTGTTGCGGCGCCTGCTCCAGAACCTGATCTCCAACGCGATCAAATATACCCCGCGCGGCCGCGTGCTGGTCGGCTGCCGCCGCCGCGGCGCCTCGCTCAAGATCTGCGTCTACGACACCGGCGTCGGCATTCCGGCGGCCAAACGCACCGAGATATTCAAGGAATTCCACCGCCTCGAGCAGGGCGCCCGGATTGCGCGCGGCCTCGGGCTCGGCCTGTCGATCGTCGAACGGCTGGCGCGCGTGCTCAAGCACGGCATCAGCATCGACGGCAATGCCCGCGGCGGCTCGGTGTTCTCCGTGACGGTGCCGACGGCGAAGGCTGTGACGCACACGGCCGCCGTGACCAGCGCGACGCCGCTGGCGCGCACGCCGATCTCGGGCGCCCTGATCGTTTGCATCGAGAACGATGCGGCGATCCTCGACGGCATGCGCACGCTGCTGAAGGCGTGGAACGCCGAGGTGATCGCGGTCGCCGATCCCGAGGGTGCGATCGCGGCCATCGAGGCCGCCGGCCGCCGCGTCACCGGCCTGCTCGTCGATTATCATCTCGACCGCGGCAACGGCATCGCCGCGATCCGCGACATCCGCCGCCGCTTCGGCGATACCATCCCCGCGATCCTGATCACCGCCGACCGCAGCCCCGCCGTGCAGGTCGCGGCGCGCGACGAGAAGATCGCGGTGCTCAACAAGCCGGTGAAGCCGGCTTCGCTCCGCGCCCTGCTGGGTCAGTGGCGAACGCAGCAGATGGTGGCGGCGGAATAGGGATCGTCTTGTTGCGAGACGCCGGCACGCCTTCGCGCGTCAAGGCGCAAGCCGCGTGAACACGTAGTCGCGGCTTTTGGCGCGAGCTTCGTGACAGCCCCAGCAAGTCCGATGCTGGGCCTCGTCGACCGGCTTGCCGTCGACGAAGCGGCCAAAGCCCCAGCCGCCGGTCGAGGCGTATCTTTTGGAGTCCTTGACCATCACCTGGACCGTGGTGGCAGCGCCAGGGATCGTCGCGGACGCGAACTGCGGAGATTGCTTCCTCGTCCAGGCACGCTTGACCAGAACGGTGCCGTCCGGAAACGGAAGTTTTCCGCCCTGATAGGCCTCGATCGCGATCTGGTTGCCGACCACTGCGCGAAGCTCGTCGAGCGGGGCCGCCTCTTCGGCCGGCGCGATCAGCTCCCACTGCTTGTAGCCCGGCGGGATCGTGACGCCGAAGATCGGCGAGGCGTCCGCCGTCGCCGGCTCGTCCGCGAGGGCGATCGTAACCGGATACGGCACGCAGGTCAGGGCAACGACGAGGAGGAGCACGGCCAGCGCGATCATCGTCCTCGTGAATGGAAATTTGCTCTTTTCAGATTTCATTGTCGCCGTGGCGCTTCATCGAGTTGCATGTGACACCCCGGTCCAGCCGGGCTGGACCGGGTACTGGCAAAATCTTCAAGCGCCGCCATCGGCGTCGATGACGGCCTTGGCAAAGGCCTGTGGTGCTTCCTGCGGCAGATTGTGGCCGATGCCGCCGGTGATCAGCCGAAACTCGTATCGGCCCGAGAACTTCTTGGCATAGGCGCTCGGCTCGGGGTGCGGCGCGCCGTTGGCGTCGCCCTCGAGCGTGATCGTCGGCACGTCGATGTTGGGGGTTGCGGCAATCTTCTTTTCGAGCTGCTCGTATTTCGCTTCGCCCTGGGCGAGCCCGAGCCGCCAGCGGTAATTGTGAATCGTGATCGCGACATGATCCTTATTGTCGAAGGCCGCCGCGCTCCGGTCGAAGGTGGCGTCGTCGAATTTCCACTGCGGCGAGGCGATCCTCCAGATCAGCCTGGCGAAATCGCGCGTGTATTTCTCGTATCCGGCACGGCCGCGCTCGGTCGCGAAGTAGAACTGGTACCACCATTGCAACTCGGCCTGCGGCGGCAACGGCGTGGCGCCGGCCGCCTCGCCGGAAATCAGATAGCCGCTGGCCGACACCAGCGCACGGCAACGCTCGGGCCACAATGCCGCGATAATACCGGCAGTTCGCGCGCCCCAGTCGAATCCGGCAACGACCGCCTTCTTGATGTTGAGCGCGTCCATCAGCGCAATGATGTCGACGGCCATCGCGATGGGCTCACCGTTGCGCGGCGTCTCGGCTGAGAGGAAATGCGTCGCGCCGTAGCCGCGCAAATACGGAATGATCACGCGATAGCCGGCCTGCGCCAGGACCGGCGCGACGTCGACAAAGGCGTGAATGTCGTAGGGCCAGCCGTGCAGCAGGATGGCCACGGGACCGTTCGACGGGCCGGCCTCCGCATAGCCGACTTTGAGGACGCCGGCGTCGATCTGCTTGATCGTGCCGAAGGACGCATTGGCTGCGGACGAGCGCGGCGCGTCCGATTCGGCGCGGGCGAGCTCGATCACGCCGAGGCCGACGGCGACGGTTCCTGCCGCGACGCCGAGAAAGTGGCGGCGGTGCTGATCGACGATCTGTTTCATCGTGTTGTTGCCTTTCGATGGTTGGTGATGGTGCGTCAAATCAGCGCGACCGTGACGTCGACGTTGCCGCGGACCGCCTTGGAATAGGGGCAGGTCTGGTGCGCATCATCGATGATGCCGCGGGCGATCTCGGGGTCGAGGCCCGGCAGGCTCACATTGAGGCGCGCCCTTAGCGAATAGCCGCCGCCGTCGAGCACGAGGTCGACCTCCGCATCGATTGCGCACTTCCGGGGAAGCTCGATGCTGCGCTTACGCGCCGCGATCTCCATCGCGCCTTCGAAACAGGCCGACCAGCCGGCCGCGAACAATTGCTCGGGATTGGTGCCGATGCCGGCGCCGCCCGGCGGCGACAGCTTGACGTCGAGGCGACCGTCGGAGCTGCGCGAGATGCCGTCGTGCCGCCCACCGCTGGTGTGGGTCCTGGCCGTGTAGAGCAGTTTTGCCGCTTGCGTCATGAAGGTTCTCCTTGCCGTCACGCCACCGACTATCAGCGGCAGCCGCGAGACGCCCGTTTGGACTTGTGAGAAGTTGTGAGGACGAGGCTTGCATGACTTACAAGGCCTGCATGTGCGGTCTGATGCCGATGCAGCGAAGGTCTTGTGCAGCGAAGGTCTTGTGCAGCGAAGGTCTTGCCGGATCGTCATCCTCTGGCTATCCGGTCGGTCCGAAAGGAACCAGTATCCACCATGACCGAGCCGCGCGGCGCCGCAACCGAAGCACGATCGTTCGGGCCATTCACCGTGACGCCGCATGAAAGGCTCGTGACGCGCGATGGCGTCGCGCTGCCGCTCGGCGCAAAAGCTTTCGACACGCTGATCGCGCTGATGTCGCGGCCGAACCAGGTCGTCAGCAAACGGGAACTGATGGCACTGGTGTGGCCCGGCATCACCGTCGAGGAGACCAATCTGCGCTTTCAAGTCGCAGCGCTTCGCAAGGCCCTTGGCGATGGCAAGGACGGTGCCCGTTACATCACCACCCTGTCCGGCCGCGGCTATTGCTTCGTGGCGCCGATCTCGCAGGCGGAGATCGCGCCGGCACGGCGCCCCGCACCGCAGGTGGAACTGCCGCCCGTCAAGCTGCCGAATCGGCTGCAGCGGATGGTCGGGCGCGACGATGCGATCGCCGCGGTCTCGGACAAGCTCGTCGCCTCGCGCTTCGTCACGATCGTCGGCCCGGGCGGCGTCGGCAAGACCGCAGTCGCGGTGGCGATCGCCCACGACCTGCTCGAAACATTCTCCGACGCCGCTCACTTCGTCGATCTTGCCGCGCTCAGCGATCCCGATCTCGTGATCACCTCGATCCTGCTGATGCTAGGCTTGCCGGCCGAGGCCGATGATCCCTTGCCTGCGCTGCTCGCGCATCTGCGCGACAAGCGGATGCTGCTGATCCTCGACAATTGCGAGCACGTCGTCGCGGCCGCGGCACCGGTGGCGGCTGACATCTTTCACGCCGCACCGCATGTCCATATCCTGGCGACGAGCCGCGAAGCCCTGCGTGTCGAGGGCGAGCAGGTCTACCGGCTGGCGCCGCTCGCCGTTCCGCCCGACGACTCCAGACTGACGGCCGCTGCAGCGCGGACCTATCCTGCGCTTCAGCTCTTCCTCGAACGCGCCGCGGCCGGCGGAGCGCAGATCGCACTTGACGATGCCAATGCCGCGATCATCGCGAGGATCTGCCGCAAGCTCGACGGCATGGCGCTCGCAATCGAACTGGCCGCCGGCCGCATCGAGGCCTACGGCCTGGAGCAGACGGCCACGCTGCTCGACGAGCGCCTCAATCTGCTCTGGCAGGGCCAGCGCACCGCGCCGCAGCGACAGAGGACGTTGCAGGCGACGCTGGACTGGAGCTACGGGCTGCTGTCGGACAACGAGCGCGTCGTGCTGCGCAGGCTCGCGGTCTTCGCCGGACATTTCACCATCAGCGCCGCGCTCGAGATCGTGCCGGACGAGCATGTCGACCGCGCCCGGCTGTTCGATGCCGTCGACAGCCTCGTCGCCAAGTCGATGGTCGCGCCGCGGCCGGTCGGCGCCATGATGCGTTACCGTCTGCTCGACACGACGCGCGCCTATCTGCTCGAGGTCGAGCCGGATGACACGGCGCTCGCGGCCCGCCATGCGACTTACTACCGGCGATGGTTGGAACAAGCCGGCGCGACATGGGCGACGGTGCCGAGCGCCGACGAGCGGGCGATCCATTTCTCCGCGCTTCACAACGTGCGCGCGGCGCTCGACTGGTGTTTTGGTACGCGCGGCGATGCCAACATCGGCATTGCGCTCGCCGCAGCGGCAGCGCCCATTTTCCTCGCGATGTCGCTGCTGACCGAATGCCGGCGCTGGTCTGAACGGGCGCTGCTTGCGATCAATCCGTCCTCGCGCGGCAGCGCCGAGGAGATGCACATCCAGGCCGCCCTCGGCCTGACTTTGATGTTCACGCGCGGCGGCAGCGAGGCAGCACGTACGGCCCTGAGCCGCAGCCTTGCGATCGCCCAGGCGCGAGGCGATGCGCCGAACCAGCTCCAGCTGCTCGGCCGGATGCACATTTTCCACGAGCGGATGGGCCAGTTCGACGCCGCGCTCGGCTACGCACAGCAGAGTCTTGTGGTTGCCGAAACGCTCGGCGATGCCGCCTCGATCGCCCTCGCAAATTCGCTGCTGGGTGTCTCCCTGCATCTGGCCGGCGAGCATCGCGATGCCCTGCGCATGCTGGAGGCCGCTTGGCATGGACCGGGCACGGAACGGATCAGTACCGTCTACGGCTTCGATCATCGCAACCGCGCCGGCATCACTCTCGCGCGCGAGCTCTGGCTGCAAGGCCGGCCCGCGGATGCGCGGGAGCTGGCGCGACAGACGATTACCGAGGCCGCGCAGATGGACCATCCGATCACGCTTTGCATCGCGCTGATCTGGGCGGTGTCGCTCGATCTCTGGAGCGGAGACCTCGAGGCGGCGGAAGCGAACATCGAGCGCTTCATTGCACATGCCCAATCGCGCTCGATGGGTCCCTATCTGGCGGTGGGCCGCGGCGTCAAAGGCGAGCTGGCGATCCGGCGCGGAAACGCCGCCGATGGCGTCGAGACGATCCGGGCTTGCCTGCGCGAGCTCCACGAGGCCGGCTACGAGCTGCTCACCACGACATTCAACATCGCGCTGGTCCAAGGCCTGATGGCGCTCAGCCAGACCGAGCAGAGCGCCTGCCTGATCGATGATGCGATCCGCCTCGTCGAGCAAGGCGGCGATCATCTCTACAGGCCCGAGCTGCTGCGCATGAAAGGCAGGGTTCTGCTGTCGCTGCCGGAGCCCGATGCCGAGCAAGCAGAGGCCTGCTTCGCGCAATCACTGGAATTGAGCCGCCGCAACGGCGCCAAAGCCTGGGAGCTTCGCGCCGCGATCGACCTCGCCGGGTTCATTGCCGAACGTGGCCGGCGTGACGAAGCAAAGCGGTTGCTTCAATCGACGCTCGAAGGTTTTACGGACGGCTCTGAGACGGCGGATACCAGAACCGCGAACAGTGTGCTGCAGACATTATAGACGCCGCCCCTCAAGCTCCGTCATTCTGAGGTGCTCGCGAAGCGAGCCTCGAAGGATGAACGGCCAAGATGCCAGCCGGGCCGTTCATCCTTCGAGGCCTCCGCTACGCTTCGGCGCCTCAGGAAGACGGAGTGAGAATCACCCCGTCGGGGTGCCCTGCTTCCACTGGCCGCCGGCAATCTTCGCCGCGGCGATCACGGCCTGCGTCCGGCTCTCGACGCCGAGCTTTTGCAGGATCGCGGAGACATGCGCCTTGATGGTGGCCTCGGAGACGCCGAGCTCATAGGCGATCTGCTTGTTGAGCAGCCCCTCCGACAGCATCATCAGCACCCGGACCTGCTGCGGCGTCAGCGTCACCAGACGGTCGCGCAGGCGCGTCATGTCGGGGTCGGCGGCGGCCGACAGATCGGTGTCGGCGGGAACCCAGACGTCGCCCTCCATCACCTTGAGGATGGCGTCGCGCAGCGTCTCGACACCGAAACGCTTCGGGATGAAGCCGGAGGCGCCGAAATCGAGCGAGCGGCGGATCGTGGCGCTGTCGTCGGAGGCCGAGACGATCACCACCGGAATCGCCGGATATTGCGCGCGCAGATAGATCAGGCCGGAAAAGCCGGAGATCCCGGGCATCGAGAGGTCGAGCAGTATCAGGTCGACGTCGGAGGTCTGTTCCAGAAGCCTGGTCAGATCCTCGAACGACCCGGCCTCGTCGATCCTGGCCGAAGTCAGGACGCCCGCCACCGCCTGCCGCAGCGCGTCGCGGAACAGGGGGTGGTCATCGGCAATGACGAGATGGGTCGAGGCAGCGTTCATCATTCTCTTGCTGGCAGTCGTACCGGCCAGTAGGCCGGCCCGGGGGCCTTGGTCAATTCTTTCCCGACCCGCCGTGGCATGCAAGTGGACAATATCCCTTTGCGGGAATGGGGTTAACCCAGCATCGCACGATGGTGCGAGGATCGACGGTGACGGCGTCAGTTGCGCGTCAGTGCGCAAGGCCGAAAGTCGTATTGGGGCGGGTTTCACGCCGATGTTACCTTGCCGGCAAGACCTGGGTTGATCCGGCATGTCCGGACATCCGGGGCGCGAGGAAACGCATTTCGGGGAGCGACTCAACATGTCGACAATGGCTGTGTCTCAGACAGGCGCGGGAGGGATGACCAAGGACGAACGTTTCGTCATTCTCGCCTCCTCGCTCGGTACCGTCTTCGAATGGTACGACTTCTATCTCTACGGTTCGCTGGCCAGCATCATCGGCGCGCAGTTCTTCTCGGCCTATCCTCCGGCCACACGCGATATCTTCGCCCTGCTGGCGTTCGCCGCGGGCTTCCTGGTGCGGCCGTTCGGCGCCATCGTGTTCGGCCGCGTCGGCGATATCGTCGGCCGCAAATATACCTTCCTCGTCACCATCCTGATCATGGGCCTGTCGACCTTCATCGTCGGCCTGCTGCCCAGCGCGGCGACGATCGGCATCGCGGCCCCGATCATCCTGATCGCGCTGCGCCTCGCCCAGGGCCTGGCGCTCGGCGGTGAGTACGGCGGCGCGGCGACCTATGTCGCGGAGCATGCCCCGAACGGCAAGCGTGGCTACTACACCTCGTTCATCCAGACCACGGCGACGCTCGGCCTGTTCCTGTCGCTGCTGGTGATCCTGTTCACCCGCACCGCGACTGGCGAAGCCGATTTCGCGGCCTGGGGCTGGCGCATTCCGTTCCTGGTCTCGGTGCTGCTGCTCGGCATCTCGGTCTGGATCCGGCTCCGCCTCAACGAGTCCCCGATCTTCCAGAAGATGAAGGACGAGGGGAAGAGCTCGAAGGCGCCGCTGACGGAAGCCTTCGGCAACTGGCAGAACGGCAAGCTCGTGCTGCTCGCGCTGCTCGGCGGCGTGATGGGCCAGGGCGTGGTCTGGTACACCGGCCAGTTCTACGCTCTGTTCTTCCTGCAATCGATCCTGAAGGTCGACGGCTATACCGCGAACCTGCTGATCGCCTGGTCGCTGCTGCTCGGCACCGGCTTCTTCATCGTGTTCGGCATGCTCTCCGACAGGATCGGCCGCAAGCCGATCATCCTCGGCGGCTGTCTGATCGCGGCGCTGACCTTCTTCCCGATCTTCAAGATGATCACCACCAACGCCAACCCGGCGCTGGAAAAGGCGATCGAGTCGGTCAAGGTCGACGTGGTGGCGGATCCCGCAGGTTGCGGCGACCTGTTCAACCCGGTCGGTACCCGCGTGTTCACCGCGCCTTGCGACACCGCGCGCGCCTACCTGTCGCAGTCGTCGGTCAAGTACTCGACCACACCGGGTCCGGCCGGCTCCGGCGTGAAGGTGGTGGTCAACGGCAAGGAAGTCGCCTACCCCAACGCCAAGGACGGCAACCCGGCGATCCTCGCCGCGGTGCAGGCCGCCGGTTATCCGAAGGCCGGCGACGCGGGCATCGTGAAGATGGTCCATCCGTTCGACATCTTCCGTCCGCAGGTGGCGGCGGTTATCGGACTGCTGTTCGTCCTGGTGATCTTCGTCACCATGGTGTACGGCCCGATCGCCGCAATGCTGGTCGAACTGTTCCCAACCCGGATCCGCTACACCTCGATGTCGCTGCCCTACCACATCGGCAACGGCTGGTTCGGCGGCCTGCTGCCGGCCACCGCCTTCGCGATCGTGGCCTCGACCGGCGATATCTATGCGGGTCTGTGGTATCCGGTCATCTTCGCGGCAATCACCGTCGTGATCGGCTTCTTCTTCCTGCCCGAGACCAAGGACGTCGACATCAAGGCGACCTGATCGCGTCACGACGCACCTGACCAACCGGCTGCGGAGCGATCCGCGGCCGGTCTGCATTTGGGGATAGCTTTTTGTTTTGACGCGTTTTCTTCACGCGAACCGGTATCCGCTTCGCTCGAAAACGCTCTACTGATTGCCGCCGATGAATTGCAGCACCACCTCGCGCCGGTGCGGGCGGGCACGATGCTCGATCAGATAGATCGCCTGCCAGGTGCCGAGCGCAAGCGCCCCGTTCAGCACCGGCACGTGCAGCGAGGTCTGCGTCAGCATGGTCTTGACGTGCCCGGGCATGTCGTCCGGTCCTTCCGTGTCGTGCGTCCAGGGCGCATCCTCGGGCGCGAGCCGCGACAGCGCCGTGGTGAGATCGACCAGCACCGACGGATCGGCGTTCTCCTGGATCGTCAGCGAAGCCGAGGTGTGACGGATGAACAGTGTCAGCGCGCCATCGCGCGCGTGAGCCTCGTTGACAAATTTCGCGGCTTCGCTGGTGAGATCGGTGAAGCCGCGGCCCGGCGTCTGCACGGTCAGCCGTGACGATGCGATCGTGGTGACTTGCACCGACGATGGCGCTGAGCGGGTCACGGATTTGGTCGATGTCATGAAAAGTCCCTCGATTCGAAAGCTGCCGCAGGGTGGGCAAAGCGCAGCGTGCCCACCAATCCGCGCAACGATATCAAGGTGGTGGGCAC
Organism: Bradyrhizobium diazoefficiens; assembly: GCF_016616235.1. Lineage (NCBI taxonomy): Bacteria > Pseudomonadati > Pseudomonadota > Alphaproteobacteria > Hyphomicrobiales > Nitrobacteraceae > Bradyrhizobium > Bradyrhizobium diazoefficiens. The sequence goes on from NZ_CP067100.1 coordinate 7,279,590, forward strand.
AGCGCTTCGCGCCTTTGCCCACCCTTGCATCTCGTATGCGTCAGATCTTCCCCGACACATCCTTCTGCACGCGGTTGGCCATGTCGATCAGCCGGCGCCAGGCCTTTTCCAGGAACGACATCACGCGGTCGACATCCTGGTCGCTCGGCAGCGGGATCTCGATCGTGCGGTCGCCCTCGGCGGCCTTTGGTTCTCGGGCTTGCGGCTCGGCCTTCTTGAGCGGGTCGGATTTCGGCAGCGCCTCGTCGATCTTCCCCGACACGGTCGGCCCGGCCGCGAACTGCGCTTTCAGTTTTTCGACTTCGGCCTGGAGCCTGCCGATCTCGGCATCGAACGCGGCGCGCTCGTCCGGCACTGCGTAGCAGGCCCAGCCGGTGGCGTTCTTCGAACAGGTCGACATTGTGCCGGTGCGAGTGTCGAGCCGCAGCACGCCCTCGGGGATGGCCGTCATGGAGTAGCGGCCGTTTTCGCTGTCGGGCGCGGATCGCGCGGCCACGAGGCCGCCGCTGATGGCCATCACAGCGGCCATCGCCGCAAGCCATGGTGTTGTGAATGACGTCGCTGGTCTCATCGCGCTCTCCGCCACGGCGCTGCTGCGGCTTCGCTAGTTCTACACCCCGCCCAGGCAATCCGCCGTCAAAAACGCGCACGCTGAATTCAACGAATGCGACGCTCACTTTGATCCCGGCAGCAGGGCGAAATGGCGGCCGTATCGGCAGATCGTGCGGAGAGCTGCTGCGGTGCGGCGTCACGCTGTGTGCAGCGCTGCCAATCGTGTCAATATCGTCAAATAAATCAGATACATAACAGAAAGCGACGCAATCGTGACTTGGCTTGACTTGATTATGGGCCATCAGTATGGTCCGCGCGGCTTTTGAGGGTGGCGGGCGTAATTTCCATTCAGCCGCGGCGTTTCGGGTCTTCGTTGCATGACACAGGGCACGGGACACGGCGGGAATGGAGATCGCGATAGATCGCCCGAGGAAGCTGCGCTTTCCGAACGGCTCGGAAGTCTCGATCAGCGGTTGTCCGAACTTCGCGGCCGCCACATCAAGACCGAGCAACCCGCAGGTGACGGAGAAGACAGAGCGGCCAGAGCCTCGGCGATGGCGCTTGGTTTCCGGTTATCGTCGGAGTTGGTCGCCGGGGTTGTTGTCGGAGCGGGGATTGGCTGGGGGTTCGACCGCTTGCTGTCGACGTCGCCTTTCGGACTTATCGTGTTCCTGCTGCTCGGCTTCGTCGCCGGCGTGGTGAATGTGGTGAGAACGGCGGGCGCGGGTCAAAACAGGCGCGGTGGTTCTTGAGCCGATCCGACCAGAGGAATTGATCGCGCCGGCTTCGCCGGTGCGGGCCGGCCCGGCCGGCAGACCGAGACCCGCCGGCATGGCCCGGCAGACCAAGAGATGCCGCGCTGATGAAAATCGATCCGATCCACCAGTTCAACATCGAGCCTCTCTTCACGATCGGCCATATCGGCAATCACACGATCGCCTTCACCAATTCGTCGCTCTACATGCTGGTGGCGGTCGCCATCATCTCGATCCTGATGCTTGCCAGCGGTACGCAGCTGGTTCCCGGGCGTCTGCAGTCCGTCGCTGAAATCTCCTACGAGTTCGTCGCCTCGACCATCCGTTCGACGGCCGGCGCGGAAGGCATGAAGTTCTTCCCGCTGATCTTCTCGCTGTTCATGTTCCTCTGCGTCTCGAACCTGGTCGGCGTCATCCCCTACACCTTCACGATCTCGAGCCACCTGATCGTGACGGCCGCGCTTGCGCTGCTGGTCTTCTTCACCGTCCTGATCTACGGCGTCGCGAAGAACGGCCTGAAATTCTTCTCCATCTTCGTGCCCCACGGCGTCCCCGGCTACATCCTGCCGCTGGTGATGTTCATCGAGGTCCTGTCGTTCTTCCTGCGGCCGGTCTCCCACAGCGTCCGTCTGTTCGCCAACATGCTGGCCGGCCACATCGCGCTGAAGGTGTTCGCGGGCTTCGTCGCCATGCTCGGCTTCTCGCTCGGCGCCCTCGGCTGGGTCGGCGGCGTGCTGCCGCTGGCGCTGACGATCGCGCTGTACGCGCTCGAGATTCTGGTCGCGTTCCTGCAAGCCTATGTGTTTGCGATCCTGACCTGCATCTACCTCAACGACGCCATTCATCCGGGACACTGAGCGGTCCGGGGAATTTCCACCCACAACCCAATCTTTCTTCCAAGGAGTCTAAAATGGATCCGGCAGCAGCAAAACTTATCGGCGCGGGCATCGCATGCATCGGCATGGGCGGCGCGGGCGTCGGCGTCGGCGTGATCTTCGGCAACTATCTCGCCGCGGCCGTTCGCAACCCGTCGGCCGCTCAGGGCCAGTTCGGCAACCTGATCTTCGGCTTCGCCGTGACCGAAGCGCTCGGCATCTTCTCGCTGCTGATCGCGCTGCTGCTGCTGTTCGTTCCGCTCTGAGGACGACGATTTTCGCGCCGTTCCAATTCCTTGGGGCGGCGCGTGTGACAGCAACAGGAGAACTCCATGGCTGAGAGTCATGGCGGCGCAAAAGGTCCGGCGGCGGGCGCTCACACCGAGGCTGACGGTGGTCACCACGGTGGCGGGTTTCCGCCGTTCGAGAGCAGCACCTTCGCTTCACAGCTGGTGTCGCTCGCGATCTTCTTCGTCCTGCTTTACGTGATCGTGTCCAAGCTCGCTCTGCCGAAGGTCGGCGGCGCGATCGAAGCGCGTCAGAACAAGATCGAGGGTGACCTCACCGAGGCGCAGAAGCTGAAGGATCAGTCCGAGGCGGCGCTGAAGGCCTATGAAGGCGAGCTCGCTTCGGCGCGTTCGCGGGCGCAGGCGATCGGCAACGAATCCCGCGACAAGGCGAATGCGCAGGCGGAAGCCGAGCGCAAGGCGCTGGAAGAGCAACTGGCGGTCAAGCTCGCCGAGGCGGAAAAGACCATCGCCTCGACCCGCGCGACCGCCATGAGCAACGTCCGCGGCATCGCGGCCGATGCGGCAGGCCAGATCGTGCAGCAGCTCACCGGCGTCGTTCCCGATGCTGCGTCAGTCAATGCCGCGGTCGATGCGTCCTTGAAGGGTTAGTCGATATGTTCTTCGATCCTGAAACCTGGGTCGCCGTCGCCTTCGTGATCCTGATGATCGTGTTCGGCTATCTCGGGATCTTCAACAAGGCGATGGCTGCACTCGACCATCGCGCCGCCCGCATCAAGGCCGAGCTCGACGACGCGACGCGCCTCAGGGAAGAAGCGGCCAAGGTGCTCGCCGGCTACAAGGCGCGCAGTGCCACCGCCGAGCGCGAAGCTGCCGACATCATCGCCAACGCCAAGTCCGAGGCCGAGCGCATCGGGGCCGAAGCCAAGGCGAAGATGGAAGACTTCGTCGCCCGCCGTACCAAGACCGCGGAGAGCAAGATCGCGCTCGCTGAAGCCCAGGCGCTGGCCGATGTCCGCGCCGCAGCCGCGGAGGCCGCCGTGCAGGCCGCCTCGACGATCCTGTCGCAGTCGGTCAAGGGCCATGTCGCCGACGACCTGCTCGCCAAAGGCATCAACGAGGTTCGGCAGAAGCTGAACTGAGGGATTTGCCTTCACCCATCAAAAAGCCGGCGCGATGAGCGCCGGCTTTTTTGTTGGGCCAAGTCGATCGTAGACGGGCCGACCGTTTGGCTGTCTAATCAAGCAATATGGCCCATGATCTTTTGAGATCGCATGAAAACTGTCCAATGCAGCACGCACGGTCGGCAGCCCATGACGTTGGTGTGCCAGCACGTCGTCCATGGGCTGGCGAGGCGCGAACGCGTTGGCTTCTTCTGGGCGTCCGATTCAGACAATCCAAGATCCGACGCATGGTGCAGTGAGTGCAACAACCGGGTTGCCGTTACGGGCGGTGAGTGGATCGGAGATGCACTGGAGCATCTCGATCCGAAGGTACTTTGCGGAGCTTGCTACGACCTCGCAAAGCTCTTCCACATGGGTGGAAATCCCTGGTCGTAGCGGACCCGAGGGAGCTGCCGCTGCCAGAGATACACCCTACTTCTTCTTCCCCCGCCCCTTCGGCTCGGGCGCGAGCGCCTGCGGGTCGAAGCCGACATAGAAGATGTAGGAATCGGCCACTGCGGCCGAGGGCATCGGATAGGACAGGTCCTCGGCGACGAAGGTGAACGGCACGCTGCCGCCCTCCGACATCTCGACCGTGGTCCGGTAGGCCTTCGAGGCGATCACCTTCTCGCCGACGCCGCCCTGCACCACGGCGATGCGCAGCGGCACCTCGACCGTAGCAGGCGCTCCGGCAGGGCCGGCGATGACGCGGCCCTGGATGCCGATCCGGGCCGTGATCTCGCCGCCGTTCCGGACGCATTCCCGCGCCATCTTGCTGATCGAGGCCTGGAAGCGGACGTCGTTGCCGACGGCCGGCTTGCCTGTCGCCCCGACCCCGTAAGTGGAGGCGCCGGCGCGCACCGTGACCTGCGGGCAATCGACGTCGTCATCGGCCGCTGGCTGGCCCGGCGCGGGCGCCGGCTTGGGCTGGGCCGGCTCGTCGGACTTGCCGCCGAACAGGCTCTTGAAGCGGTCGGTGAGCGACTGGGCCGCCACCGGCGAGACGGAGGCGAGCGCAACCGACAACGCCAGCGCGATCCCCATCCCCCGCCGCAACGCATTCCGCGATGACCGAAGCTCCTGCACCATCGACGCCCATACTCCATGACAATTGTCCGGCCGATCGCCGGCCGGGCATGCGGTTTATATCGTCAAAATCGGCGAACCCAAGGCAGTAAACAAGGCACCAAAAAAGGCAGTACCAAAGAGACTTTGGTCACAGGAATGAGGGCTCAGCCGCGGAAATCCTCATGCAGCAGACCGAACAGCAGGTGGTCCTGCCAGATCCCGTTGATGCAGAGATAGCGGCGTGCCAGCCCTTCGCGGGAGAAGCCGCACTTCTCCAGCACCCGGATCGACGGCGCATTGGTGGGGATGCAGGCGGCCTCGACCCGATGCAGGTTGAGCTCGCCGAACAGCGTCGGCAGCAGCAGCCGCAGCGCGGCCGTCATGTAGCCGCGATGAGCGTGGGGCTTGCCGACCCAGTAGCCGATGGTGCCGGCCTGGACGATGCCGCGCCGGACATTGGCGAGCGTGATGCCGCCGAGCATGGCGCCGTCGAGCTCGCGGAAGATCAGAAAGGGATAGGAGCGGTCCGCGGCGATATCCTCGGAATAGCGCCGCAGGCGGCGGCGGAAGCCCGACCGTGTGAGGTCGTCCGACGGCCAGATCGGCTCCCAGGGCGTCAGGTAGTCGCGGCTGCTCTCGCGCAAATGCGCCCATTGCAGGAAGTCCGACATCTGCGGAGCGCGCAGCAACAGCCCGTTGCCGCGCGGCGCGAGGGCGGCAGGTCCACTGGATGGCAGGCGAAACAGAGCCATGGTGATGCTTCCCGGGGGGGGGGACGACTTGGCGCGGCTCCTAATGCAGCCGCGCCTTGGCGCGCGCCCGGGTCAATCCTTCCGCAAAAGACACCGCCGTGTCCAGACCCCTGCCACTGCCCAATGCGACAACCGCAGGGCGGCTCCGCGAAAGCAGCGCACGCGCGGCATCCCGGGTCGATTCGACGCTGACGGCGTCGATCCGGGCCACCAGTTCCTGCACCGTCTGCGGCCGGCCATAGGCCAGCACGTGCCGGGCGAGCTGCTCGGCACGTGACGAGCAGCTTTCCAGCGCCATCAGCAGGCCCGCCTTCATCTGCGCCTTGGCGCGCGCGATCTCGGCCTCGGTCAGGGTCTCGACTGAATCATTCATGATGTCGACCACGACCTCCATCATCTCCGGCGCATCGGCGGGATCGGTGCCAGTGTAAAGGCCGAAGAAGCCGGTGTCGGTATAGGGCGCGTGGAAGGTGTAGATCGAATAGCAGAGGCCGCGCTTCTCACGCACCTCCTGGAACAGCCGCGACGACATTCCGCCGCCGAGGATGTTGGTGAAGACCTGCAGCGAGAACAGCGACAGATCGGTCTGCGGCACGCCTTCCAGCGCCAGCGTCAGATGCGCCTGCTCGAGCTCGCGGTGCACCACCTTGGCCCCGCCCTTGCCGAACACGGCCGTCTGCGGCTTCGGACCCGGCGTCGCCTCGAAGCTCGCGAAGCGCTGCTCGGCCTCGGCGACCACTTGCGCGTGGTCAACCGCGCCGGCCGCCGCCACCACCATGTCGGGGCCGCGGTAGTGCGTCGAAAGATAGCCGCGCAGCATGTCGCGGTTGAAGCTGCGCAGCGTCTTCGCGGTGCCGAGCAGCGAGCGGCCCATCGGCTGGTCGGGATAGCAGAGCTCGTTGAGGTGCTCGAACACGACGTCGTCGGGCGTATCCTGCGCTGCGCCGATCTCCTGCACGATGACGTTCTTCTCTCGCTCCAGCTCGTCAGGCTCGAAAGCGGGATTGGCAAGGATGTCGGCGAGCACGTCGAGCGCGAGCGGCACGTCGGCCTTCAGCACCCGCGCGTAATAGGATGTGGTCTCGGTCGAGGTGCCGGCATTGAGGTCGCCGCCGACCGCCTCGATCTCCTCCACGATCTCGCGCGAGGAGCGCTTCGTCGTGCCCTTGAATGCCATGTGTTCCAGCAGATGCGAGATGCCGTGCTCGTTCGGCTTCTCGTCGCGGCCGCCGACGCCGGCCCAGACGCCGAGTGCCGCAGTTTCAAGATGGGGCATCTCATCGGTGACGACGGTCAGGCCGGACGCAAGCTTGGAAATCTCGACGCTCATCCGGCAACTCCTTGTTTTGCGGCGCGGCTGACCGACAGCACGAACCGCTCGACCTCGCTCTGGTCGTTCTTCATCACCTTCATGTGTTCGGATTTGGTCATGAGGCCATCGAGCCAGACCGGCAGTTGCGGCCGCTGGCCGCAGGCCGCCTCGACCGCGTCGGGGAATTTGGCCGGATGGGCCGTGGAGAGCACGATGCTGGGCACCGTGGTGTCGGTGGTGTCGCGGTCAGCAACGGCAAGCGCCACCGCGGTGTGCGGATCGACCAGCTCGCCCGCCTCGCGCCAGGCGGCGCGGATCGCAGCCGCGGTCTCGGTCTCGTCGGCGCGGCCGGCGTCGAACTCGTTGCGGATCGCGGCCAGCATCGCATCGGGCAGCACGAAGCGCCCCGACTGCTTCAGCGAATCCATCAGGCGGCGGACGCCGGCCGCATCGCGCCGGCCGGCCTCGAACAGCAGCCGCTCGAAATTCGAGGAGATCTGGATATCCATCGACGGCGAGGCGGTCGCGTGCACCTCGCGCACTTCGTAGATCCCGGTCTTCAGCGTACGCGCCAGGATGTCGTTGACGTTGGCGGCAATGCAGAGGGTGCGCACGGGCAGGCCCATGCGCTTGGCGACATAGCCGGCAAAAATGTCGCCGAAATTGCCGGTCGGCACGATGAAGTCCACCGCGCGCGCCGGCGCCCCGACGGCAACGGCCGAGGTGAAGTAGTAGACCACCTGGGCGACGATGCGCGCCCAGTTGATGGAATTGACGCCGGACAGAGACGTGGCATCGCGGAAGCGGTGATGGTTGAACATCCCCTTCACGAGCGCCTGGCAGTCGTCGAAAGTGCCCTCGATGGCGAGCGCATGGACGTTGGCACCGCCCGTCGTCGTCATCATCCGCTGCTGCACTTCGGAGATGCGGCCGTGCGGAAACAGCACGATGAGGTCGACGTTCTCGAGCCCCGCGAAAGCTTCGACCGCGGCGCCGCCGGTGTCGCCTGATGTCGCGACCACGATGGTGGTGCGCTGGCCGCGCTTGGCGAGCACGTGGTCCATCAGCCGTGAGATCAGCTGCATCGCGACGTCCTTGAAGGCGAGCGTCGGACCGTGAAACAGCTCCAGCACGAACTGATGCGGCGCCATCTGGCGCAGCGGCACCACAGCCGGATGGCGGAAGGTGGCGTAGGCCTCATTCGCCATGCGGCCGAGCTCGGCGTCGGAAATCTCGCCGCCGGCGAAGGGGCGGATCACGTCGACCGCGACCTCCCAATAGGGGCGGCCGAAGAAGCCGGCGATGGCTTCAGTCGAAAGCTGCGGCCAGATAGCCGGCACATACAGGCCGCCGTCGCGGGCAAGCCCGGTCAGCATCACATCGCAGAAGCCGAGTTCGGGGGCCTCGCCCCGGGTCGAGATATAACGAGTCAAACTGCCCTCCAAAGGCCAGCCGAGCTTGGGCTCGATCTGCAAGCCTTTGATTTCATGGAAATACTGTTTACAGCCAGAGGCGTCGGGCCACCATAAAGTGTTTTGCCGCATCGGGAAACCGCTTCCCTCCGAGGCTGCTGCAACGAAAAGGGCTGCGGCGATGCCGCAGCCCTCTCTTGGAAGGTCTGTCGTTGATATGTGCAGACCAGTTTGCCTCACGCGGGTCGCAGGCCCGCCAAAACTGACGATTCAAGCTTTCGGCGCCCGTCACGAAATCGTCAAGGGAGAAAATGCCGTGTGCGGGAAGATGTTCCTATTTTTCCCGGCGTATCTCGACGCTTGCTGACGAAAGCAGGAGCGGCCTCGTCAACACCATTGCCACTTTATCCCGAAATTTCCGGCGAATCCGGAACGAATGCCGACCCTGCCCATTGTGTCCGCGGATAGTGTCGGCGGTGTCCATGCATTGCCCGGCTGGCGCCGATACCGATCCGCCCCCGCCGAACCGGCTGCAAATTGGAGCAGCCGGTTCGGTGCTCTCAGGCAGGCCGTCAGTACCTCAGGCCGCCAGTGCCTTGGCCATCGTGCCGGGACGTCAATACGAGCGTCAGCCCATCCCGATTTCCACCGCGATCCGGATCAGGTCGGAATGGTTTTTGGCACCCAGCTTCTGCTTGAGCAGTGACGTGGTGTTGGCGACGGTCTTGTAGGAGATGCCGAGTGCCTCAGCGACCTCGACGATCTTGTCGCCGCGCCCGAGCAGACGGAGAATCTCGAGCTCCCGCGGCGTCATCTGCGAGGCCGGATTGGCCTTGATCGCGGCGCCGGAGAACGTCACGGCCTCGGCGAGCTGGGGCGAGATGTAGTTGTCGCCTGCGACCACCTTGCGCACCGCTTTCAGCAGGATCCTGGGATCGTCGCCTTTGGACACATAGCCCTGCGCACCGAGCTCGACCGCCCGCACCACGAAGGCCGGATCGTCGTTCATGCTGAACATGATGATCTTGGCGTCGGGATCGTCCTTGCGGATCCGCCGCATCAGCTCGAAGCCGGACACGTCGGGCAGGCTGATGTCGATGACCGTGACGTCAGGCCGCTTGCTGACATAGGCGCGATGCCCGGATTTGGCGTCGGTTGCCTCGTCGATGCGGATCGAATGGTCGGACGCGAACAGCGTCCGGCAACCGGACAGCACCACGGGATGGTCGTCGACGATCAGAACTTTGGTCGACGGCTTGGCGGTATCTTGCATCGCGCGCTCTCTTATTTCTCCAACTCATAGACCGGCGGGAATAAATGGAAAGAGCAAATCACGCCAATGCGCGTTAGAATCGACCTAATGTGGCAACGGCTCTCGTTCAGGACACAATTGTTTCTTCCGCTCGGCTTGAGCTTTCTTGCCGCGCTGGCCATGGGCGGCGTGCTGCTTCAGACCTTTGCGACCGGCCAGCTGGCCGACGAGAGCGAGCCGGGTCGCCGCTCGACCCGGACTGTCGCCGTCGCGCTCAACGACGCCCTCGGCGCCTCGGATAATCCGCGGAAGATTCTCGACGCGTTCGTCCATTCGCTGGATCCCTCCTCTGATATCCAATTCCGCCCCTTGCAAGCGGGTCCCGCGCCCTCCGTGAAGGACGGTCTGCGCGATCTGCATGGCGTGCCGCAATGGTTCGTCGACCTCATCGTCATTCCGGACATGGACGCGGCCTCACCTGTCATCATCGACGGCAGACGTGTCGGCGATATCGTCTTCATGCCCGACCTTTCGGCCGACCTGTTCGAGAAATGGATCGGCTTTCTGGCGCTGACGAGTCTGGTCGCCGTGCTGATGGTGCTGACCGGGACGATCGCCTATCTCTTCGCGGGCTCGGCCTTGCGTCCCCTGCAAGATCTCGGCGCCGGCCTCACGCGGATACGACGCGGCGATTACGCGACGCCGATTCCGGTGGCGGGGCCGCCGGAAATCCGCCAAAGCTGCGAGGAGGCCAATGCGCTGGCAACAACGCTCGCGCAGCTGAGCCAGGACAATCGCGACCTGCTGCATCGCCTGGTGTCGCTCCAGGAGGACGAGCGGCGCGACCTCGCCCGCGAGTTGCATGACGAGCTCGGCCCGCTGCTGTTCGGCATCCGCGCCGGCACAATCGCGTTGGTCGAAGCCGCACCATCTGCGGGAGATCTCGGCAGATTGGCGCAGGAGGTGATGCGGTCAGTCGAGGCGCTGCAGCAGACCAATCGCCGTATCCTCGAGCGGCTGCGGCCGCTCTACATCGAGCAACTGGGGCTCGCGACCAGCGTCCAGACGCTGCTCCAGAACTTTCGCAGGCAAGCGCCGCATATCAGCGTGACGGCCACGCTCGATCCTGACCTCAACGCCATCGACGGACCGCTGGCCCAGACCGTCTATCGCCTGATCCAGGAGGGGCTGACCAACGTGCTGCGCCACGCCGCAGCCAGCCATGCCCATGTCGAGGCGACCATTGCCGGCGAGATGCTCGCGATCGAGATCTCCGACGACGGCGGCGGCTTTCCCGAAGGAAACGTGTTCGGCCGCGGCCTGACCGGAATGCATGAGCGCGTGCGTGCGCTCAGCGGTTCGCTCTCACTGCTGCGCGCCGACGAGCGAACCTATGTGCGCTGTCGTCTGCCGGTGGAAGCGGCGCGAGACGAGCCGCCGCGCAGCTAAAGCGCAATGAGATTTGGATGAATCGTCATCGCGCTTTAGGTTGTCGTTTGGGCATGATCTTTTCGGAAAACCGCTGGGCACTTTTCCGGATCATGCCTTAGCACGCGCAGCCGTCGTGGGAGTTCTGCCGCGATGGCGTGCACAGCGTGCTGTAAATCTTGCCTTCCGCACTGAAGCGAAACGAGGCGTGAACGCGCAGCGAACCCGCGACGGAATATTCAAGATCGATGCCGTGCGGCACGGGATTGATTTCTTCGAGACCGAATCCAACCGACGAGAACGTGCTGAGCCGCGGTCGCCAATAGGCTTCGAGCTCGCTTCGGCCACGATAGTGCTGCGTGCCGTTGCAGGTGCATTCAAGCTGAGCGTCGTCGGCGTAGAGGTCGAGCAGGCTCGCAAGGTCACCCTTGCGGCAGGCGTCGACCCAGTCGACGACAATTCCCATCTGATCAATGTCGTTCACGCCAACATCCTGTTTGCCGCGAAAACCTGTGTGCGGCTTAGGACCACACTCGTGAATATGTGCTGAATAATAAACCCCGGACTATCCCGGTTCCTTCCGGGAACATACGCATGGCTCACGTCTGCCGCCGGCCTCTGATCCAGACGCCGAACGCAATCAGCACCGCGCCCGCGAGCGCAAACCAGGTGATGGCGTATTGCAGATGATCGTCCTTCAGATGCACGTCGAGCGGGCCCGGACGCGGAATGCCATTCTCGGGCGCCGGCTGCTCGAGATCGATGTAGAACGGCGCAACGGTACCCCAATGAAGCGCGTTTGCGATCGCCAGATGATCGCGCACGAACCAGAGCCGCTTGTCCCGGTTATCCGCCGGCGTCAGCCAGCCCGGAGCCTCGGGAAAGCGAAGATAGCCCGTGAGCACGATCGGCGTGCCGGTGACGAGCTTCTTCACCGCGCGATCCTCGACGCTGCGATCCTGCATCGTGTTCTCGACGAAGCCCGCATCGATCACGACCATCTCGCCGCTCGGCAGCCGCGCCGGCAGGAAGGCCCAGGTGCCGGGACCGGATGCATCCTTGCGCACGGCGGAGCCGGCGGAATAGACCATGGCATCGGGCAGGGCAGCGTAGGTCGCAGTGAAGCTGACGCGGCGGAATTCATCGTGCGCGGGATTGAGCGAACTCCATTGCGTCGGCGGCGGCAGCGCCACCGGTGTTGCGGCCAGGCGTTCGGTGAGCGCTGCGACCAGTTCGTGCTTGGCGCTGCGACGCTGCACTTGCCAGAGGCCGAGCGCGACAAAGACGGCAGTGAGAAAGAACGTGAACAGCGCGAAGCCGGCCACGCGGGGCTTGCGCGCGGTGTCGTTCATTTCGTGCGGTCGATCAGCCGGCCCGGCGCCGCCTTGTGATGGTACTGCAGCGCGATCAGCAGCGACTTCATCGAGCGCAGCGGCAATAGCGTGGTGGCGAGGATCAGCGGCAGCCAGAGCACCGCATGCAGCCAGAACGGCGGCTGATACTTGACCTCGACGATGAGCGCGCAGCCGACCACGATCGCGCCGGCCAGCATGATGATGAAGATCGCCGGACCGTCGCCGGAATCGATGAATGCATAGTCGAGGCCGCAGCGATCGCAGGACGGCGCGAGCGTCAGGAAACCCGCAAAGAGCTTGCCCTGGCCGCAGCGCGGGCATTTGCACGCCAGCCCCCGCAGCGCGGTTTGCAGGACGGTGGTCTCGGGCTCCGATGGGCCGGCAGTGTCGTTCATGCGGCGGACTCTATCACAATCTCCGCCGATGCTCGCGGCGGCCGAAAAGCGAAAGGGCGGCCCTGCGGCCGCCCTTTCTGGTCGATCCGTCAGGACTTAGTGCGCGCCATGGGCCATAGTCTCGGCGCCGTGTCCCCACACATAGATGCAGAGGAACAGGAACAGCCAGACCACGTCGACGAAATGCCAGTACCACGCGGCGAACTCGAAGCCGAGATGCTGCTTCGGCGTGAAGTGGCCGGCATAGGCGCGCGCCAGGCACACGATCAGGAAGATGGTGCCGACCAGGACGTGAAAGCCGTGGAAGCCCGTCGCCATGAAGAAGGTGGCACCATAGACGTTGCCGGCGAACGAGAACGCCGCATGGCTGTACTCATAGGCCTGCACGCAGGTGAAGAGCGCGCCGAGCAAGACGGTGAGAATCAGGCCGTATTTCAGGCCCTGGCGATCGTTCTCGAGCAGCGCGTGGTGCGCCCAGGTCACCGTGGTGCCCGACGTGAGCAGGATCAGCGTGTTGAGCAGCGGCAGATGCCAGGGGTCGAAGGTCTCGATGCCGTGGGGCGGCCAGGTGCCGGGGACCGAGCAGGCGCCAGCCTGGGTGCCGAGACCGCAGCCGAACACCGCGTCGCGGGTGGCGTGGACGGCGTCGGCCGGGAACAGCGCCGCGTTGAAATAGGCCCAGAACCAAGCGACGAAGAACATCACCTCGGAGGCGATGAACAGGATCATGCCGTAGCGGTGATGGAGCTGCACGACGCGGGTGTGATCGCCCTTGTACTGGGCTTCCTTGATCACGTCGCCCCACCAGCTCGCCATGGTGTAGAGCACGCCGACGGTGCCGACGCCGAACACGATCGGCGCGGCCGAGAACATATGGTGCATCCAGGCGATCGCACCGACCGCCATGATGAAGGCCGAGACGGAGCCGACGGCCGGCCAGGGAGAGGGATCGACCAGGTGGTAGTCGTGATGCTTGCCTTGCGCGGTAGCCATTTGCGGTCTCTCTCCTCAATCCCGTGCCTGTGCGGCACTTATCCCCTTGTGTCCAATCCCCGCGGCGCGAGCCCGGTGATCAGAGCTTTCCCTTGCGTTTATCGTCCTCGCCGGATGCGAGCGGCTTCACCACCGGATCCTTCACGGCATAGAACGTGTAGGACAGCGTGATCGTGCTCAGCCCGTCGTTCTCGTGATCGTCGGCAATCGACGGATCGACATAGAACACCACCGGCATCTCGCGCTTCTCGCCGGGCGCCATGGTCTGCTCGGTAAAGCAGAAGCAGTTGATCTTCTGGAAGTAGGACCCGACCGTCAGCGGCGCGACATTGTAGGCGGCCTGGCCCGAAGTGGTGCGCGCGGCCTGGTTGGTCACGGTGTAAAAAACCGTGACGACCTGGCCGATATTGACCTCGATCTCGTTCTGCTCCGGCTCGAACTTCCAGGGCAGACCCGGCGCGACGTTGGAATCGAAGCGCACCGAAATCTTTCGCGCGATCGGGCCGGCGGCCGGCGCGGAGGTCGCAACCTGGGTCGTGCCGTTGAAGCCGGTGGCGCGGCAGAACCAGTTGTAGAACGGCACCGCCGCATAGGAGGCGCCGACCATCAGCGCGACCACGCCGCCGCAGATCGAGGCGACCAGCACATCGCGACCCAGCCCGCGGCGCTTGGCCGGCCCACGATTGGCCCGCTTGGCGCTGACGTCCTGCGATATGGTCGGCTCGTGATCCATCTTTGCTACATCGGCCGGACTAGCACTGCCGGTCCCTTGACCATGGTAACCGCGAAGAACAGCACCACGAGCACGCCGAGCGCCAAGGCAATGGCAATCGAGCGCTGGCGACGGCTCTTCTTCTGCGCCTCGGTGAGGACGATTCCATCTGGCTCGGGTTTGTCAGCCATTCCCGCCTCATGCGCCCCCAACCATCGGAGCAAGCGCCCGGCACACGACCTCGGCCAGCAGGGTCGCGAACAGCGCGAACAGATATAGGATCGAGAAAGCAAACAGTTTACGCGTCGCGCGCAGCGACTGGCTGCGCTCGCGGCGTAGATAGACGTTGATCGCCAGCACCAGCATGCCGGCACCGAGGATCAGCGAGATGATGCCGTAGACGGCGTCGAAATACCCGAGCGCCCAGGGCGCGGCGGCGACCGCGATCAGCACGATGGTGTAGAGCAGGATCTGGAGCCGCGTCGCGTCGGGACCGGCGACGTTGGGCAGCATCGGGATGCCGGCGCGCGCGTAGTCGTCGGAGCGGAACAGCGCCAGCGCCCAGAAGTGCGGCGGGGTCCAGAAGAAGATGATAGCGAACAGCAGCAGCGGCTCGACGTCGACCGTGCCTGTCACCGCGGCCCAGGCCACCACCGGCGGCAGCGCGCCGGCGGCGCCGCCGATCACGATGTTCTGCGCGGTCCAGCGCTTCAGGCCGATCGTGTAGATCACGACGTAGAAGAAGATGGTGAAGGCGAGCAGCGCACCCGCGATCCAGTTGACGAGGATGCCGAGGGTCATCACCGAGAAGAAGGCGAGCGTCATGCCGAACGCCATCGCCTCGGGGCGGGTGATGCGGCCGCGCGGGATCGGCCGGTTCGCCGTGCGCGACATTTTCGCGTCGATGTCGCCTTCGAGCGCCATGTTGAGCGCGCCGGAGGCGCCGGCGCCGACCGCGATGCAGAGCAGCGAGGTGATCGCCAGCACCCAATGGAAATGCCCGGGCGCCATTGCCATGCCGACCAGCGCGGTGAAGATCACCAGCGACATCACGCGCGGCTTGAGCAGCGCGACGTAATCGCCAACCTCCGCTTCGGAGATGCGGGGATTGACGTCGATGGCGGTCTGGTCGAGCACGGACACTAATCTAACTCACTTCGTTATAGAGCGGCGGCGCCCGTGACGGGCGCCGCCGAAGAATCGCTTACTGCACGCGGGGCAGTACTTCGAACTGGTGGAAGGGCGGCGGCGAAGGCAGCGTCCACTCCAGCGTGGTCGCGCCGGCACCCCACGGATTGTCGCCCGCCGGCACCTTGCGGGCGAAAGCGTCGATCACGCAGTAGAGGAAGATCAGGACGCCGAAGCCGGAGATGTAGGAGCCGAGCGAGGAGACCAGGTTCCAGCCCGCGAAGGCATCCGGATAGTCGACATAACGGCGCGGCATGCCCGACAGGCCGAGGAAGTGCTGCGGGAAAAACACCAGGTTGACGCCGATAAAGGTGACCCAGAAGTGCGCCTTAGCCAGCGTCTCATTGTACATGTAGCCCGTCATCTTCGGGAACCAGTAGTACCAGCCGGCGAAGATCGCGAACACCGCCCCGAGCGACAGCACGTAGTGGAAGTGTGCGACGACGTAGTAGGTCTCCTGCAGCACGCGGTCGACGCCAGCGTTCGCGAGCACGACGCCGGTGACGCCGCCGACCGTGAACAGGAATATGAAGCCCACCGCCCAGATCATCGGCGCGCGGAACTCGATCGAGCCGCCCCACATCGTGGCGATCCAGGAGAAGATCTTCACGCCGGTCGGAACTGCGATCACCATCGTCGCCGCGACGAAATAGGCCTGCGTCGCCGAGGACATGCCGACCGTGTACATGTGGTGCGCCCACACCACGAAGCCGATGCCGCCGATCGCCACCATGGCATAGGCCATGCCGAGATAGCCGAACACGGGCTTGCGCGAGAAGGTGGAGACGATCTGGCTGACCATGCCGAAGCCGGGCAGGATCAGGATGTACACCTCGGGGTGACCGAAGAACCAGAACAGATGCTGGAACAGCACGGGATCGCCGCCGCCGTCGGGCGCGAAGAACGTCGTGCCGAAATTGCGGTCGGTGAGCAGCATGGTGATCGCACCGGCGAGCACCGGCAGCGACAGCAGCAGCAGGAACACCGTCACCAGGATCGACCACACGAACAGCGGCATCTTGTGCAGGGTCATGCCCGGCGCGCGCATGTTGAAGATCGTCGTGATGAAGTTGATGGCGCCGAGGATCGACGAGGCGCCGGCCAGATGCAGGGACAGGATCGCGAAGTCGACGGCGGGGCCCGGGTGACCCGAGGTCGACAACGGCGCGTACATGGTCCATCCGGCGCCGACGCCGTTGGCGCCCGGCTCGCCCTCGACGAAGGTCGACAGAAGGAGCAGCGCAAAAGAGGCCGGCAGCAGCCAGAACGAGACATTGTTCATGCGCGGGAACGCCATATCAGGCGCGCCGATCATCAGCGGCACGAACCAGTTGCCGAAGCCGCCGATCATCGCGGGCATCACCATGAAGAAGATCATGATCAGGCCGTGGGAGGTCACGAAGACGTTGTAGGTGTGCGTCTCATGGAAGATCTGCACGCCCGGATACATCAGCTCGGCACGGATCGCGATCGACATCGCGGCACCGATGATGCCGGCGATGACCGCGAAGATCAGGTACATCGTGCCGATGTCCTTGTGGTTGGTCGAATAGACGTAGCGCCGCCATCCGGTCGGATGGGCGTGTTCGTCATGTCCGTGGGCTTGCGCGTGATCGCCGTGTGCCGCTGCGCTCGTTGCCATTTTCAAATCCTGCCTTGCGTCCCGTTCGGACCTTTGGAGGTCCCGCCCTTTATGTCGCTTTCAGTCCCTTGAGCCTTCGCCCGGCGCTTACTGCGTCGGGCCGGCAGCGGATGCGAAAGCGTTGGTGCCGCCGCTCGCATATTTCTTCTTCGCGGTCTCGACCCAGGAGGCGAATTCCTGGTCCTCCACGACGCGGATCGCGATCGGCATGAAGGCGTGGTCCTTGCCGCAGAGCTCCGAGCACTGGCCATAGAACATGCCGGTCTTGGTCGCTTTGAACCAGGTCTCGTTGAGCCGCCCCGGAATGGCGTCGATCTTGACCCCGAAAGCCGGCAGCGCGAAGGCATGGATCACGTCTGCGCCGGTGACCTGGACACGAACCACCTTGTTCACCGGCACGACCATCTCGTTGTCGACCCCCAGCAGCCGCGGCTGCTTGTCCTGCGCCATCAGCGAGTCGAACTCGAACTTGCCGTTGTCGGGGTAAGCATACGACCAATACCACTGCTTGCCTGTGGCCTTGATGGTCAGGTCCGCCTTCGGCACGTCGAGCTCCAGGAACAGCAGGCGGAACGACGGCACCGAGATACCAACCAGGATCAGCACTGGAACCAGCGTCCACGCCACCTCGATCAGTGTGTTGTGGGTGGTCCGCGACGGCACCGGATTGGCCCTCGCGTTGAACTTCATGACCACGATCACCAGCAACGCCAGGACGAACAGCGTAATCAGTGTGATCAGCACGAACAGGAAGTTGTGGAACCAGACAATGTTGTCCATCACCGGGGAAGCGGATTGCTGAAGCGTCCACTCCCACGGCGCCGGCTGCCCGAGTTCGGCATATGCGGCACCGCCCGTCGCCAGTGTCAGACCCGCCACGGCCAATCCCAGCAAGTGCCGGCCGACCCGGCCCATCGACATCCTCATGCCGTCGCGCTCCCCTTACGAAACCCCAAGTGCATTCCCCTATTTCCGGGAAACGCTTATTCGATCCGCCCGTCTGACAAACCGCCGCGCAAGAATACCTCTAAGAGGAATTGGGGCCAGATCGCTAGAACGCCGAAATCAAGCCTCTCAAACCATAATTCTCGATCTATCGCAATGCAGTCTTGAGCCCCCTCTGCCAAGCGCCACCCGCAAGATATTTCCTAGCAAGATCAGACAAAAGTACCATTTCCCGGGACGCCGCGGCTTGACAGCAGCATTGCCGGCGGTAGGCACTGGCGAGCAGCCGCGCAGGAACCTGATTCGTGCGGGCGATGGCGGTGTGGGCGGCGCGGATTTGCTTGCGAATCGCCTTCAAGACGCCGTCATTCGCGTATCAGTCCGCCAGGCGCGCGACCAAGGCGAGCAGAGGGACCGACCCGATGGGGCTTTCGAAATGCATGGCAAGGCGGACCGCAACGCAGGCTAACGGCCTCACGGTGCTGGCCGCCCTGCTGGCTGCCTTCGTCCTGCTGGCGCTGCCGGGGTTTGCCCATGCGCAGGGCGCGGTGCGCTCCGTCCATGGCGACTGGCAGATCCGCTGCGACACCCCGCCGGGCGCCCAGACCGAGCAATGCGCCCTGATCCAGAGCGTAGTGGCCGAGGACCGCTCCAACGCAGGCCTGACCGTGATCGTGCTCAAGACCGCCGACCAGAAGGGCCGCTTGATGCGGGTGGTCGCCCCGCTCGGCGTCCTTTTGCCGTCCGGCCTCGGCCTCAAGCTCGACAACCAGGACGTCGGCCGCGCCGGCTTCGTCCGCTGCCTGCCCAATGGCTGCGTCGCCGAGGTGGTCATGGACGACAAGCTGCTGGGCCAGCTCCGCTCGGCCAAGACCGCAACCTTCATCATCTTCGAGACGCCGGAAGAAGGCATCGGCTTCCCGCTCAGCCTGAACGGGCTCGGCGAGGGCTATGACAAGCTACCGTAGACGCCCTCACCCCTGGTCGATGCGATAAAGCTCCGTGTCGCACCAGCCGCAGCGGTAGATGCGGCCTCTCCCGGCCACCGGCCCGGCCAGTGCCTTTCGCCGACATGTCGCGCAGAGGATGCCGTCCACCGTGTCGCAGCCCGGGTGAGCTGCGACATAGGCCTCGCGGGTGGGATAGGAGGTCCAATAGCGGCGGTAGACGAACTGATTGAAAAGCAGGACCAGCCCCAGCGCGCCAAAGCCGATGATCAGGCCGTGATACTGATCCCAGAACACAAGCAGCGAATTCCACATGCTCTTGCCGGCGCTCCGCCCCAGGATTCGTCCTCGATAGCCCGGAATCCTGAAAGCCGGCTTAAGGGCAGGCCGTACCTATCGTTTCCGTAATGTGACAGCCCAGGCCTCGCGGAACGCGCGGGAAACCATTATCTTGCCCAACATCCCCCGATAATGGACGGACGCATGACCAACCCTGCCACGACCTCCCTGCTCGACCGCGCCAATCTCGACCGCGACCAGGTTCGCAGCGAGGTCGCGCGCGGGCTTGCCGGCGCCGACGACGGCGAATTGTTCCTGGAATACAGCCAGACCGAAGCGCTGATGTTCGACAATGGGCGGCTGAAGCAGGCGACCTACGACACCTCGCAGGGTTTTGGCCTGCGCGCCGTCAAGGACGACGCGGTGGGTTACGCGCATTCCTCCGACGTGTCGCTGCCGGCGCTGATTCGCGCCGCCGACGCAGTCGGGGCCGTGCGCGGCGGCTATTCAGGCAATTTTGCCGCACCGCCTCCGCGCACCAACGTGCGGCTCTATGGCGACGACAATCCGCTCGATGCGCCGGGCTTCGAGACCAAGGTCAAGCTGCTGGCCGAGATCGACGCTTACCTGCGCGACAAGGATCCGCGGGTGCGACAGGTCAGCGTCAGCCTGGGTGCGACCTGGCAGGTCGTCGAGATCCTGCGGCCCGACGGCGAGAACTATCGCGACATCCGCCCGCTGGTGCGCGTCAACATCTCCGTCGTCGCCGGCCAGGGCGACCGCCAGGAGAGTGGCAGCAAGGGCTATGGCGGCCGCGCCGGCTATGCCGAATTTATCGAGACCCAGTCCTGGCACGAGGCCGCCGACGGCGCGCTGCGCGAGGCGCTGGTCAATCTAGAGTCGATCCCCGCCCCCGCCGGCGAGATGGACGTCGTCCTCGGGGCCGGCTGGCCCGGCGTGATGCTGCATGAAGCGGTCGGCCACGGCCTCGAAGGCGATTTCAACCGCAAGAAGACGTCGGCGTTCGCGGGCCTGATGGGCCAGCAGGTCGCGGCCAAGGGTGTCACCGTTGTCGACGACGGCACCATTGCCTCGCGCCGCGGTTCGCTGTCGATCGACGACGAGGGCACGCCGACCAATCGCACCGTGCTGATCGAAGACGGCATCCTGGTCGGCTACATGCAGGACCGACAGAACGCGCGTTTGATGAACATGAAGCCGACCGGCAACGGCCGTCGCCAGGGCTATGCCCATGTGCCGATGCCGCGCATGACAAACACCTACATGCTGGCGGGCGACCGCGATCCGGCCGAGATCCTAGCTTCCGTGAAGAACGGCGTGTTCGCCGCGAATTTCGGCGGCGGCCAGGTCGACATCACCTCGGGCAAATACGTGTTCCAGTGCACCGAGGCTTACAAGATCGAGAACGGCAAATTGGGCGCGCCCCTGAAGGGCGCCATGCTGATCGGCAACGGGCCGACCGACCTGCATCGCATCCGCATGATCGGCAACGATCTCGCGCTCGATACCGGCGTCGGCACCTGCGGCAAGAACGGTCAGGGCGTACCGGTCGGCGTCGGCCAGCCCTCGCTTCTGATGGAACGCATTACGGTAGGTGGAACAGGCGCATGAGCGTTGACAAGGTAACTGCCGCTCCCAAGCGGAAGAGCAGCGGATGGGGCGGGCAGCTGATGCAGCTCGCCGGCATCGTCGCCGCCGTATTCATCGCCAAGGGCGCGCTCGCCGAGCCGTTCTACGTGCCGTCGGGCTCGATGGAGCCGACGCTGCTGATCGGCGATGCGCTGCTCGCCTCGAAATTCCCCTATGGCTACGGCACCTCGTCGCTGCCGATCCAGATCAACTTGCCCGAGACCGGCCGCGTGTTCGCGGAGACGCCGAAGCAGGGCGACGTCGTGGTGTTCCGCTGGCCCGGCGACCGCTCGCAGGCCTGGGTCAAGCGCGTCGTGGGTCTGCCCGGCGATCGCATCCAGATGCGGCAGGGCCAGCTCTTCATCAACGACCGTCCCGCCGAGCTGAAGCCTGATGGCGTTGGAGCTGCCGAGGACGACAATGGCGGCAGCGAGCCGGCCTATCGCTATGTCGAGACGCTGCCGAACGGCGTCTCGCATCTGATCTTCAAGATGCGCGACAACGGCCCGCTCGACAACACGCCCGAGGTGAAGGTGCCGCCCGGCCACCTCTTCGTGCTCGGCGACAACAGAGACAATTCCGCAGACAGCCGCGTGCCGCTGCGCTCCGGCGGCGTCGGCCTGTTGCCGATCGACAATCTGGTCGGACGCGCCGATGCCGTGCTCGGCTCCTGGGATCTCGGCATGCGCGGCCAGCCGGTGTGGACCTGGCTCTCCGGCTTCCGGCTCGCGCGGTTCTTCACCGCCGTGCACTGAGCCGATCTCATGACCTTCGACGACGTCAGAAAATTTGCGCTGACGTGGCCGGAGGTCGAGGACGGCACTTCCTATACCACGCCGGCCCTGAAAGTGCGCAAGAAGCTGCTGGCGCGCCTGAAGGAGGGCGGCGACAGCCTGGTGATGCCGGATGTCCCGATCGACGAGCGCGCCATGCTGGTCGAGAGGCAGCCGAAGATCTTCTATTTCACCGATCACTACGCCGACTATCCGGTCGTGCTGATCCGCCTGTCGAAGGCGAAGCGCGCCATCGTCGAGCCGCTCCTGCGGCGGCGCTGGGGCGCACTGGCCTCGAAGGCGGCGCGTGCCCAATATGATGGGCGCGAGGGCGCATGAGCGGCGCGATGGACGAGGCGCGTTTTCTCGCGCTGGCGCTGGCAAATCCGGTCAATGCCGCGATCGTCGACGAACTCCATCGCCTCGCGCTGCCGGATGCATGGCTGGTCGCGGGGTGCCTGGCACAAACCGTGTGGAACGTGCTCACGAAACGCGCGATCGACCACGGCATCTCCGACTATGACGTCTTCTATTTCGACCCTGATACCTCATGGGAAGCGGAGGACGCGGTGATCCGGGACGTGCATGCGCGGCTCGGGCATCTCGGCGCCAGGATCGAGATCCGCAACCAGGCGCGCGTGCATTTGTGGTATCCGGCCAAGCACGGCCTGCCCTATCCGCCCCTGACCTGCTCGACCGAGGGCATCGACCGCTTCCTGACGCAAAACACGCAAGTCGGCATCAGACGCACGGACAACGGCCATGAGATCTACGCACCGCACGGCTTCGACGACATTGCAGGGCTGATCGCACGGCCCAATCGGGCGCTGAATTTCTCCGCGGCGAATTACGCCGCCAAGGTGGCGCGGTGGAGGGCGCTGTGGCCGGAGATCACGGTGGTCGCCGCGGAGTGATATCTCATGGGGTGGGCAAAGCGAAGCGTGCCCACGACTTCTCGTCGCGATCGCGGAAAGATGGGGGGCACGCTTCGCTTTGCCCACCCACGGCGCCTTGCCTATCTTACCACGCCCGACGTGAATCCCGCCTTGCGGCGCGGCGGCTTGATTTCCTTTTTCAGGAAGCAGCGCGCCTCGCGCCCGGTGTAGCCGGGGCGGGCATAGGTGAAGGCGCGGCATTTGTTGTCGGCGGTGCAGGCCGCCTTGCAGGCCTCCTCGCCTTCGCCAACCTTGAGCTCGAAATTGCGCAGATCGCCGCCGGGACGGTCGATCGACGTCTCCACGCCCTCGATGCGCGGCTCGATCACGCCGGCGCCGCGCACACCGGAGATGCAGCAATTGCCCGGAACGCGCGTCGGCACGGTGTTCTTGAGCCAGCACACCGCCGAGCCGCCTTCGACGTCGGGATAGTTGAAGCTCCAGGAGCGGCAGCGGCGATCACGCTCGCAGAGCAGCGCGCAATCCTCGGGATCGCCTGAGGTGACCGGTGTGCTGAAATAGTCGCCGCCCGGCCGGTCAAATGCCGTCTGGGCGCGCACAGGCCAGCCCGCAAACACGAGGGAAAGCAGCGTGACGCCTGCCACGACGCTTGCCATGACGGCCCCGGACAGGCGGCCTTTCCCCATCAGACAGCTTTCGAATTATTGACGACGTTCAGGTTTTCGGCCGGTCATTTGATCGCCGCAAACCTGTATGGGCGATGAACGGCCGAAATCCCGGTCGCTGGCCTACCGAACTAGAAAGCGTAATCCGCGTAGGCCGGTTCCACGGAGCCCTCCCAGGAACCGTTGAACTTCTCAAGCATCTCCTCGGCGGGCGTGCGGCCGGAGTCGATGATGCGGTCCAGCGGCTCCAGGTGCCGGGTCTCGTCGCGGCCGAGCTGGTCGATCCGGGCGCGTCGGCGCAGGCCGGCATGTGCCAGAACAAGGCACTCCTTGGCGATCTCGAACAGATAACGGTCCTTGAGGCGCGCCTTGAAACCGAAGCGCGGCACGTCGTCGCGCAAGGCCTGACGTTCATGCGCGCTCCAGTGCTTCACCATGTCCCAGGCGGCGTCGAGCGAGACGTCGTCGTAGAGCAGCCCGACCCAGAACGCCGGCAGCGCGGGAAGCCGGCCCCACGGGCCGCCGTCGGAGCCACGCATCTCGAGATAGCGCTTCAGCCGCACCTCGGGGAAGATCGTCGAGAGATGGTTGGCCCAGTCCGACAAGGTCGGACGCTCGCCGGGAAGGTTATTGTTGCGGCCATCGAAGAAGGCACGGAACGAGGAGCCCGAAACGTCGATATACTCCTCGCCGCGCTTGACGAAATACATGGGCACGTCGAGCGCGTAATCGACGTAGCGCTCGAAGCCCATGCCGTCCTCGAACGCCCACGGCATCATGCCCGCGCGCGCATTGTCGGTGTCGCGCCAGATCTCGGAGCGGAACGAGAGGAAGCCGTTCGGCTTGCCTTCAGTGAACGGCGAATTGGCGAACAAGGCGGTTGCGACCGGCTGCAGCGCGAGCGAGACGCGCAGCTTCTTGACCATGTCGGATTCGGAGGAGAAATCGAGATTGGTCTGCACCGTGCAGGTCCGGTACATCATGTCGAGGCCGTACTGGCCGACCTTCGGCATGTAATTGGTCATGATCTTGTAGCGGCCCTTGGGCATCACCGGGATGTCGGCGCGCGACCAGGACGGCGTCATGCCGAGGCCGAGGAAGCCGATGCCGAGCGGGGTCGCGATCTCGCGCACCTGCGCGAGATGCGCCATCAGTTCGCTCTGGGTCTGATGCACGTTCTCGACCGGTGCGCCCGACAGCTCGAACTGTCCGCCAGGCTCGAGCGAAATCGCGCCGCCGCCGGTGACGTCGTAGAGGCCGATGATGTTGCCCTTCTCCATGATCGGCTCCCAGCCGAGCAGGAGCTTCATGCCTTCGAGCAGCGCGCCGATGCCGCGCGCGCCTTCATAAGGCACCGGGCGATGGCCTTCGAGCGTGAACGGCGTCTTCTCGTGCTCCGTGCCCATGCGGAATTCGGACGGGTCCTTGCAGCCGGCCTCGAACCACGCGACGAGTTCGTCGCGCGATTGCAGCGGCGTCATATCGATCTGGTCTCGCGCCATATCAAACTCTAATCAAAAGCGCTTCGACCGAATGCGCGCGGGTGATGGGATGGCCCGCGAACCCACCGGGCGCGCGGACGTGCTGATTTGCCGCGCGTTCATCGCGTCGGCGAGGTTTCGTTGACGTTGGCGACCGGCGGCAGCTTCATCTCGCCGCACGAGCAGCCCAGGCGGTCGAGCAGACCGCTGAGCTTGGCGGCATCGGCATCGGACAGTTTCGAGCCGACATATTTCTCGATCGCGGCCGAATAGGCGCCCCACATCCGCTTCTGCAATTCGCGGCCGGCTTCCGTGATCTCGACGAACTGGCCGCGCTTGTCGATCTTGCATTCGCGCCGGGAGGCAAGGCCTTCGTCGACCAGGCGGTCGATCAGGCGCGAGGTCGAGTATTGCGGGATCAGCATCTGCCGCTCGAGTTCTACCGGCCGCAGCTCGCCTGAAGGCGCACGTGACAATTCCAGCAGCGCGTCGTACCACGCCAGTGGCGGGAACCCCGCCTTCTTCAGATCCTGCTCGACGCAATCGAGCACGCGGCTCTGCACCCGCATCAGGCGGATCCAGGCGGACGTCGCCTCGGTCGATGGTTTGCGTTTCATGGTCCCGCTCAAGCTTGTCGTCCGTCTCTTACCCTATTCTATGCACCTGCATCAATCTTGACTATTTCATGCAGGCGCATGTAGTGGTTCTTTCGCTCCAACCAAGCGTCAAGAGAAGGAAATCCCATGAAATTGTACTATTCGCCCGGCGCCTGCTCCCTGTCCCCCCATATCGCCCTCCTGGAAGCCGGCCTGCCCTACGAGCTGGTCAAGGTCGATATCCGGGCCAAGAAGCTCGAAAATGGTGAGGATTATCTGAAGCTGAACCCGAAGGGCCAAGTCCCTGCGCTGGGCCTCGACAGCGGCGAGATCGTGACCGAAGGCCCGGTGATTGTCCAGATGATCGCCGATCGGGCGTCCGCCAAGGCGCTGGCGCCGGCCCATGGCAGTTCCGAGCGTTACAAGCTGCTCGAATGGCTGAACTTCCTCACCTCGGAGGTGCACAAGAGCTTCGGCCCGCTGTTCGCGCCGGCATTGAACGACGAGGCCAAGGCCTTCTTCAAGGATCGCGTCATGGGCAAGCTGAAATATATCGACAGCCAGCTTGCCGGCCGCGACTACCTCATGGGCAAGCAGTTCACGGTCGCGGACGGCTATCTCTTCACGATGCTGACCTGGGGCGACCGGATGAAGTTCGATCTCTCTGCGATGCCGAACCTCACGGCCTACAAGACCCGCGTCGGGGCGCGGCCGAAGGTGCAGGAAGCGCTGACAAAGGAAGGGCTGGCGCAGACCGCCTGAAGCCAGACCTGCGCAGACGAAAAGCCGGATGATTCATCCGGCTTTTTCGTTCTCCGAGTGACACCGCTCGAGCTTGGCGGGCAAATTTTTCGGAGGTGTCGCATATGCCCCCGCAGCGGGGCTGGCGCCCGCCAGACTATAAGGCAATACCGTTTTTCGCTCGTGTCGAAGCGGGCAAGCAGATCATTCTACCGGTGCGGTGTCGGTTTTGCGAACCGCCGTTCTTAAACGTAAGTAGTCCTGCCTTGTTACTGATCACGAACCGGTCAAACTTCAGATACAGCTTTGCTGTATTCTAGTTGGAGTAGAAGTTGACGATCATTCTCATCCTGCTTGTGCTGAGCACGATGGCAGGAACGGCAACTGGCCTGACATTTAAGGTCCAAGGCCTGATCCCGGTCTCGGTTCTGATCGCGGTCTCGGCGGCGGTGGTTCTTCATTCCGCCGGTTTTGGGCCCGTCGGAGGCATCTCAGTTATCGTTGCCTGCCTTGTCGTGACCCAGCTTGCCTATCTGGCCGCGACCTTCCTCCTGTACAAGCGCGAACCGCTAATTCAGGACGAAGTCGACGGCGATCCAAGCAAGCCAGGCAAGTAGAGAATCCCCGGCGAGAACGAGCAGCGCCAAGGCCACCCAGAGCGGTCCCTTGCGCCGTAGACGCCCAGCCGTCTGCCGCGGCAGCAGACGCGGGAACAAGGGCAGGAATGAGTGTGTCGCGGTCAACTCGGAAGCGACCGCGCCCCTTCGGAACGACGGAGAGTTCATGCAGAACACTTTCATTGCTGATTGTTGTCTTGGCCCCCGGCAACAGTCCCGATAACGCGCTCAGGCAAGGCTGGTGCCATCGACAGCAGAAAGCTTCGGTTTGACGTAGAAATGACACTGAGGTGACACAGCCCCGACGAAGCATGGCACAGGTGGTGTCACCAATTTTGTGATCGATCCCACAAAAGGACGACAAAACCAGGCGACAACAACCCCTGGACTTCGCAAAGCCTCTCCTCGGGCGGCGCTTCGCGCTGACTGGTCGGCGCCGGGCCGCCCAGCCGCCCGTAAATTGGAAAAAAGGCCGGATGGGTGATCCGGCCTTCTTATTTCTGCGCTGCCCGGATTCGCTTCGCTCTATCCGGGCTACAGCCGCGTCAGGCCGCCGCCTTGTTCGGCGCGAAGCGGCCGTAGAAGGTTTCGCCCTTCGCCGCCATCTCCTCGAGCAGTTTTGGCGGGGTGAAGCGCGAGCCGTACTTCGCCTCTAGCTTGTGGCAGAGTTCGACGAAGTTTTTCGTGCCCATGAAATCGATATAGGACAGCGTGCCGCCGGTGAACGGCGCGAAGCCGAAGCCGAGGATCGAGCCGACGTCCGCTTCGCGAGGATCGGTGATGACGTGATCCTCGACGGTGCGCGCGGCTTCCACCGCCTGCACCACCAGGAAGCGCTGCTTCAGTTCCTCGATGTCGAGCGTGTCAGGATCAAGCTGCTTCGGCTGGAGCGCCGAGAGGCCCGGCCACAGGCTCTTCTGGCCCTTGCCCTTCTCGGGATAGTCGTAGAAGCCCTTGCTGTTCTTGCGGCCCAGACGACCCTGGTTCTCGACCATCTCCACCATCAGCTTCTTCTGATCGGGATTGATGGCGTTGGGGCCGAGGTCGGCCTCGGTTGCCTTCATGATCTTGAGGCCAAGATCGAGCGCGACTTCGTCCGAGAGCGAGAGCGGGCCGACCGGCATGCCGGCCATCTTGGCGCAGTTCTCGATCATCGCCGGCGGCACGCCCTCGAGGAACATCTCGTTGCCTTCGGCGACATAGCGGCCGACGCAACGGTTGGCGAAGAAGCCGCGGCTGTCGTTCACCACGATCGGCGTCTTGCCGATCTGGCGGACATAGTCGAGCGCGGTCGCGAGCGCGAGATCGCCGGTGTTCTTGCCCTTGATGATCTCAACCAGCATCATCTTCTCGACCGGCGAGAAGAAGTGGATGCCGACGAACTTGCCCTGATCCTTGAAGGATTCAGCAAGAGAGGTGATCGGCAGCGTCGAGGTGTTCGACGCGAAGATCACGTCCGGCTTGAGATATTGCTGCGCCTTGGCAAAGGTCTCGGCCTTGACCTTGCGGTCCTCGAACACGGCTTCGATGACGAGGTCGACGTCCTTCAGAGCCGCATAGTCCGCGGTCGGCGTAATGCGCGCGAGCAGCGCCTCGGCATCGCCAGGCTTGGCACGGCCCTTCTTGATCTGCTCTTCGATCACCTTCTGCGCATGCGCCTTGCCCTTGTCGGCGCTGTCCTGGTCGCGGTCGATCAGGACGACATCGAGGCCGGCACGGGCCGAGACGTAGCCGACGCTGGCGCCCATGAAGCCAGCGCCGATCACGGCGATCTTCTTCACCTTGGTCGCGGGCACGTCCTTCGGACGGCGGGCGCCCTTGTTCAACTCCTGCATCGACAGGAACAGGCTGCGGATCATCGCCGCCGCTTCCTTCGAGCGCAGCACCGAGGTGAAGTAGCGCGACTCGACGCGCAGCGCGGCGTCGATCGGCAACTGCAGGCCCTCATAGACGCAGCTCATGATCGCGCGCGCGGCGGGGTAGTTATCGTAGGTCTCGCGGCGATAGATCGCGTTACCGGCCGGGAACATCATCATGCCGGCCTTGGAGAACACCGGGCCGCCGGGCAGCTTGAAGCCCTTTTCGTCCCAGGGCGCGACGGCCTTGCCGCCGCCCCTGATCCAGTCCTTCGCCGCCTTGATCAGGTCGGCGGCGGGAACGATGGCGTGGATCAGGTTGAGCTGCTTTGCCTTCTCGACCGTAACAGGATCGCCCTTGAGCAAAATCGTCATCGCGTCCTGCGGCGGCACCAGGCGCGGCACGCGCTGGGTGCCACCGGCGCCGGGGAACAGGCCGACCTTGACCTCGGGCAGACCGAGGCGCGTCTTGGGATTTTCGGCTGCCACGCGATAGTGGCAGCACAGCGTGATCTCGAAGCCGCCGCCGAGCGCGAGGCCGTTGATTGCGGCCGCCCACGGCTTGCCGGAGGTTTCGATCGAGCGTAGCACCTGCGAGAAGCGGCGGCTCTGGTCGAACAGCATCTGGTTCGCGGCGGTCTCGCCGTGCTCCTTGAAGACCTTGGCGTAGGCCTGGTTCATGCCTTCGAGCATGGAGAGGTCGGCGCCGGCGCAGAAGGCGTCCTTGGCGGAGGTGATGACGACGCCCTTCACGGCGGCATCGGCCGTGGTTGCCTTGACGATCGCGTCGAGCTCGTTGGTCGAGGTCTCGTCGAGCACGTTCATCGAACGGCCCGGGATATCCCAGGTGACGAGCGCAATGCCGTCGGAATCGGTCTCAACCTTGAAGTTCTTGTAAGCCATGTTGGTTGCTCCCCTACCCTTAGACGCGCTCGATGATGGTCGCGGTGCCCATGCCGCCGCCGATGCACAGCGTGACGAGAGCGGTGGACTTATCGGTGCGCTCGAGCTCATCGAGCACGGTGCCGAGGATCATCGCGCCGGTCGCACCCAGCGGATGGCCGAGCGCGATGGCGCCGCCATTGACGTTGATCTTGGCGTTGTCGATGTCAAAGGCCTGGATATAGCGCAGCACGACCGAGGCGAAGGCCTCGTTGAGCTCGAACAGGTCGATGTCCGACTTCTTCATGCCAGAGCGCGCGAACAGCTTTTCGGTGACGTCGACCGGGCCGGTCAGCATCATCGCCGGCTCCGAGCCGATGTTGGCGAAGGCGCGGATTTTGGCACGCGGCTTCATGCCATATTTCGCGCCCGCCTCCTTGCTGCCGAGCAGCACGGCGCCGGCGCCGTCGACGATGCCGGACGAATTGCCGGCATGGTGCACGTAATTGACGCGCTCGATTTCCGGGTGCGACTGGATCGCGACGCCGTCGAAGCCGCCCATTTGCGCCATCATCGTGAACGAGGGCTGCAGCTGCGCCAGCGACTGCATCGTCGTCGAGGGACGCATATGCTCGTCCTTGGCGAGGATGGTGAGGCCGTTGATGTCCTTCACCGGGACGATCGACTTGTCGAAGCGGCCTTCTTCCCAGGACTTCGCCGCACGCTGCTGGCTCTGCACCGCATAGGCATCGACGTCGTCGCGCGAGAAACCGTATTTGGTCGCGATCAGGTCGGCCGACACGCCCTGCGGCATGAAATAGGCCGGCACCGCCATCGAGGGATCCATCGGCCAGGCGCCGCCGGAGGCGCCGATGCCGACGCGGCTCATGGATTCGGCGCCGCCGCCGATCACCAGCTCATGCTGGCCGCTCATCACCTGGGCTGCGGCGAAGTTCACGGCATCGAGGCCTGAGGCACAAAAGCGGCTGATCTGCACGCCGGGCACCGCTTCGCCGAGACCGGCTTTCAGCGCGGCAAAGCGCGCGATGTCGCTGCCGGCTTCGCCGACCGGATCGACCACGCCGAGGATGACGTCATCGACGGAGTCCTCGGGAAGGTTGTTACGGTCCTTCAGCGCTTTCAGCGGCACGGTCGCAAGCGCGAGCGCGGTGACTTCGTGCAGCGCGCCGTCGGCCTTGCCGCGGCCGCGCGGGGTGCGGACGTGATCGTAGATAAATGCCTCAGGCATGACGCCCTCCTGATGTGGTGATCTCGATTTGATAGTGGACGGCGGAAGCGGCTTCAGAAAGCTTCCGCCGGCAATTCCATGATGGTGGCGCAGCCGGCCTGGATGCGCGCGAGATTGGCGGCGGTCTCCGGCAGCATACGCTCCATGAAGAAGCGGCCGGTGACGAGCTTGGTCGAGAGATAGGGCGTCGCCCCGCTCTCGGCAATCTTGGCCTGAGTGACCTTGGCCATCTTCGCCCACATGTAGCCGAGCGCGACGAAGCCGAAGAGATGCAGATAATCGGTTGCGGCAGCACCGGCATTGTCCGGCTTCGCCATTGCGTTCTGCATCAGCCAGGTGGTGGCCTGCTGGAGATGGCCGAGCGAAGCCGAGAGCGGGGTGATGAAGGGCTTCATTGCCTCGTCGCCGCCGTTCTCCTTGGCAAAGGCCATGACCTCGCCGAAGAAGGCCATGATGGCGCGGCCGCCGTCGCGCGGCAGCTTGCGGCCGACCAGGTCGAGCGCCTGGATGCCGTTGGCGCCTTCGTAAATCATGGCAATACGCGCATCGCGGACGAACTGCTCCATGCCCTGCTCGGCGATGTAGCCGTGGCCGCCGTACATCTGCTGCGCCTGCACTGCGTTGGCGAAGCCGTAGTCGGTGAGGAAGCCTTTCAGCACCGGCGTCATCAGGCCCATGTGGTCGTCGGCGGCCTGGCGATCCTTGGGATCCTCGGAGCGATGGGCGACGTCGCTCTTCAGCGCGGTCCACATCACGAAGGCGCGCGCGGCCTCGTTGAAGGCGCGGATCGAGAGCAGCGTGCGGCGGACGTCGGGATGCACGATGATCGGGTCGGCCTGCTTGTCGGGCGCCTTGGCGCCGGTCAGGGCGCGGCCCTGGATGCGCTCGCGGGCATAGGCGACCGCGTTCTGATAGGCGACCTCGGACTGCGCGAGGCCCTGCACGGCGACGCCGAGGCGGGCCTCGTTCATCATCACGAACATGCCCTGCATGCCCTTGTTCTCTTCGCCGATCAGCCAGCCGGTGGCGTTGTCGTAGTTCATCACGCAGGTGGAGTTGCCGTGGATGCCCATCTTGTGCTCGATCGAGCCGCAGACGACGCCGTTGCGCTGCCCCACCGAGCCGTCGGCATTGACCAGGAATTTCGGCACCACGAACAGCGAGACGCCCTTGATGCCGGCGGGCGCACCCTCGATGCGGGCGAGCACGAGGTGGATGATGTTATCAGCGAGGTCGTGCTCACCGGCGGAGATGAAGATCTTGGTGCCGGTGATCTTGAAGCTGCCGTCGCCCTGGCGCACCGCCTTGGTGCGGAGCATGCCGAGGTCGGTGCCGCAATGCGGCTCGGTCAGGTTCATGGTGCCGGTCCATTCGCCGGCGACCATCTTCGGCACATAGGTCTGCTTCTGCTCGGGCGTGCCGTGCACCAGCAGCGCCGCGGTCGCGCCCATGGTGAGACCGCCATACATCGAGAACGCCATGTTAGCGGAGATCTGGAATTCGTTGACGGCCTGGGAGAGCGTCACCGGCAGGCCCTGCCCGCCATACTCGGTCGGCGCCGACAGGCCAAGCCAGCCGCCTTCCGCGACCTGCTTGAACGCCTCCTTGAAACCCTTCGGCGTGGTGACGCTGCCGTCCTCAGCGCGCTTGCAGCCTTCGAGATCGCCGACACGATTGAGCGGCTGCAGTACCTCTTCGGCAAGCTTGGCCGCTTCACCCAGAATGGCCTCGCGCACATCGCTCGACGCATCGGAGAAGCCGGCCAGATTGTCGTAGCGGTCGATCTGGAAGACGTCGTTGAGCAGGAAGTTCACGTCTTCGACGGGGGCTTTGTAGATCGGCATGGAGGTCTCCCGGCAGGCGGTCTGATGATGTTGGCTTAGGATTGAGCGGCGGCCAGCTGCTCCGCCATCAGGCGATGCAGCATGTTGATAGCCTTGAGCGGACGCACCATCACCTTGAAATGGGTGATACGTCCCTCGGCATCGAAAGTGATGATGTCGACACCGTTGATCTCGATGCCGTCGATGATGGTTTTGAATTCGAGCACCGCGCCATTGGCGCTTGTCCACTCGCCGACATAGGCGAAGCCGGGGCCGCCGAGCACCTTCTCGGCGGTGGAGAGATATTTGAAGGTGATGTCGCGCCCGCGCTGCGGCGAATGCACGACGGGGCTTTCGAACACGGCGTCAGGATGCAGAAGGTCCCAGAGCGCGGCGTGCTCATGAGACTTCATGTAGGCGTACCAGGAGTCGAGGCCGGTCATTCTCGGGTGCCTCCCTACAGGCCAAAGCAAAAACGCGAAAACAACCCCATGCACAGTAGCGCGAAGGCTGATTATGCTGGGATTTTCGGGTCGGATGTTGAACCCCGACCTTGGCGCCTCATATGCACATTGACGCATATGCGTCGATGCGCATAAAGTCAAGTCAGTTGGTCGGAACCTCTGGAAGGAGCTGGTGCCATGGCACTGGGCGACGCAATCCTCGCATGCCTGACGGAACGTCCGATGACGGGCTACGAACTCGCCAAGACCTTCGACTCCTCGATCGGCTTCTTCTGGAAGGCCGACCACCAGCAGATCTACCGCGAGCTCTCCAAGCTGCGCGACCGCGGCTACATCCAGGGCCGCGAGGTCGTGCAGTCCGGCAAACCCAACAAGCTCATCTATACGCTCACTCCGGAAGGGCGAACAGCGCTGCGGCACTGGGCCGCGCGGCCAAGCACACCACCCTCGATCAAGGACGACCTGCTGGTGCGGCTGCATGCGCTCGACAGCATCGATATCGAGCCGATGCGCACCGATCTGATGGACCGGCTGGAGCACCATCGCGACCGTCACGCCAATTACGAGCGCATCCTCAAGAAGCGTTTTCCGGACGGCACAGCGGAGGGCAGGCTCGACCTCGGCAATTTGCTGCTGCTCCGCCTCGGCGCCCGCCATGAGCAGATGGTGGCCGATTTCTGCGAGGAGGCGCTCGAGGCGCTGTCGGCGATGAGCGGCAAGGGCACGGTGGTGCCGCTGGAGGACGGCAAGCGCGAAGGCAAGGGCTAGGCGCCGGGGCGAGCCTAGAACTTTGTTACGACGGGTTTGTCATCCCAATTGAACCGGACATTGATGCCCGCGCGGACGATGTCGTCAGTCAGCCTGACATCGCGGGTGGTAACCGTGAATGCGCCGGTACGGACGGCCGGATCGACATATCGCTTGCTGCCGAAATCGGCGTGAACATATTCGAGCTTGAAGCTCACCGCGCCCCAGCTATCGGTCCAGGCCGCCCATTCGCCGCCGAGTCCGGCTGCGAGCCCCGTACGGATCCTGGAGTCCGTGACCTGCCCCGCCGGATTAGACACGGCGACCTCGGTGCCGGCAAAGGCAATGCCGGCGGTCCCGTAGATCAGAAATTGATCGATTGCGTAGCCGACGCGGCCGCGGAACATATCGATCCATCTCTCGCGCGTGGTGCTCGTCGTCGCGACGTTGAACGGCGGCCTGTCGGGCGCGGAGCCGTGCTTGTTGGTCCATGAGGCGTCGTTCTCGAAGCCGAGCACGGTCTTCTCGATCTGGAAATCGCAACCGAATGCGCCGCCCGCGACGTCGCCAGTGAGATTGAAGGTGCCGGTAATCGTGGGACCGACGGCATCGCCGGCGCGCGCGACATGCTCGCTCTTGCCCCACGAGCCGCCGCCCTGGACGCCGACATAGCAACTGGTCCAGTTGAAGCCAGCAGGCGCCGGCGCCTTCACCGCAGGCTGTGCCGCCGGGGCATCGGCGGCAACAGCTTGCGACGCCAGTCCGGCCGCCATCGCGGCCACGAGCAACCATTTCATGTCAGCAACAATCCGGTCGGGCAAAAGCGCCGGTCGCGGCGCTCTCTTATCCCTGAGACGGATCGGTGATGGCTGAGGCGAAAATATTTGTTGGGGGGGCGATGGCGACGATCTCAACTGTCATCGCCCGCGAAGGCGGGCGATCCAGTACACCGCAGCGGCTCGATTCCAGCCGTGCTGCCTCGGAGTACTGGATGCCCCGCCTTCGCGGGGCATGACACCGGCTTGGAGCGCGTTCATCGGCCCACGCCGGCAAGCCAGGTTCCCGCCGCCCAACTTTAAGACACCGGCGAGACGTTCCTTAACCCGTTATTTACCGTAACAGGAAAAAGTCGGTTTTCGAGGCAGACGACCCGCGCCAAATCCGATTGTCTTTGCAACCGGCACGCGAGGGAAGGCTGGAGGCGCCGGGTGGGGCGCTGACGTCGGAACCGGACAGAGTCATGAATTCGCGCGTATCGTGGAGTGTTGACGGCATCGATCCATCCGTCAGGGAGCGGGCCGAGGCTGCTGCGCGCGGCGCCGGCATGTCACTCAACGATTGGCTGAATTCCACGCTCGGCGAGACTGCCCCGCCGAACTTTCGCGCGCCTTACGAGCAGCGTCAGGATCAACGGCAAGATCAACGCCAGGATCTGCGTCCCGATCCGCGCTCGGCGCAAATGCCAGGCCAAGGAGCCAGTCAGGAGAGCCGCGAAGTCGCGGACATCCACCAGCGGCTCGACGCCATCACCCAGCAGATCGAGCGGATCTCGAAGCCCGCGCCGCGCCAAGACTCTTCTCGTGAAAGAGATGTCTCGCGCGAGCAGGGCGTCGCGCGCCAGCTCAACGATGCGATCTCGCGGCTCGACGCGCGGCTGTCGCAAATCTCCCGGCCGCAGCCGCAGCAGCCCCAGCCGCCGCGACCGGCCCCCTCACCCGTCGAAACGCGCCAGCGCCAGGCCGATGCGGTCGAGCGCGCGGCCGCGCAGGTCTATCGCAGCTCACCACCCCTGAGCCCCGCCTCGTTTGATGTCGCAGTTGCCGAAATCACGGCGCGGCAGAGCGAGCTCGACGGCTTCGCGCCGCGGCAGATGCCGCCGCGCGCTGCGCCGTCGATCGCGCCCAATCCGGCTCCTTACGCGCCTCCGATGGCGGCGCCCGCCCCGGCCTACGCTCCGCCACCCCCGCAGCCGGGACCGGATTTCTCCTCGCTCGAGCGCCATCTGCTCAAGATCACGAGCCAGATCGAATCGCTGCAGCGCCCCGACAATACCGAGCAGGCGATCAACGCGTTCCGCGGCGAGCTGGCCGAGATCCGTCAGGCCATCACCGAGGCGATGCCGCGCCGCGCGATCGAATCGATCGAGAACGAGATCCGCTCGCTGCACCGTCGGATCGACGAGACCCGCTCCAACGGCACCGACGGCCAGGTGCTGTCAGGCATCGAGCGCGCGCTGTCCGACATCAAGCAGGTGCTGCGCACGCTGACGCCGGCCGAGCAGCTCACCGGCTATGACGAGGCGATCCGCAATCTCGGCGCCAAGCTCGACCTGATCCTGCGCGCCAATGACGATCCCTCGACGGTGCGTCAGCTGGAGGACGCGATCTCGGCGCTGCGCGCCATCGTCTCCAATGTCGCCTCCAACGAGGCGCTGGCACGGCTGTCCGACGACGTGCAGCTGTTGTCGTCCAAGGTCGACCAGATCACCCGCTCTTCCGGCCACAACGACAGCTTTGCGGTGCTCGAGCAGCGCATCGCCGCGCTCACCGCCGCGCTGGAAACGCGCGAGCGGCCGCAGCCGTCCGAGAGCAACGAACAACTGGAAGCCGCGATCCGCGCGCTGTCGGACCGCTTCGACCGCATGCAGGTCGGCAACGATTCCGCCTCGACCTTCGCGCATCTGGAGCAGCGGGTCTCGTATCTGCTGGAGCGGATCGAGGCCGCCGCCGATCCGCGCAACGGGAATTTGAGTCGCGTCGAGGACGGGCTGCACGATATCCTCAGGCACCTGGAACGGCAGCAGGCGACCTATTCCGCGCTGGCCGAGAGCCGCAATTCGGCCCCGCCCGCCGATTCCGGCATGGTCGATCTTGTCAAGCGCGAGCTTTCCGACATCCGCTTCAGCCAGGCCGAAACCAACCGCAGCACCCAGGACTCGCTCGATGCCGTCCACAGCGCGCTCGGCCATGTCGTCGATCGCCTCTCCATGATCGAGGGCGATCTGCGCGCGGTGCGCACGGCTCCCGCGCCGCAGCCGATGGCCATGCCGATGCCGATGGCTGCGCCCATGGAGCCCGCGCCGATGGCGCGCGAGCCGCGGCCGCAAGCGCAGCAGCAGCCGAAATACGATCCAAAGCCGGAGCTGCCGAACCCGGCTGCCGCGCAGCAGGCGCCGCACTCCACCTTCGCCGCCGCGCCGCGCGAATTCCACGCCGCCGCGCCGCCGACGGCGCCCCAAGTCGCATCACAAGGCGCACCACAAGCCGCACCACCTTTGCCGCCACGTGCGATCAGCGAAATCCTGGAGCCGCACACGGCGCCGGCGCGCGCCGCGATTGCGCCGGAATTGCCCCCCGATCATCCGCTCGAGCCGGGCACACGGCCGAGCGGCCGCATCGCCACGCCCTCGGAGCGCATTGCCGCGTCCGAAAGCGCGATCAGCGAAATCCCGGCTGCACCGAAGGAGCCGGTGTCGTCGTCGAGCTTCATCGCGGCCGCTCGCCGCGCGGCGCAGGCCGCCGCCGCGCAACCGCCCGAAAAGCCCGCCCGCGGCGTCAAGGCCGCGATCGCTGCCCGTGCGAAGGACAAGGGCCAAAGCACAAGTCAGGAAGGCGGCTCGACCATTACCTCGAAGATCCGCTCGCTGCTGGTCGGCGCGAGCGTGGTCGTGATCGTGCTCGGCACCTTCAAAATGGCGATGAACCTGCTCGATGGCGGCAGCCCGCCGCCGGCACCGCAGGCGATGGAGACTTCCTCGCCGCCGCCCGCGCCGCAGGCGCCGCCGCTCGAGACGAGGCCCACCACACCGGAGCAGGTCACGCCATCGATGACCTCGCCGACGCCGATCGGCCGGCAATCGCAGAACAATGCCGCCCCGGCCCCAGCGAACAATTCCGGCAGCACGGCTTCGGTCGAAATCCCGCCGGCTCCCGCGGCGCCGCCTCCGCCGCCGGCATCGAGCGACGTCACCGGTGCACTATCAGGCACGAGCCGGGCCAAGCTCGGAACGATCCAGGTGCCGCCAAGCGAAAGACTGCCTGACGGCATCGGCGGCCCGGGCTTGCGCACCGCCGCGATGAAGGGCGATGCGACCGCAGCCTACGAGATCGGCGTGCGCTTTGCCGAAGGCAAGGGCGTCGCTGCGAACTACGACGAAGCCGCCAAATGGTACGACCGCGCGGCGCAGGCCGGCGTGGTGCCCGCGACCTTCCGCCTCGGCACGCTCTACGAGAAGGGTCTTGGCGTGAAGAAGGACGCCGACATCGCCCGCCACTACTACACCCAGGCCGCCGAGCGCGGCAACGCCAAGGCGATGCACAATCTTGCAGTGCTCGATGCCGACGGCGGCGGACGCGGCGCCAATTACAAGAGCGCGGCGCAGTGGTTCCGGAAGGCGGCCGATCGCGGCGTCGCCGACAGCCAGTTCAACCTCGGCATCCTCTATGCCCGCGGCATCGGCGTCGAGCAGAACCTCGCCGAGTCCTACAAATGGTTCAGCCTGGCGGCCGGCCAGGGCGATGCGGACGCAGCAACCAAGCGCGACGATGTGGCGAAGCGCCTCGACCCGCAATCGCTCGCCGCAGCCAAGCTCGCGATACAGACCTTCAGCGCCGAGCCGCAGCCCGACGATGCCGTCAACGTTCCGGCCCCGAACGGCGGCTGGGACTCTGCACCGCAGGCGAGCGCAAAACCCGCACCGAAGCAGGTCGCAACCAAGCGCGCGGCCTCCGCGGCGCATTAAGCGGAATAGCCTTAGGTAAAGTCGGTCGAGCCTCGAGCTCGCTTGCGGGAGAGGTCGGCGCGTCCCGGGCGATGCGAAGCATCGTCCCGCGAGCGCCGGGTGAGGGCTTTCTCCTCTTGGGGAATCTCACTGCGGAAGCACCCTCTCCCCGACCCTCCCCCGCAAGCGAGAGCTTTGCTTAATTAGATGTGCGGGGGTAGTTCCCGCTGCCGGGCTTTTTTTTCGCAGCGTCTGACGGCGCACGGCATGGAACGGTTGCGTTTTGGTGGCCGACGGATGGCTTCGGGCGACGACGGTCATGCTGCAGCTCCCACAGCAGACAGCACCGCCCATCGTTTGAGATTCATGGCGAGGCAGATCAGGCGCAGATGCGTCTGGTTGCGCGCCAGGCCCAGATAGCGGGCGCGCGCCCAGCGGTAGCCGCCCTTGAGGCGGGCGAAGACCTGCTCGACCGGCGCGCGCCGCTTTCCCACAGCGTCGTTGAAGCGCTTCTGCCGCTCGGTCAGCGGATGATGCTTGTTGGGGCGGAACATCAGCCGCGGCTTGATGCCTCGCGCACGAAGGCCGCTGCGGCGCTCGTGCTTGTCATAGGCCTGGTCGGCATACACCGCCTTCTCATCACCGCAGATCAACTCGTCGGCGGGCACCGTGTCGTTGACCGCAGCATCGGTCAGCTTGCTGCGGCGGATGATCGCCGAGCCCTGGTCGATGCCCACATGTGCCTTGTAGCCGAAGTATCGTTTGCCGCCCTTCTTGGTCCAGCGCGCGTCAGGATCGCGCTTGCTGTTGACCAGTTTGCTCGGCGCCAGACCGTCCGGGCCGGGCGGTTGCGGATCCTCTGGCGGCTTCGGCGGCTTCACCGCCGCCGGGATCAGGCTCGCGTCGATCAACGTGCCCCGGCGCAGCACCAGCCCGCGCGCGTCGATCTGATGCAGGATCTCGGCGAACAGCTTCTCGTCCAGACCGGCCTGCTGCAAAGTCTCACGGAAGCGCCAGATCGTCGTATGGTCGGGTGTCTCGTCGCTCAGCACAAAGCCGCAGAAATCGCGGAACGAGGCGCGGTCATCGAGTGCTTCTTCGAGTTCCGGATCGGACAGCCCATACCATTGCTGCAGCAGCAGCGCCTTGAACATGACCAGCCGCGGATAGGGCGGCGAGCCACGCTCCGGCTCCGGAAGGCCGCGCAGCACGCGCTCCACAGCCGCCCAGTCGACCAGCTCGGAAATCCGCCTCAGCACCGGGCTTCCTTTTCCTCGCCGCGATACCAGCGCATCCGCGAAGCCCGGTTGCCCAACCTGTCGATATGCCATTCCGAGCCCCCTCCGAACTTCGGCCCTAGAGAATCGCAGATTCGCCCTTTATGCAAAGCTCTCGCAAGCGGGGGAGGGAGCGCACCTCCATCCTCGCTACGACCTCTTGATCCAGTCACCACGCCCAAAATTCAAGGTCCCGCCCGCGCGCGAATTCCGCTATTGAGAGACGCGGCAATCGTTCCGTCCTTCCCGCGAGCATTCCGCGCTAATCGATCCGTCTCGCCGGTGTGCTCAATGCAGCTCTACCTTCCGATCGCCGATCTGCCGGTCAACGTCTTCCTGGTGCTGGCGATGGGCGCCGCGGTCGGCTTCGTCTCCGGCATGTTCGGGATCGGCGGCGGTTTTCTGATGACGCCGCTTCTGATCTTTATCGGCATCACGCCGGCGGTCGCGGTCGCCTCGGTGGCGAGCCATATCGCGGCCTCGTCCTTCTCAGGCGCGCTGTCTTACTGGCGGCGGCGTGCGATCGATCCGGCACTGGCGAGCGTATTGCTCTGCGGCGGCGTGACCGGCACGGCGCTCGGTGTGTGGACCTTCACGCAGCTTCGCGCGCTCGGCCAGCTCGACCTGATGATCGCGCTCTCTTACGTTGTGCTGCTCACCACCGTCGGCAGCCTGATGTTTTCCGAAGGCCTGCGCGCCCTGATGCGGACCCGGCGCGGCGCGGTGCCGCCGCGGCGCGCGCACAACTGGATTCACGGCCTGCCGCTGAAGATGCGGTTCAAGCGCTCCAAGATCTATCTGTCGGTGATCCCCGTGGTGATCGTCGGCATCATGATCGGCTTCATCGGCGCCATCATGGGCATCGGCGGCGGCTTCATCCTGGTGCCGATCATGATCTACCTGCTCAGGGTGCCGACCTCGACTGTGATCGGGACCTCGATGGTCCTGACGCTGGTCACCATGCTGTTCGCGACCATGCTGCACGCCGTGACCAATCACCTCGTCGATGCCGTGCTGGCGCTGATCCTGATGGTCGGCGGCGTCACCGGCGCGCAGTTCGGCGCCCGCGCCGGCCAGAAGATTCGCGGCGAGCAGCTGCGGCTGCTGCTCGGCCTGCTGATCCTCTCGGTCGGCGTCCGCTTCGCGATCGAGCTGGTGATCCGGCCTGCGGACCTCTTCACCATCCGCGAGCTCGGGGTAAGCGGATGATGCGCGCGCTCCTCGCATTCGTTCTTGTCACCTTGCTCGGCTCGGCCGCCCATGCCGAGCGGCTGATCGTGTCGGTCTCCAACCACCGCGTCACGGTGACCCCGAACTATTCCGGCGAGGAGCTGGTGCTGTTCGGTTCGGTCGAGAGGGACGGCACCACGCCCGCAGACCGCACCGCTTACGATCTCGTCATCACCGTGATGGGCCCGCGCGCGGACATGGTGACGCGGCGCAAGGAGCGCAGATTCGGCATCTGGATCAACACGGACTATCGCCAGTTTCTGGACGTGCCGAGCTATCTGGCGCTGTTCGCCAACCGTCCGTTCGATGTGATCACCTCGCCCGAGATCGCGCGACGGCAGCAGATCGGGCTGAACAACGTGCTGCTGACGCAGCGCGTCGGCGGCGACTATGCCGACGTGGTGCCGAACGATGCGTTTCGCTCCGCCTTCATCCGCCTGCGCACCC
This sequence comes from Bradyrhizobium diazoefficiens, assembly GCF_016616235.1. Lineage (NCBI taxonomy): Bacteria > Pseudomonadati > Pseudomonadota > Alphaproteobacteria > Hyphomicrobiales > Nitrobacteraceae > Bradyrhizobium > Bradyrhizobium diazoefficiens. The sequence continues at coordinate 7,320,977 of NZ_CP067100.1, forward strand.
AGCGCGGCCTCTATCGTGAGGATGCGAGCGCGGTGACATTCCTGACGCCAACGCTGTTCCGCACCGGCATTCCGCTGCCGGCGGAGGTGCCGATCGGGACCTATGAGGTCGAGATCAAGCTGTTCGCGAACGGCGTGCTGGTCACCAAGACCGAGACCGCGTTCGAGATCGTCAAGGTCGGCTTCGAGCAGTTCGTCGCGAGCAGCGCGCGGCAGCACGGGCTGATCTACGGCCTCGTCACCGCAGCGATGGCGCTGATGACGGGATGGATGGCGTCGATCGTGTTCCGGAAGGATTAGCCTTCGTCATTGCGAGGAGCGCCACTTTCTCCGCTCGTCATCGCCCGGCTTGACCGGGCGATCCGGTATTCCAGAGACCCTCGTCGGAGAGCCCGCTCTTGCAACGACCGCTGCGGCGTACTGGATCCCCCGCCTTCGCGGGGCATGACAGCTGAGGCTACGGCGCTTCGATCACTGTCGGCACGCCCGGCTCCAGCAGGCGCAGCCGGGTCCCGAAACCGAGCGCATCAAAGGTCTTGCGCAGATCCTCGCCGTTCTGGCGGAAATGCGTCCAGCCTTCGGTATGAACTGGCACGATCATCGCATCGGGAAAGGCGCGCGCGGTCTCGATGGTGTCGTTGGTGTCCATGGTGAGATGGAACGGCCCGCGCGTCTGCGCGGCGCCGGCGAACGGCATCACCACGCCGCATTTGAAGCGGCGCGCCACTTCGGCGACGCCGTCGAACCAGGTGGTGTCGCCGCTGATATAGATGGAATGCGTGTCCTTGCGGCTCGAGGACACCACGAACCCGATGACGTCGCCCGACAGCGGCTCAATTCCGGCCGGGCCGTGACGCGCCGGCGTCGCGGTGATCGTCAGCGTGTTGCCGTCGCCGTCCTTCAGATGCGCGGTCGCCCAGGGTGCGAGACCCTCAACATGGCCGCCGAGCCGCTTTGCGCCGGCCTCGGTCGTCAGCACGCGGTTGACATGTTTGAGAAACTCGCGGCCGGAATTGTCGAGATTATCCGAATGCTGATCGTGGCTGAGCAGCACGGCATCGACCGGGCCGATCGCATCGGCCTTCAGCGCGGGACCGATCGTCTTCTCCAGCTTCACATGCGGCAGCTGATAGGCGGTGTTCGCATCATCGAAGGTCGGATCGGTGAGCAGGCGAAAGCCGTCGATCTCGATCAGGGCGGTCGGGCCGCCGATCAGGGTGATGGAAATGGGCATGATGAGCTTTCCTTACGATTTGGCCGGTCGCGTCACCAGGTAAATGCCGAGCGCCACCGGAACGATCCCGAGCAGGTCGCGCGTCTCGATGTGCTCGCCGAGCACGAGGTAGGCGAACAGCATGCCGAGGGGCGGCATCAGGAAATGATAGGCACTGGCGGCGGTGGCGCCACACACTTTCAGGAGATGAAACCAGAGCCAGTAGGCGAGGATCGAGCCGCCGAGCACCAGGAAGGCGAAGGCGCCGATCAGGCTCGGCGTGAAGTCAATGGCGTGGACGTCGGCGAAGGTCAGCGCGACCGGAATCAGCACGACGCCGGCGGCGAGATTCTGCACGCCGTTGCCGATCCACAGGCTGCCCTTCGGCGCGAGAAGCTTGAACAAAATGGTGCCGGCGACGATGGAGGCGAGCGAGGCCAGCGTGAAGATGATGCCGTGCAGTGAGTCGGTGCCGACCGACAGGCGATGCCAGACGATCAGCGTCACGCCGATGATGCCGAGCAAGAGGCCGCTCGCCTTGCGCCAGGTCATGCCCTCGCCGAGGAGAAGGGCGGCGAAACCCGCCGTAAACACCGGATTGGCCGACACGATCAGGCCGCCGAGGCCGGCGGAGACCGATTGAAGACCGGTGTAGCCGAGCCCGAGATAGAGCGCGTTGTTGGCGATGCCGAGCACGGCGAAAATCGCCGCGTCGCGCCATGACAGCGACCAGTCGCCGCGAACCATCGTGGCCCCAAGGATCAAAACGCCGGCAAGCGAGAAGCGCGCCGCGAGCAGGATCAGCGGCGGGCAATGGGTGACGCCGATCTTGCCGGCGATGAAGGCGTAGCTCCAGAGCAGGCAGAACAAGCCGATATAAAGCGGCAGCGCGTTGAAGCGGCGGCTGGGGACGGATATCGAGGGGGCGAGCAACATGACATTTCTCCTGAGCCTTCGATCTAGGGAGGCCGCTTGCCATTTGGAAATTAAATGATTAACTGCCCATCAGTTGATTTTCGAATGGAGGCGGCGATGCTCGATCTCGAGCTCCTGCGCAGCTTCGTCTCGGTGGTCGAGGCCGGCGGTTTCACCCGGGCCGGCGAGCGCGTTCACCGCACGCAGTCGACCGTGAGCCAGCAGATCAAGCGGCTGGAAGAGGATGTCGGCCAGGTGCTGCTGCATCGCGACGGCAAGGACGTGCGCCCGACCGAGGCCGGCGAGCGGCTGTTGTCCTACGCGCGCCGTCTGCTCTCGCTCGCGGAAGAAGCGCGCGACATGCTGCGCGAGCCCGGCGGCGAAGGCGCGATCCGGCTCGGTATCCCCGAGGATTTCGCGGCGTATCGGCTGGCAAAGCTGCTGGGCGCGTTCTCGCGCTCGCATCCGGGCCTGCGGCTCGATGTGCGCGCCGACCAGAGCAAGAACCTGTCCCGCGATCTCGAACGCGGCGAGCTGGATTTGGCACTGTTCAAGCGTGCGGCCGGCGAGAAGGGCGCGATCGCGGTGTGGCCGGAGCAAGTGCACTGGGTCACCAGCAAGAGCCACCCGGTCGATATCACCGTGTCGTCGGTGCCGCTGATCGGCTTTCCGGCCGGCTGCCTCTATCGCGCCGGCGCCATCCACGCGCTGGAAAGCGCCGGGCGCGCCTGGCACATGGCCTATTCGTCATCGAGCCTCGCCGGCATTCAAGCTGCGGTTGCCGCCGGCATGGGTCTCAGCATCTTGTCCGAGATGTCGATCCAGTCCGATCATCGCGTGCTGACCGCGAAGGACGGTTTTGCGCCGATCAACAAGACCGAGGTCGCGCTGATGGCGGCGCCGGATGCGAGCCCGGCAACGCTGCGGCTTGCGGATCGTCTCGCCGAGTTCTGCGATCATGTGCAGGCGAAGGCCGCTTGAGCGCGCGCAACGTCCGGCTTACTTCACTGCCGACATCAGCCTGTCGCCGCACGCATTGGCGTAGAACTTGCCGCCGCATTGCCGCTTGATGGCGGCGCAGCGCGCCTTGGGCGATGCATTTTGCGAGACGGCGAAGCCGCAACTCAAACCGTCGGCGCTGCGGCCGGGTTTGCCGGCGGCGAACGCGGCGCTGGAGACGGTGATGCAAACCACGAGCAAGGCCGCGGCGGCGATTTCGATCAGCATTCGCATCAGCGGTTTCATCGGCGTCTCCTCCACACTGACGGCTGAATCTGGTCGCATTCTACCACGGAATCCAATCTTCTCCGTGCAGGCCCGGGTTCCCAAACCGGCCCATTCCTTGCATAATTTTACGCCAGCGCAGTGCACGGTCGCGCCGGCAATGGTTCCCGCGCAGCAGCAAGACGCGTAGGGTGAGTGGTGGTTTTTCGACAGGAAGTGACGGCTTTGCAAGATTCATCGTTCCAGCCCGGTTTTCCCGCGCCCGGGCAGCCCATCGACGAACTCGCGCTGACCGAGATCAAGGGCGCGATCCTGGCGAAGCTGCGCCTTGCCATCGGCAAGGATGCCGGCATGGCGACGAAGCACGACTGGTACCAGGCCGCGGCGCTGGCGCTGCGCGACCGCATCGTGCATCGCTGGCTCAGCGCTGAGAAGCGCAGCTACGATGCGGGACGCAAGCGCGTCTATTATCTCTCGCTCGAATTTCTGATCGGCCGTCTCTTCACCGACGCGCTCAACAATATGGGGCTCCTCAAGATCTTCGAGGTCGCGCTCGGCGATCTCGGCGTGTCGCTGCCGGACTTACGCAAATGCGAGCCGGATGCAGCGCTCGGCAATGGCGGCCTCGGCCGGCTCGCTGCCTGCTTCATGGAAAGCATGGCGACACTGTCGATCCCCGCGATCGGCTACGGCATCCGCTACGACTACGGCCTGTTCCGCCAGATCATCAATCAGGGTTGGCAGCAGGAATATCCGGACGAATGGCTCGGCTTCGGCAATCCCTGGGAATTGCAGCGGCCCGAGGTGATCTACGATATCAATTTCGGCGGCGTCGTCGAGCATGTCGACGACAAGGGCCGCGACCGCGCGATCTGGCATCCGTCCGAGACCGTGCAGGCGATCGCCTATGACACGCCGATCGTCGGCTGGCGCGGCCAGCACGTCAACGCGCTGCGGCTGTGGTCGGCGCGCTCGCCCGATCCGCTCAAGCTCGATGCCTTCAACAAGGGCGACTATGTCAGCGCCAGCGCCGAGCAATCGCGCGCCGAAGCGATCTGCAAATTCCTCTATCCCAACGACGAGAGCCCGGCGGGCCGCGAGCTGCGGCTGCGGCAGGAATATTTCTTCGTCTCGGCCTCGCTCCAGGATCTCGTCAAGCGCCATCTCGCCTCCGACGGCCAGCTCCGCAGCCTGTCGAGCAAGGTCGCGGTTCAGCTCAACGACACCCATCCGAGCCTCGCCGTCACCGAGCTGATGCGCATCCTGGTCGACCTGCACAATTTCCGCTGGGACGAGGCCTGGAAGATCACGGTCGCCACCCTCTCCTACACCAACCACACGCTGCTGCCCGAGGCGCTCGAGACCTGGCCGGTCGAGCTGTTCGAGCGGCTGCTGCCGCGGCATCTCGAGATCATCTACCGCATCAACGTCCAGCATCTGGCGCTCGCCGAAGCGCGCGCGCCGGGCGACATCGATTTCCGCGCCTCGGTCTCGCTGATCGACGAGAAGAGCGGCCGCCGCGTCCGCATGGGCCAGCTCGCCTTCGTCGGCTCGCACCGCATCAACGGCGTCTCGGCCATGCATTCCGACCTGATGCGCGAGACAGTGTTCCACGATCTCAACCATCTCTATCCCGGCCGCATCACCAACAAGACCAACGGCATCACCTTCCGCCGCTGGCTGATGCTGGCGAACCCGAAGCTGACCGAGCTCTTGCGTGAGACCTGCGGCGAGGCCGTGCTCGACGATCCGACCCAGCTCTCGCTGATCGAGGCGCGCGCCAGCGACGTCGAGTTCCAGAAGAAATTCCGTGCCGTCAAGCATCACAACAAGACGGCGCTGGCGCGCCTGATCGGCGAGCGGCTCGGCATCATGGTCGATCCCGGCGCGCTGTTCGACGTGCAGATCAAGCGCATCCACGAATACAAGCGCCAGCTGCTCAACATCATCGAGACGGTCGCGCTGTACCAGGCGATCAAGGACGATCCGAGCGGCAATTGGGTGCCGCGGGTGAAAATCTTCGCCGGCAAGGCGGCGGCAAGCTATCGCTACGCCAAGCTGATCATCAAGCTGATCAACGACGTCGCCGAAGTCGTCAACAACGATCCCGCGATCGGCGGCAAGCTCAAGGTCGCGTTCCTGCCCGACTACAATGTCAGCCTCGCCGAAGTGATCATTCCCGCGGCCGACCTCTCCGAGCAGATCTCGACCGCGGGCATGGAAGCCTCCGGCACCGGCAACATGAAGCTGGCGCTCAACGGCGCCATCACCATCGGCACGCTCGACGGCGCCAATATTGAGATCCGCGACCAGGTCGGTGCGGAGAACATCGCGATCTTCGGCATGGAGGCCGGCGACGTGATGATCCGCCGCAAGCAGGGGCTGGATGCCTCCGACGTGATCCGCAACTCGCCGAAGCTGCAGCGCGCCATCAACGCGATCGGTAGCGGCGAGTTCTCGCCCGGCGATCCCGGCCGCTTCGAATCCATCGCGCATGCGCTGCGCTATCTCGACCATTACATGGTCAGCGCCGATTTCGATTCCTATTACGAGGCGCAGCGCGCGGTCGATGCGCGCTGGCTGGTGGCGCCGGCCTGGACCCGCGCCTCCATCCTCAACGTCGCGCGCATGGCGTGGTTCTCGTCCGACCGCACCATTCGCGAATACGCCGAGGAGATCTGGAACGTGCCGGTGAACCCGATCACGCCGCCGTTCCAGGAAGCGGAGGACCAGCGCGGCGCCACGGCTTGATTTTATCGCGCCGTGAAATCGGGATTACCTGCGAGGTTATTGCACAAGCCGGCGGCTGACGTGATATGACGTCCGTCATCGAAAGCCGGATCAGACAATGCACGCCAAGCTCCCGCACCCCTTCGACGATGCCACCCGCATCACCGCCGGCGACTCGCGCTGGCAGGGGCACACCAGCGACGATTACTGGGCCTTTGTCGGCCCGTTCGGCGGCGCCACGGCCGCGACCATCTTGCGCGCGCTGATCGAGCATCCAGAGCGCGCCGGCGATCCGCTGGCGCTGACCGTCAATTACTGCGCGCCGATCGCAAAGGGGCCGTTCGATCTCGACATCAGGCTGGTGAAGGCCAACCGCTCCAGCCAGCACTGGAGCGTCGAACTGTCGCAGGGCGGCGGCGAGGTCGCAACACTCGCCACCGCCGTGTTCGCCGAGCGCCGGCCGTCCTGGGAGCACAGGGTCGCGCAATATCCGGATGCGAAGCCGTTCGAACAGACGCTGCCGTACCCCAAGCTCGCGGCCTCCTGGGCCAATCAGTACGATTTCCGCTTCGTCGAGGGCGAGATGCGGCTCGGCCCGCCGCAGGCGGAGTTCGCCAGCACGTACTCGAAGCTCTGGATCAGCGACCGCATTCCGCGCAAGCTCGACATGCTGTCGCTGATGTCGATGTCGGATGCGTTCTTCGGCCGCATCTTCCACGCGCGGCGCGAGCTGGTGCCGTTCGGCACGGTGTCCCTGACGACGTATTTCCACACCGACAGCGAGGAGCTTGCGGCCGAGGACATCACCCGCGTGCTCGCGACGGCCGATTCCAAGATCATGCACAAGAGCTACGCCGACCAGAACGCCGAGCTGTGGTCGCCGAACGGCAGGCTGCTCGCGACGACCACGCAGATCGCGTATTTCAAGGCGTGACTGTCTCCTCCCCCTCTCCCCTTTCTTACGGGGAAAGAGTTGGGGCGAGGGGCTGCTTCCGCAAATACAGTGAGAGACGGACTCGCGGAGAGTCCCCCTCACCCGCCCGCGGGGAGAGGCGAAGATCCACAAACAAAAAGGGCGGCCTCGCGGCCGCCCTTTTGCATTGAAGACAGAGCGAACCTACTCCGCCGCGAGCTTCAGGTCCGGCGCGGCGGCGCGGACCTCGGCGTCGACCTGGGCTTCGAACTTGGCAAAGTTCTTCTGGAACATGCCGACCAGCGCGCGCGCGGTCTTGTCGAACTCGTCCTTGTCCTTCCAGGTGTTGACCGGATTGAGGATCTCGCTCGGCACGCCGGGCAGCGCGGTCGGCACGGCGAAGCCAAAGTACTTGTCGGTGCGGAATTCGACGTTGCGAAGCGAGCCGTCGAGCGCGGCGGTGAGCAGCGCGCGCGTCACCTTGATCGGCATGCGCGAGCCGGTGCCGTACTTACCGCCGGTCCACCCCGTATTGACCAGCCAGCAATCGACATTGTGCTGGGCGATGAGGTCGCGCAGCATGTTGCCGTAGACGGACGGGTCGAGCGGCAGGAAGGGCGAGCCGAAGCAGGTCGAGAATTCCGGCTGCGGCTCGTTGCCGAGACCGCGTTCGGTGCCGGCAACCTTGGCGGTGTAGCCGGACAGGAAGTGATACATCGCCTGCGCGGGCGAGAGCTTGGCGATCGGCGGCAGCACGCCGAAGGCGTCGGCGGCGAGCATCACCATGTTCTTCGGCTGCGGCGCGCGGCCGGTGCGCGAGGCGTTCGGGATGAAATCGAGCGGATAGGCCGAACGCGTGTTCTCGGTCTTGGAGCCGTCGTCGAAATCGACCACGCGGGTATCCTCGTCGAGCACGCAGTTCTCGAGCACGGCGCCGAAGCGCGTCGAGGCCGCATAGATCTCGGGCTCGGCTTCCTGCGACAGCTTGATGCACTTGGCGTAGCAGCCGCCTTCGAAATTGAAGACGCCGTTCGGGCCCCAGCCGTGCTCATCGTCGCCGATCAGCGTGCGGTTCGGGTCGGCCGACAGCGTGGTCTTGCCGGTGCCTGACAGCCCGAAGAAGATCGCGGTATCGCCCTTCGCGCCGACATTGGCCGAGCAGTGCATCGGCATCACGCCGCGCTCGGGCAGATAATAGTTCAGCGTGGTGAAGACCGACTTCTTCATCTCGCCGGCATAATAAGACCCGCCGATCAGGACGATCTTGCGGGCGAAATCGATCGCGACGACGTTCTCCGACCTGCAGCCGTGGCGTTTGGGATCAGCGCGGAAGCTCGGCATGTCGATGATAGTGAGCTCCGGCGTGAAGCTCGACAGCTCGACCGCCTCGGGGCGGATCAAGAGCGTGCGGATGAACAGCGAGTGCCAGGCGAGTTCGGTGAAGACCCGCGTCTTGATCCGGTAGGCCGGATCGGCGCCGCCGTAGAGGTCCTGCGCGAACAGCGCCTTGCCTTCGGCGTGCTTGAGGAAGTCCTGGTAGAGAGCCTCGAACTGCTCTGCGGTGATCGACTGGTTGCCGGCCCACCACATCTTCTTGTCGGTGGTGGCGTCACGCACCGTGAACTTGTCCTTGGGGCTGCGGCCGGTGAACTCGCCGGTGTCGGCGCAGAGCGCGCCGTCGGCGGAGAGCACCGCCTCGCCCGCGGAGAGCGAGTATTGGTAGAGTTGCGGCGCACCGAGGTTCCAGTGAACCTGCTTGAGATTCCTTAAGCCGAATTTGTCGGCGCCGAAGGCACCGTTGCGCACGCCCGTCTCTTGCACGAAAAGATCCTCCTAGAACCCGCGACACTCAGCGCAGCCAAGCTTTGGCACCATCGCGGTCACCGTGAATAACAGGCCGTCCGGCCTCGGCTGAACGACGTAATACTGATGAACGCTGGCGTTGCCAAGCTGATCCCGCAGGATTTGGTTTATTCAAGGACCGCGCCAAACGCAGCGCATGTCAGCCCTGAGCAGGCGCACCACGAAATCGCAGATGATCGCGCAACCAAATGCAGAATTCCGCGTGTCTGGAGTTTTTGCGATGCACAAGGCCGCGCCCGCCCTACCGCACCGCGCCCTCGCCGACGAGCGCGAACGGCCCCCACATCGCCGGATAGGCGTTGCGTGGCGACGAAGCGTCATCAACATAGGTTAACATCGCCCGGCGCAGGGCTTCGGCACGACCGATCCCTGGTTCGCTCTTGAGCAACTCGAACGTCGAAATGGTCAAGCGGGTCGCGGCTTCCGAATCCACCGCCCAGTGCGAGACCAGGAGCGCGCGGGCGCCGGCATAGAAGAACGATCGCGCCAGCCCCGACAAGGCCTCGGCACCGGGCTTGTCGCCGGCGATCGTGTTGCACGCCGACAGCACCACCCAATCCGCGTTGAGCTTGAGCTGGGCGACTTCACTCGCGGTCAACAGGCCGTCGTCGAATTCGGTGGGCTGATCGGGAATGGAGAGCGCAAGCGAGGGCTCACCCAATCCCTTGACGTCGCCGGCAACGAGACCGTGGGTGGCAAAGTAGATGATGCCGTATTGAGCAAGCGCTGCACGCTTGAGCGTCGTTTCGCTGGCATCGCGGCCGAGATGGATATCGGCCTCCGCGGCGCCGACATCCTTCGCCACCGCGTTCAGCTCGTCGGCGGTGTCAGGAAGTTGCGGCAGCGCCTGCGCCAGCCGGGCGCGGTCGACGCCGGCCCCGCGCCAGAAGTCGGTATAGGCGATGGTCGCAATGCTGCGTGCGGCGATCTTGCCGGTTGCGCGCCGATCGGCCGGGCCTTCCAGCGCAGGGTTGAATACGGGATCGCCAAAGCCGGTCATCGGCTTCACACCCTGATCCCTGCGGGCGAAGGCACGCAGCGATTTCAGGCTGATCACCGACGGCAGCACAGAAACGGCCTGACGGCGCAACAGCCAGGCGGCGCTGCGATAGCCTTCGAGCCTGTCCGGGATTGCCGCCTGCGGCTTCTCCGTGACGAGCAAATGAAACGGCAGCGCGGTCAGCGCGGTCAGCGCCGCCGACGGCACCACCAGCAGGTTGCGCTTGTCCTTCGTCAGCGCCTCGACCGGGCCGAGCAGCGCCACATAAAGCTCGTTGGCGAGCGCAAGATCGAACAGCCCCGATTTGCCGGAGGCATCGCGCGCCTTTCCGACGTCGAGCCCCCTGCGGAAGGCCGTGACCTTCTGCGTCAGCGCGTCCGCACCGAGCGGAATCTCCTTCCAGTCGACGCCCTCGCGCGTGATCGCGATGACATAGCTCTGCCTGTTGACGACGGAATAGAGCGCCATCGCCTCATCGGCCGACAGCAGCAGCTGGATGTCCTTCAACGTTAGCGGCAACGGATTGGACAGCGAGGCGTAGTCGGGGAACTCGACGGCGAGCGTCTTCTGCAAGCCCGCGCGCTCGTTCGCGATCGCCGCGATCCGGGCGCGACTGCGCTGCTCGGCCGCGAGGTCGCGCTGGCCCGATGGCTTCGAGACCGCGACGATGATCGCCTTGTCGAGTGCCTCGGATTCAGCGGTGAGGTCCTGGTCGCGGCGCACCAGCTCGGCGAGCCGGTCGCTGCCAGCGGCGAGCCGGACGGCGAGCTTGTTGACGGCGGAGGCTGCGGAGGATTGCGTGCCCCGCTGGATCGCGGCGAGCGCCTCCTCCAGCGCCTTGTCCTCCGCCAACAGGGATTGCTGACGCGCGGCGAACAGGATCGGGAGCACCACGCGCAACTGCGCGCGGTTGGTCGCGAGCGTCCTCTCAGCGAGCGGCAGCGCATTGGCCGTGCGGCCGGAGACATCGAGGAAATAGGCGAGATTGCTGGTCGAGGTGACGACGTCAGGATGATCCGGCCCGAGCGCACGCTCGCGGATCGCCAGCGCGCGGCGATAGAGCGGCTCGGCCTCGGCATAGCGGCGCTGATGCTCGTAGAGACCGGCGAGATTGTTCAGCGAGCGCGCGACGTCGGGGTGATCCGGTCCCAGCGCCTTTTCGCGGATCGCGAGCGAGTGCTTGATCCGCGCCTCGGCCTCGGCATCGCGGTCGAGGTCGCGATCGACCTGGCCGATGTTGTTCAGGACCGTGGCGACCGCGGGATGTTCGGGCCCGGCCGCCTTCTGATAGATCGCGAGCGCACGCTGGAACAACGGCTCGGCCTCGGCCTGCCGTTCCTGCTTCACGTAGAGTGTGGCAAGATTGTTGAGGGCCCGGCCGACATCGGGATGCTCGCGCGACAGGCCTTTTCGCTTACGGCCAGCGCACGCTTGAACAGCGGCTCCGCTTCAGTGAAGCGGCCCTGCCGCTGATAGAGTGCGGCGAGGTTGGTCAATTCGGCCGAAAGCAGCGACGTCTCGAGGCCGAGCGATTTTTCCATCAGCGCGATGGCGCGCTTGTAGAGCGGCTCGGCCAGGCCGTCGCGGCCCTGGCCGGCATAGACCTGGCCGAGATTGTTGAGCGCGGCAGCGAGTTCGCGGCCGTTATCGCTCTTCTCCAGGCTCGCAACCATGCCCTGCGCAAGCGGAAGCGCTTCCGAATACTTGCCGGCGCTCATGAGCGCGTTGATCCGCGCGCTTTCCGCGGCGAGACCTTTCTGGGCAAGACCTTTCTGGGCAAGAGCTGGCGTCGCAAGCGTTCCTGCGATCGCGAGCGCCAAACCCGCAACCAACGTCAAACGACGGCGTGTCATGAACCCGCTCGCTGCGAACCATAAGCCAATACGGCCTTGAACCAATACGGTGTTGGGTCGCGACGATGGGCGGCGCCGTTCAAAGAGTTGCGCTTCAGTCCACCTTTTTCCGCGCCTCGCCAGCGAGGCGGACCAGCATCTTACGCAGTGCCGTGCCGTCGCTCACGCGCTCCGGAAAATCCAGCCGCAGCACGGTCTGGCCATCCTGCATGTCGAGACCCTCGGGGTCGCAGCCGGTGCAGCGCCAGTCACCGGCGGGAGCGCCGAGGAGCTTTGTTGCATAGAGGCCCATGGCATCGCGATGGTCGGCGTTCATGTGCTCCACGGCTCCCTCCTCAGCCGCCAGCAGGTCCTCTGCGCCGGTGAGGTCGGTGAGGAACTGCTCGGGCTCGAGGTCAACAATCCGGCCGAAACCGGCAACCAGATGGGTTCCCGTCGGGCGGATCCGGAAGAATGAAAAATCCTTAAATGACACAAAAGCTTCCGCCGACGGATGGGCATTGAGGTACCGTCGCTGGAGGAGTTCCTTATCGGCACCGGCCTGCTCGGCACGGCCGGACAGCATGATCCGGGCGCCCTCAAGCGGATCGCCGGCGGCGCGCTCGTCGAGCATCAGCGAGACCCGGTGATCGGCGAGGAGATTCCTCGTATGCACGGCCAAACCGGAGATCAGCAGGATCGGCGAGCCATCGGGATGGCTGGCCAGATTGACCAGGGAACAATAGGGGTCGCCGCTGCCGGCCATCAGCGTTGCCAGCGCACCCTGGCGCGACCGCCGCAGCAGCGATTTGGCGAGCCTTCCGGGGTCGAAGTCGGGAGTCGGTTGCATCGGCTTTCTCGGCTCAGGTGGTTGCAAGGAGGACCTTTTTTCGGGTAAACGGGGGCCTGGTTATGGGTCGGGATGCGGCGAATCTGCCGTGTTTCGTGGAACTTGGTCACACTTCAGCCCAGCTTGCATTGCTCGGTGACAAGGTTCGAACGCCAAATTCGGCACCCATGTATGCGGCGCATCACTGGATTGCTCGCCGTTTCAAGCCACGACCCAAACGGAAAGCAGAAAGCAGAGGCTCATGCCCACAATCGCTTTGGTCGACGACGACCGCAACATTCTCACATCCGTCTCGATCGCGCTGGAAGCCGAAGGCTACCGCATCATGACCTACACCGACGGCGCCTCCGCGCTTGACGGTTTCCGCACCACGCAACCCGATCTTGCCATCCTCGATATCAAGATGCCGCGCATGGACGGCATGGAGACGCTGCGCCGCCTGCGGCAGAAGTCCGACCTGCCGGTGATCTTCCTCACCTCCAAGGACGAAGAGATCGACGAACTGTTCGGTCTCAAGATGGGCGCCGACGATTTCATCCGCAAACCGTTCTCGCAGCGTCTGCTGGTCGAGCGCGTCAAGGCCGTGCTGCGCCGCTCGGCGCCGAAGGACCCGACCGTCGCGCCGAAGGAGAACGACGCCAAGGCGCTCGACCGCGGCCTTTTGCGCATGGATCCGGAACGCCATACCTGCACCTGGAAGAACGAGCCGGTGACGCTGACCGTTACCGAATTCCTGATCCTCCAGGCGCTCGCGACCCGGCCCGGCGTGGTCAAGAGCCGTAACGCGCTGATGGATGCCGCCTATGACGACCAGGTCTATGTCGACGACCGCACCATCGACAGCCACATCAAGCGGCTGCGCAAGAAGTTCAAGGTCGTCGACAACGAGTTCGAGATGATCGAGACGCTCTACGGCGTCGGCTACCGTTTCAAGGAAGCCTGAGGCACAACGCGCCTTCACGATAGACTGAGGGCATCTCCGGTTCTCGTACCATCGGGACCGGGATCGCTCTCCATGGTTGCAGCATGATCTTATCGGAAAACCGCTGCGCACTTTTCCGGACCATGCTCTATGGTTGGAGCATGATCCTTTCGGAAAACCGCTGCACACTTTTCCGGATCATGCTCTAGAATGCGGGGACCCTTCACACGAGCTGTCCTAACGCGGGCGTAAGCATTGCTTGACCGAACGCAGCCTGACGAGAACCAGAACGCCGGGGATGTCATGTCCAACGGCGTTCCGGAGCACGTTGCCGACGACAAGCCGGCCGCACAGGGCTGGCGGCCGCTGAGCTGGCTCAAGCGCGCCGGGCAGTTCTTCTTCGCGCTGTCCTTCTCGAGCCTGACCCGGCGCATCGTCTCGCTCAACCTCGCCGGCCTCGTCGCGCTGGTCGCGAGCATCCTTTACCTGTCACAATTCCGCGCCGGCCTGATCGACGCGCGGGCGCAGAGCCTGCTGGTGCAGGCCGAGATCATCGCCGGCGCCATCGGCGCGTCGGCGACCGTGCAGACCAACGCGATCACGGTCGACCCCGAGCGGCTGCTCGATCTGAAACTGGGTGAGAGCTACGGCGGAATAGACGATTCGCTGGATTTTCCGATCAATCCCGAGCGCGTGGCGCCGGTGCTGAGCACGCTGATCTCGCCGACCAAGACGCGCGCACGGATCGTCGATCCCAACGGGACCGTGCTGCTCGACAGCCGCGATCTCGATGCCGTGCGCGGCATTCCGCTGCCGCCATTGTCGGAAAAGCCGGGCCTGATCGAACGGATGATGGTCCCGGTGCGCACCTGGCTGAACCGCGGCGACCTGCCGCTCTATCGCGAGCTCGGGCGCGAGAACGGCAAGGGCTATGTGGAAGTCGCCGATGCACTCCAGGGCCAGAAGCGCTCGATGGTGCGGGTCAATGCGCGCGGCGAGGTGATCGTCTCGGTCGCGGTCCCCGTGCTGCGCTCGCGCGCCATCCATGGCGCGCTGATGCTGTCGACCCAGGGCGACGACATCGACCAGATGGTCACCGCCGAGCGCCTCGCCATCCTGAAAGTCGGCGGCGTCGCCGCGGCCGTCATGATCATGCTGTCGCTGCTGCTGGCGAGCACGATCGCGGGGCCGGTCCGCCGGCTCGCCGACAGCGCCGAGCGCGTCCGCCGCCGCATCAAGGCGCGCATCGAGATTCCCGACTTCACCCGCCGCCGCGACGAGATCGGCCATCTTTCCGGCGCGCTGCGCGACATGACCAGCGCGCTCTACAGCCGCATCGAGGCGATCGAGATGTTCGCCGCCGATGTCGCCCACGAATTGAAGAACCCGCTGACCTCGCTGCGCTCAGCGGTCGAGACGCTGCCGCTGGCGCGCAACGAGAACAGCCGCGCCCGCCTGCTCGAGGTGATCGAGCACGACGTCAAGCGGCTCGACCGCCTGATCTCCGACATCTCCGACGCCAGCCGCCTCGATGCCGAGCTGCAGCGCCAGGATGCGATCCCGGTCGATCTGCGCCGCCTGCTGACGACGCTCGTCTCCGTCGCAAACGAGACAAAACTCGGCCACGACGTCGCGGTCGAGATGCGGTTCGAGGGCCGCGGCCCGACCGACACCTTTGCCGTGACCGGCCACGATTCGCGGCTTGGGCAGGTGGTCTCCAACCTGCTCTCGAACGCGCAGTCGTTCTCGGAAGCCGGCAGCAAGGTGCGCCTCACCTGCCGCCGCGTGCGCGGAGAGATCGAGATCGTGGTCGACGACGATGGCCCCGGCATCCGCGACGACGCGCTGGAGCGCATCTTCGAGCGCTTCTACACCGACCGTCCGCACCAGGGCTTTGGCCAGAACTCCGGCCTCGGCCTGTCGATCTCCAAGCAGATCGTCGATGCCCATGGCGGACGCATCTGGGCCGAGAACCGCGCTGGCCCGCCGGACGAGGACGGCGCGCCGACGGTTGCCGGCGCGCGCTTCGTGGTGAGGCTGCCGGCGCTATGAGCGATGGCGACGCAAGCGTTCACGCCTCCGCAGTCAAGGTCGGACAGCAGGCGGTGCTGATCCGCGGACCCTCGGGCTCCGGGAAGTCGCGCCTTGCTTTCGAGCTGATTATGGCGGGGCGATCAGGCGTGGTCGAACCGGCCGTTCTGGTCGGGGATGACCGTGTCCATCTGGCGACAGTCGGCGATGAAATTGAGGTCCGCCCGAGCAGGATACTGGTCGGCCTGATCGAAATCCGGGGCCTCGGAATCCGCCGCTGCGACTTCGTGGAGCATGCGACCGTCGGCCTCGTGGTCGATCTGGACGCCACGGACGCCGAACGCCTGCCTGCGGCCGAATCCCTGAAAACACGCATTTTAGGTGTCGAAATACCGCGAATCCCGGTTGGCGGCGACTATTCGCCCCTCCCTTTGGTTGTCGCAGCCTTGACCACTACCAAGAGTTAACCTTCTGCTAATCCCTCAGGCGATTGTTTGAAGGGAAATGGTAACCATATGAACCCCACTATCGCGACCGAGTAGACCGGCGCAGCTCCCCTCATCCATCCGTCTAGATTCAGGGAGATACGTAACATCCCCTCTTGCGCAGGGGCTCTGGATGGTCAAAGTGGCGCGTTCGTGCGGTGCACCAAAAGCGCCCGCGAGGAGTTTTCCGATGATTGGTCTAGTACTTGTGACCCACGGGCGCCTTGCCGACGAATTCAAGGCAGCGCTTGAGCATGTCATGGGCCCACAAAAGCAAATCGAAGCGATCACGATCGGCGCCGAAGATGATTCCGATCTCTGCCGAAGCGACATCATCGAGGCGGTTAACCGCGTCGATTCCGGCGACGGCGTTGCGATCCTCACCGACATGTTCGGCGGCACGCCGTCCAACCTTGCGATTTCCTGCATGAGCCGGCCCAAGGTCGAGGTGCTCGCGGGCATCAACCTTCCCATGTTGGTGAAGCTTGCCAAGGTGCGCGAGGAGCGTTCGCTGCCCGACGCGATCGCGATGGCCCAGGAAGCGGGCCGCAAATACGTCACCATCGCCAGCCGCGTGCTCGCCGGCAAATGAGCGAGGAGGCGCCGCAAGCCGGGACGGGCGTGCCCGCGGGCGCGATCTCCAAGGAGCTTCTGATCATCAACAAGCGCGGGCTGCACGCGCGCGCCTCGGCGAAATTCGTCCAGGCGGTCGAGCGCTTCGACGCGCAGGTGTGGGTGACGCGCGGCGGCGAGACCGTCGGCGGCACCTCGATCATGGGCCTGATGATGCTCGCGGCAGGACCTGGCACGACGATCACGGTGGCCGCAGCCGGCACCGAGGCGGAAGCCGCGCTCGCGGCGATCACGGAGCTCGTTGAAAGCAAATTCAACGAGGAAGGGACCTGAGCCACACGCTCGGCTGCGCTCCCTCGCCCCGTTCTTACGGGGAGAGAGATGGGGTGAGGGGCCTCTCTCCACACGTGAGATCGCCGAGAGATCTGTACCCCCTCACCCGAATTCGATCTGCGATCGAATTCGACCTCTCCCGGCAAGCGGGAGAGGTGAAAAAAGAAGAGTCACTTCGCCGGCGACGCGATGTAGATATTCCAGCTCATCGACGGGCCGGCCTTGCCGTGCGTGAAGCGGCGCGTCGTCATCACCATGCGCTCGGCATTCGGCGCCACTTCTGACACCCATTTCTCGAACGCCGGCAGGCGACCGTCGGTCGGATCGAACACGCCGATGAAGCCATATTTCCTGGCGTCATCGCGCGAGGTCAGCCCGGAATCCCAAGCCTCCAGCGGCATCAACGCCGCCGGATGATCCGGGCTGTAGAACACCAGCGGCTGGATCTGTTCCATGGTGCCGGCAACCACGGCCCAGCGCGAGCCGAACCGCGTGTGCCAGGCCTGCGTCAGCTCGCGTGCGAGATCCGAGCGGGCGCCATAGATCGCCGCGTTACCGGCATTGGCCGCCATCTCGCGCGCGGCGATCCAGGGCGAGGCTATGAGCGTCGCGACGCTGAGCACGAGCCAGATCGCGACAATGTTGAACAGCACCGCGCTCTGCACCCGCAATGCCGGGATCGCGACCAGCGCGAGCGGCACCAGGAAGAACAGCGAGATGCCCCAATCGGTCTTCATGTAGATGCTGAAGGCGAGCGCGCCGAGCGGCGGGCCGACCGCGACGATGACCTGGACGATCCAGACGTTCAGCGCCTGCGCGACATTGACGCCGGGATTGGCGCCGCGCGCCCAGGCCCGCGTGACGATGCGTGAGGGCGCGCGCACAAGCAGCGAGACCCACGGCGGCACCAGCGCCATCGCCAGCGCGGCGAGTGCCACGGGCAGCGCCAGCAGCGCGATATTATGCACGGCATAGCCGGCGACGAGCTGATGCACGAGGCCAGCATCCTCGAGGCTGTAGGTGTCGCCGGCATAGGTCAGCGGCACGAAATGCACGCTCGCCAGCCAGACGATGTGCGGGATCATCGCCACGACCATCGTCGCGATCGCCAACCACGGCGCCGGCGACAACAGGAATCGCAGCCGACCGGGATGGATCAGCGCGGCAAGGCCGATGGCGCCGATCATGGTCAGCACCCAGTATTTGGTCATCAGCGCCAGCGCGCCGGCAAGCCCGAGCCAGATGCCGGATTGCCAGCTCCGTTTCTCGAACGCGTTGAGATAGGCGAGCATCAGCAGCGGCAGCGTGACGAGCTGGAGCAGGTCCGCGTTGTACTTGAAACCCTTGAAATTGAAGATCGGGTAGAGCGCGACCATCACCACGACCAGGAACGCGCGCCGCGCATCCACCACGCGCAAGGCCACCAGCCAGCAGATCACCATGCCGACGCCGACGGTCGCCATCGCCAGCGCATAGGTCGCCCAGTCCGTTGCCGGAAACGCCTTGAACCAGAGGCCGGCGATCCAGCCCGACAGCGGCGGGTGCTTACCGTAGCCCCACAGGAATTGCTGGCCCCAGCCATAGGCTTCTGCGACGTCCATGTGAACGTCCTGCGCCGCCTTGAGATTGATCAGGATGAAGGTCCAGAGCACCGCATGCAGGATCGCGAGCTGGATCACCAGCCACAATCGCGCTGAGGGATGGATCGCGCAGGCGACCAGCCAGACCCGGAAGCGGTTGGTACTTATGCGGGTCTTCGCCCGCGCTCTGGCCGTCGGAAGAGAGGTGGTCGACATGGCCCGTTGCGTAGCGCGTTTTGGCCTGCCGTGGAATCAGCTTGGCGTGAACAAAGACCCTGAAAATACAGCAATATGGTTGCCGCACGGGGATGTGAGTGGTATCCCGCGCCCATGACGACCGTCCCCATTTCCAACATCCGCAATTTCTCCATCGTCGCTCATATCGACCATGGCAAATCGACGCTGGCCGACCGCCTGATCCAGATGACCGGCGGCCTCTCCGACCGCGAGATGGCGGGCAAGGAGCAGGTGCTCGATTCCATGGACATCGAGCGCGAGCGCGGCATCACCATCAAGGCGCAGACGGTCCGCCTGTCCTACCGCGCCAAGGACGGCAAGGATTACATCTTCAATCTGATGGACACGCCCGGCCATGTCGACTTCGCCTACGAAGTCTCGCGGTCGCTGGCGGCATGCGAGGGTTCCCTGTTGGTGGTCGACGCCAGCCAGGGCGTCGAGGCGCAGACGCTCGCCAACGTCTACCAGGCGCTCGATAACAACCACGAGATCGTCCCGGTCCTGAACAAGGTCGATCTTCCCGCGGCCGAGCCCGAGAAGATCAAGCAGCAGATCGAGGACGTCATCGGCATCGACGCCTCGGACGCGGTGATGATCTCGGCCAAGACCGGCCTCGGCGTGCCCGACGTGCTGGAAGCCATCGTCACCCGCCTGCCGCCGCCGAAGGGCGATCGCGACGCGACCTTGAAGGCACTGCTGGTCGACAGCTGGTACGACGTCTATCTCGGCGTCGTCGTGCTGATCCGCGTGGTCGACGGCGTCATGAAGAAGGGCAGCCGCGTGCGCATGATGGGCACGGGCGCGGCCTACGACGTCGAGCGCGTCGGCTTCTTCACGCCGAAGATGACACAGGTCGACGAGCTCGGCCCCGGCGAGATCGGCTTCATCACCGCTGCGATCAAGGAAGTCGCCGACACCCGCGTCGGCGACACCATCACCGACGACCGGAAGCCGGTCGCCGACATGCTGCCCGGCTTCAAGCCGGCCATTCCAGTTGTGTTCTGCGGCCTGTTTCCGGTCGACGCCGATGACTTCGAGACCTTGCGCGCCGCCATGGGCAAGCTGCGCCTCAACGACGCCAGCTTCTCCTTCGAGATGGAGACTTCGGCTGCGCTCGGCTTCGGCTTCCGCTGCGGCTTCCTCGGCCTGTTGCACCTCGAGATCATCCAGGAGCGGCTGTCGCGCGAGTTCGATCTCAACCTGATCGCGACGGCGCCGAGCGTGATCTACAAGATGAAGCTCACCGACGGCACCGAGCTCGAGATCCACAATCCCGTCGACATGCCCGACGTGGTCAAGATCGCCGAGATCGACGAGCCCTGGATCGAGGCGACGATCCTCACGCCGGACGAATATCTCGGCAGCGTGCTGAAGCTGTGCCAGGACCGCCGCGGCGCGCAGAAGGAGTTGACCTATGTCGGCTCCCGCGCCATGGTGAAATACGACCTGCCGCTCAACGAAGTCGTGTTCGACTTCTACGACCGCCTGAAGTCGGTCTCCAAGGGCTACGCCTCGTTCGACTATCATCTCACCGACTACAAGCCGGCCGATCTCGTCAAGATGCAGATCCTGGTCAACGCCGAGCCGGTCGATGCGCTCTCGATGCTGGTCCACCGCACCCGCGCCGAAGGGCGCGGCCGCGCCATGGTCGAGAAGATGAAGGAGCTGATCCCGCCGCACATGTTCCAGATCCCGATCCAGGCGGCGATCGGCGGCAAGGTGATCGCGCGCGAGACGGTGCGCGCGCTGCGCAAGGACGTCACTGCAAAGTGCTACGGCGGCGACATCACGCGCAAACGAAAACTTCTGGAGAAGCAGAAGGAAGGCAAGAAGAAGATGCGACAGTTCGGCAAGGTCGACATCCCGCAGGAAGCCTTCATTGCCGCGCTGAAGGTGGACAGCTGAGGCGGATCGGAGGCCGGTCCGACGACGAAATCTCGAAAACAACCCCATGCACAGTAGCCGACGCATTGGCGGTATTAAGATTTTCGATTTTTTCGAAAATCGCTTGATCCGTCGGGCAAAACAGGGGTAAGATGAGAAAATCGGAGCGGCTGACGCAGACCATCGAGACGCGTCATCGCCTGCGCCGATTGATTGACAGTCCCTGATCGCAATATCCAGACGCTTGGCCGTCGGCTTCCGGCCTGTAGGCCGACCTGCCAAGCATTTTCCGCGAAGACTGCTTGTGACCCGAAAGGGGACATGACATGACGCGTGTGAGCCGCCAACAGAATAGCTATAAGCCCCCAAAGATATTCGCTACCGAAAGGCGCACGCGAAAGAAGACATATTCGTCGCGTTCGAAAGCATGGCCGAAGTCACCGGTTACCCGGTTCAGCTCCTCGTTGATTTGCTGACCATCGATTCGGTTTGCATTGAGATTGCCGGGATCATTGATCTCAGATGGCAGGCCGTCGATGTTCCAAACGACGTCACAAAACGCGAACCCCTTAAGCTTGTAGCCCACATTCACGTCGATGTAGCTTTTCCTCGCCTTCGCCCTGATCTCAGCCGGCAGCAGCCCGGCAGCATCGAGCCGGTTCATCGACAGATCGGAGCTTGCCGGATATACGTCGCCGGCAACGCGCTCCTTGAAAAAGATCAGCGCACCCGGCTTGTGGCGGGGAAGCCCGGGAAAAAACTCCGCTTCCACCGGAAACCGTTCGCGGAGTGGACTGCCCTCGAATAGCACCTTTCCCCCATGGTAGTCGGCCGCAGAATAGAACGTGTCCCATGCGGCTCCGTTCGGGTACCAATAGTCAGGCTTGCTGGCAGGCCAGTACGCGCGAATGGCTTCGCTCACCGGCTCAGGCAATTTCACTCGCGAAAGGCCGACGCATATCGACCCCATGGCTCGATAGCCGGCTTTCCAGCGCGGCTTATCCCAACGATTCTTCTCGTTGATCCCCAAGAGTTCATAGGTAACGAAATTCTTCGGCGCCTGGGTCCGACGCCATTCCACCCATTCTTCGCGCGTCGCCTTGCTGATGGTCGCCCCAAAGAACTTGAGCTCAGACATCGGGCTTGCGTAGGCATCCTCGGACGCATAGGCGAGACCGAACCAGGGCTCCTCGGCATTTTCGTAGGTCACGACGAGCGGAAGCAGCGCTGCAGGCACTTTGCCGTTTTCAGTCGTCTCCCCCCGACACGCCTCGGGCGGGCGTACCACGACCCCGTGCCCATCCTTCATCTTGAGGCCATACGCCATCGGCGCGATGCCGACCTCTACCGTTCTCTCGTTGTCCTTGTAGGTCGTAATACGAACACGGCAGCCGACCACGATGTCGAAGTCAAGCGGCTCTCCGTTGTAGGCAAGATTGACTTTCAAACGATAGTAGATCGCGCGATCCTGGCCAGGATTAGTGACCTCGACTGATTTTGTGAAGCTCGGCCGGTCGAAGAGGTGTCGCTGCTGCCCGATCAAAAGCATAAGCCCTGCACTCAGCAAAACGACCATGATCGCAAAGATCGAAATGGGTAATGTCTTCATGCCGATTTATTCGCCGATTACCGTCGGACTGCTACCTTAGTCCTATAGCAAACAGCGGTTGTGCAAGTGATCGGGGACTAGTGCGCTTTTGCTGCTATGCTTTCACGAACCGTTAGCAAACTCATGTGCTGAACTTTTTGCGAAGAAAAAAGCGCCATCTGTACGCAGACCGCATGTCCGCTTCTGGCCCCGTTGCTGACCTGCGCTCAAAGCGGAGCGACGTCTGCTTCCGGGAGGTGAGCCGACCAAGGTCGTGCAGGCTGGCGAGGGCAGCTTTTGCCCCCATAGCCGACCCCACGAGCGTCTCTCGCCAGGAGCGGCTTGCGACCCAAAGCGGGACACGTCCGATGAGGGGCGAGGCAGAAAATCTGCGCTTGTTCAACACATTTAAACCATAAGGTTCTACGAAGGGGGACTCACCTAAGCTGCAGGGGCATGCACATAGCCTTGGTACAGGGGCGATCCGTGAACTTCGGGCAATGAAGGTTTGGCAGACCGGCTGCATCGTGGCTGTCATCGCGTCCGTTGGGCTTTGCCTGGCCGCCGGTAACAGACCGGCTGCGACGCTGCCAGACGTCATGCCCGAAGCGGCAGCGAACATGACGGCTCCTGCGATCATGGTGCCGCCTGCCTTGTACGCCGAGGCATCCGCCAGACTTGCGACAGCGCTTCGGGCAGAAAGAGCAGAGCTTGACTCGGTGACGTCAGCAAGTTCCGGGCCGCCCAGCAGCGGAGCCGGGATCGCCGATGAACCCGCCGCGCCAAAATTGGCGTCGTTGGGACCGGATAGCGTTGAGCCGCTGCCGGCAGAACACGAAGCGTCCAACCCTGCTCCGAAAGCGGCGTCGACGCCGGATTTCCGCTATCTGATCTACTACGTCTGGTCCGAACTGCCGCCCGCCGAGAAACCGGCGGAGACCGTCTTGCGCGCGTTCAAGGACATTCCGGTCGGAACGCCGGCCGAAGAGATCAAGCGCGTTTCCGACGCGTTTGGTCTCGACGTCAATTTCATGATGGCGGTCGCCAAGATCGAATCCGGTTTCAATCCCAATCAACGCACCGGATCGTATATCGGCCTGTTTCAGCTGAGCCAATATGAGTTCGGCAAGTTCGGCTTCGGGCAGATTCGCAATCCCAGGGACAACGCCGTTGCCGCCGCCTACAAGATCATGAGCGAAGGCGTCCAGTTCGGGTGGATCACGCACCGGACGCCTGACATGAGCGATCTTTACCTGATCCATCAGCAGGGCTGGGAAGGCGCCGCCGAGCACATCAGCCAGCCCGCGCGCGCCGCCTGGAAATCCATGTGCGCCACCAGCGAAGGCAAGGAGAAGGGGGAGCGGTGGTGCAAACGCGCGATCTGGGGCAACGCACTGCCGGCGTTCAAGCGCACCTGGAAATCGGTCGACAACGTGACGTCAGAGGCATTCGTCGGCATGTGGCGCGGCCGGGTCGCCGAATTCTACACGAAATATGTGGCGACCGCCGCTGCGGCGGCGAACCAGTAATTCGGTTGTCGTTGGGATCTGCCACGTTTGCATTGCCTTTGGCCGCAGGGGCTGCGACCTGTCGAACAACAGACGCGCCGCGGAGCCAGCTTACGAACGGCGTGACTTCCGGATTTGGCCCATCGACGAAGTCATGGCTCGCATCATGGATGCCCGGCTTTTGCTTACACCCAGCGCCGCACGCGCGCGACGTAGGCGTCGTAATCCGCTTGGAACTGGCGGCGCATCTTGGCTTCCTCGAACGGGATATGGACCCAATTGGCCGTCGCGAACACCGCGAGGGGCGCAATGAACATCGGCCAGGCGCCGACCCAGATCGCAATGCCGAGAGCGAGAACCACGAGGCCCAGATACATCGGGTTGCGCGTGAACTGGTAGGGGCCGCCGGTCACCAGCTTGCGATTTGTCGGCGACGTCGGTTGGATCTCGGTGTCCTCACGCCGGAACAGAACGAAAGCCCAGACTGGCGGAATGAACGCCAGCACGACCAAAGCTATTCCCAGCAGCGGAAGCGGGAAGCCCGGAAGCGCCGGCCAGCCGAGCGACCAACCGAGCACCGCGCACGAGATCAGATAGATCAACGTCCAAATCGGCGGAGGGAGCCGGAGCATGGTTGAACCACCTGTGCCGCTTGCCCGGTTACGATGGCGGAGTGCCAAAGCATGATCCGGAAACGTGCGAAGCGGTTTTCCGGAAAGTTCATGCGCAAACAACAACTAAAGCGCGACGACGATGCCGCCAGATCTCGTCGCGCTTTGGTAACGCAAGAGTTTGTCCACTTTGGGCCGAATTCCCGGGTGTCAGCACCTCGAGATCATGCGCGCAACCGGTCGATATAGAAATCCTCCTCCATCGTGAACCTATGCACTGGCACGGCTGCAATAGGCGTCGCTCCGAAGTTCGCGTCCGGCCTCGCGGAGACCATAGGCCATTCGGGAACCCGTTTTTCGGGCTGGTGACGCTGATCATCCTATGATTTGATCCCGGGCTTAGGGTCGGATCAGGCGAGCAATTCCTTTGAATGGTGGGCGTGTCGAGCGACGGCTGGCGGCAGTGCTGGCCGCTGATGTGGCCGGCTACTCCCGGCTGATGGGCGAAGACGAGCTCGGCACGCTGGAGGCGCTGAAGGCCCACCGCCGCGAAACCATCGATCCAGCCATCGCCGGCCACCGGGGCCGCATCGTCAAGACCACGGGTGACGGCGTATTGGTTGAGTTTGCCAGCGCGGTCGATGCCGTCACATGCGCGGTCGCCGTGCAGCAGGCGATGTCGGAATGCCAGACGAAGATCCGCTTTCGGATCGGGATCAATATCGGCGACATCATCATCGACGGCGACGACATTTTCGGCGACGGCGTCAACATCGCGGCCCGGCTGGAAGGGATTGCGGAGCCCGGAGGCGTTTGCGTCTCGGACGATGCGCATCGGCAAATTCGCGGAAAGGTCGATATCGATTTCGAGGACATGGGACCGCAATCCCTGAAAAACATCGCAGAACCGGTGCGCGCATGGCGCTGCCGGATCGATGCGAACGCGTCTTCGGCGGAGCTGGTGAAGTTACCGGTCGAGACGGCCCGTCCGCTCGCAATCACCGACAAGCCCTCCATTGCCGTGCTGCCGTTCGCCAGCTTTTCGGAGGAGCGCGAGTTCAAGTTTCTGACGGAGGCACTGACTGAGGATTTGATCACGATGCTGGCGCGGATTCCGGGCTTCGTCGTCATTGCCCGGCAATCCGCCTTTGCCTACCAGGGCCGCTCGGTCGACAGCCGCCAGATTGGGCGGGAGCTTGGGGTCCGCTACATCGTCGAGGGCAGTGTGAGGCCCGCCGGCCGGCAGCTGCGTGTCGGCACGCAGCTGATCGAAGCGAGCACCGGCGCACAGCTCTGGGCCGATCGATTCGACGGCGAGGCGGAGAACATTCTCGGACTGCAGGATCAAATCGTCCACGCGATCGCCAGCCGGATCGAACCGGAGCTGGTTCGCGCTGAAGTGGCCCTGATCCGGCGTCGGCGCGACGCCGACCCGAGCGCCTGGTCATGCTTCCGTCAGGGCGCGGCGATGATCAGCCTGAAAGGCTGGAGCGAAGAAACGCTGGCCCAGGGCGCCGCGTTGCTGCGTCAAGCGACCGTTCTGGATCCCGATTTTGCGCTCGCGCGCGCCCAGCTCGCGCTTTTCCTGTCCTTGGGCGCGCGGCTGGGCCTCGCCGCCGATGCTACTGCGGCGGTGACGGAAGCACGCGAGGAAGCCGAACGGGCGGTGGCGATCGAGCATGATGCGTCCGAGGTTCTCGGCTATGCCGGCTGCGCCCTGGCCGAGCTGGGCGATCTGCAAAGAGGCACCGAGCTGTTGGAGCGGGCGATCGAGAACGATCCCAGCAATGCGCAGGCATGGGTGGCGCTCGGGACTGCGCAATGCTTTGCCGAGACGATGGACGTGACCGGGCTGGAGAGATTGCAGCATGGAATGCGGCTCAGCCCCCGCGATCATCGGCTGGGATTCTGGGGGACCTTTTACGCCCTGGCTTTGGCGAGAGATCGTCGGATCGCGGAAGCTCACGAAGCGATCCGGGCCGCCTGCCGCCGCGATCCGCAGTTCTACGTCGCTCGTGTGGTCCTCGCGGTGATCGCGGCAGGACTTGGCAAGACGGAAGAGGCGAGCGGTGCGCTCCGCGAAGCACGTCGGCTGCGCCCGCGGCTCTCGCGGGGCGAGATCGAATTTCTGGTGGGGCGCCGCGCAGCGCTTCTCGCGCCTCTCTGGGACGAACTGACGTCCTCGAAGTCTCCCTGATCGAGACCGATCCGGCCGTCGCTGACGGCACTTCAGATCGGCCTCGTCTTCCCGCAAACGGCCATCGATCGCCTCGCGATCACCCGATCGCGAAATCCGCCGCCGTCTCGGCGTGGATTGCCGTGGTGTCGAACGTCTCGACCGGCGTGTCGTCCGCGCCGACCAGCATCGTGATCTCGGTGCAGCCGAGAATGATGCACTCGGCGCCCGAAGCGACCAGCGCCGCCATCACGTCCTGATAGCGGCGACGTGAGGGAGCGGAGACGATTCCGAGGCAGAGCTCCTCGTAGATGATGCGGTTGACGTCAGCCCGGGCGTCTGCGGGAGGAATGAGGACGTCGAGCTCATGCGCGCGCAACCGGCCGATGTAAAAATCCTCCTCCATCGTGAACCTGGTGCCGAGCAGTCCGACGCGCCGATAACCTTTGGACCGGATGCGCTCTGCCGTTGCGTCGCCGATGTGGATGAAGGGAATGGTCAGGTTCGGCACAATATCGGGCGCCAATTTGTGCATCGTGTTGGTGCAGAGCACGATCGCGCGCGCGCCGCCGCTCTCGAGGCGCCGCGCGATGTCGGCAAGACTCGCCGCCGCCTCCTGCCAGCGGCCGGCATACTGCATCTCCTTGATCTCCTGGAAATCGTAGGAATACATCAGCAGCGGGGCCGAATGCAGCTTGCCCACGCGGTCGCGGACACGCTCGTTGATGAGCTTGTAGTAGAGCGCGGTGCTCTCCCAGCTCATGCCGCCGATCAGGCCAATGGTCTGCATCGCTGCGTCTCCGGAAAATGGCGCGATCGGATCGTAGACGAAGAGGTGGAGGGTCGCCAGGGCTCCGCGCCCTGCACACCCTCACGACGTCTTCTGCTTCGTCTCGACGTACCGCGCAAAATTGTCGAGGATCGCCTGCCAGCCGCCTTGCTGCTGCTCGACCGAATGCGTCGGCTCGCTGTCGAAGACGACGCGGACCGTGACGCCCTTCGGACCGGGCAGGAACTCGACTTCGGCCTTTCGGTCGCCGAACGCATATTCGATCCGCTTGTGTTCGACGATTTTCGTGTAGGTGCCGGCGAAGTCGAAGCCCATGCTGCCGTCCTTGGCCTCCATGCGCGACGAGAAGACGCCGCCCTCCCGCAGGTCGACCGCCGCCCTGGTCGTATGCCAGTCGTCGGACGCGGCGTTCCAGCAAACGATGTCGGCAGGCGTCGTGTAGGCATGCCAGACCTGATCGATCGGGGCGGCGACGCTGGTTTCGACGGTGATCCTCATGGGTATTGCTCCAGTGCGGCTTTGACGGCTCGGATTGACGAAATCACGTCACGTGTGCCGGGTCCACCTCCAGCACGTCCGCGACGTGTCTACCCAAGGACGATCGAGACCGGCCCGTGCCGACATGGCCAGCCAGGTCAACGTGTCAAACGATGAAAAAATTGCTATCTTCCATTCTTGAAGCTCCTCAGAAAGCCCGGTCATGCAATTACAATCGACCCTGACCTGTCCCGCATGTAGCCACAAGGCCACGGAGATCATGCCGACCGACGCGTGCACGTTCTTCTACGATTGCAACGGATGCGGCACCAGGTTGAAGCCCAAGGCCGGCGACTGTTGCGTGTTTTGCTCCTACGGCACCGTGCCGTGTCCGCCCATTCAGGAGAATGGCAAGAGCGCGTGCTGCGGCTAAGGCCTCCGCATTGGCGCCGAGAGCTCGTAGTTCACGCAATCCATTTTGATCTCGTATGGCCCCTGATAGATGCTGTCGCTCACCCACCGATAGACCTTGCGATAGGTGGTGATCTGCTCGGAGCGCGGTTGGCGGCCGGCCGGACGGTGAACATCCGAAATCGTCTTTGACGAGATCTCGGTCAGCGTCAGCTTCTGGCCAGCCTGATCGTCGCGCGTGAACACCATGGTCGGGACAAGCCCCGTATTGTTGTCGGTGGCTCGAAAGCTCGCGCTCAGGAGCTCATCGTTGACCGAGCCAAGCAGCGATCCGCCGACCCACGCCTTCGGCAACATGACGAGCGAGGAGCGATTGAAGATGATGACCGGCGCATCGCCGCTGGGCAGCACGCCCCGGCACCCGTAATGCCATTCGCTGGCGGCGCCCGGCGAGGCATTCGCCATGACGGCAAATGCGATCACGCCGAGCAGGATGGAGCGAACCGGACGATGTTCGGGGGTGGCAAGAATCGAATCGCGCATGCGGCCTCAGATCGATCTTGTTTCCTCTTCGGCATGGGACGGCGCGCCCAGCGACAGGCTGAGGGCGAACGCCGTGAGCGCAACACAGACCGATGCTTTCAGGGCCTTCATCGCGCGTTCCTTCGTCGCGGTTTTAGGGACATACGCGCCGTTGGTACTTCCGGACGCCGGACAGGTTCAATGGAGGCGCAGCGCTGGCGGACCAATCGCCGTCCGCGATCAGGGCCGCTGGCTTTCCGCGATTGAACCGATCGCAAGGCCGGCCACACCAAACCAGGGTCGCACCGATGCACGATCGTGCATCCCGCCGATCGATGCGCGACACCGATGAAGCGGCTCTCTGCATGCGGTTCTTCCTGTGTGAAATCCTCGCCCGGATCATCGCGATCTGTCTTTGTGTCGATTGCGGCCGCATGCTGCGGGACGGCTATAAGGAGCGGAAGATCAGGGCTTTCAGCCCCGACCTCGTGATCTGGCTGCTGGACTGGTCGCGGCAGGTCTTTCAGCGGGACACCGCGCCGGTCCGGTACTGGATGGAGATGGGCCACCAGGCCGTGTGCCTCGCGGCCTGCCTCGCCGTTGCGATCTTCGGGTGGTGGCTGCCGAACGGCTGAGGCGTCTGCGATGGTGCTCGGGACGGCCTGATTTCATTTATGCCCTAAAGCACGGGCAGCCTCGGCGGCGGCTTGCGCCTGTTGGAGGCTTGCTCGAAGGCGTAGGCGAGGCGCAGCAGCTTGTGCTCGCTCCAGGCGCGGCCCGCGAAGCTGACGCCGAGCGGATAGTCGGGTGTGTCCTTGCCGTCGGCCCCCGAGACGAAGCCGCCAGGCACCATGACGCTGGGATAGCCTGCTCTCGCGACGGTCGCGGCGCCCATCGCGCCGGGGAACAGCACGGCATCAAGCCCGTGCTGGTTCATGTAGGCGTCCATGCCACGCGTCGTGGCGGTAAGAAGGTCCATGGCGCGTGCCGATTTGTACTCGCGCTCGCTCAGATCGCCTTTGGTGTCGTTGGCGGCGAGGAACAGGTCCTGGCCGAAGCGCAGCGCCCTGCCGGCGTTGGCCTCGTTGAAAGCGACGATATCGGCGATGGTCTTGATCTCGGTGTTGGTCGCCCAATCCTTCAGATAGAGATTGAGATCGTGCTTGAGCTCGTAGAGGAAAACGATCCGCTGCGTGACCGCATTACCCTTGTTGCCGCTCAGGGGATTGCGATTGAGCACGGCCATGATCGTGCCTGGTCCGCTCATCCAGCCGGCCGTCGGCATGCTGGCGCGCACGATGACGGCGCCGAGATCCTCCATCACCTTGATCGCGTCGGTCATCACCTTAGCGCCGTCGGGTGACAATTTGCCGTAGTACGGATCGTTCAGCGGATCACTGGGATCGCTCGGCACGCCGATGCGCGCGCCCTTCAGTGCGTCCTGTGCGAGGTCCGCAGTGTAATCGGGCGGCCGCTTCTGCCGCTGCGTCGCTGGATCGCGCGGGTCCTCGGCTGCCAGCACGTTGAGAAGCATCGCCGCATCCCGCACGGTGCGCGCCATCGGCCCTGCGGTGTCCAGGCTGTGCGCGATCGGCACCATGCCGGCCCGGCTGACCAGCCCGACGGTCGGCTTGACCGTGACGAGGCCATTCCGGCTGGCCGGGTGCAGCAGCGAGCCCGAGGTCTCGGTGCCGATCGAGGCCGCGCACAGGCCGGCCGCGACCGCAACCGCCGATCCCGAGCTCGAACCGCCGGGGTCCACGACCGGGATGCCGCGATCGTCCATCAGCGCCGGCACGTAAGGGTTCTTCACCTGGCCACCCAGCGACGAGTAGCCCGACGGCATGTCGATCGCGAGGATGTTGGCGAACTCCGTCAGGTTCGCCTTGCCGAGGATCACCGCGCCGGCGTCGCGCAGCAGCTTGACGATGGTGGCGTCGCCCCTTGCGCGGGCGCCCTCCAGCGCCAGCGAGCCTGCCGTGGTCGGCTGGTTGTCGCCGGTGGCGATGTTGTCCTTCAGCAGGATCGGCACGCCGGCCAGCGGCCGTTTGGCCGATGGCCTCGTGCCGTCGAGCTTGCCCGCGATCGCGAGTGCGTCAGGGTTGAGCGCACGCACGGCGTTGAGCTTGAGCCCATTGCGGTCGCAGGCCGCGATGCGCGCGAGATAGGCTTCGGTCAGCGCCGTGGCGGTGACATGCCCATTCGCCAGTGCATCGACGATGTCGCCCATGGAGGCGTCTTCGAGCTTCAGCCCGGCCGCCGTAGTGAGGCGAGCATCGCATCGGGGCGGCTTCGTCATGAGGTCCCTCTTGGAGGATATCCTGCAAATATGCTACCAACGGTAGCATCAGGTGCGATGGCGCGACAAGCCGATTGCGGAGCGATCCATGGACTGCACGATCCGGCCCGCACGCGACGATGACGCCGCCGACATCAGCGCGGTCATCCTGCGAGCGCTGCGCGAAACCAATGCGAAGGACTATACGGACGAGATCATAGCGAGGATCGAGCGCAGCTTCAGTCCGGACGCCGTCCGGCAGCTGATCGCGCAACGCACCGTTTTCGTCGCCACCCTTGGCGACCGGGTCATTGGAACGGCGAGCCTCGACGGAAGCGTCGTCCGCACCGTTTTCGTGGCGCCGGATGTTCAGGCCCGAGGGATCGGCAAGCTGCTGATGGCGGAGATCGAGCGGACGGCACGGGAGCGGAACATCGTCGCGTTGACCGTGCCGTCGTCGGTCACTGCCGAGACGTTCTATGCGGGGCTGGGCTTCAATGCCGTACGCGACAGTCATTATGGTGACGAACGCACGATCATCATGGAGCGATGGCTCGAGAACTCCCTCGAATAGTGCGTGGCCCGGATGGACTGCTCGATTTCGGATCGTGGCCGGCGGGATGCGACCTTGATCCTCCCCGCCAAATAGACCACCATCGCGCATTCACCGCTCACGACAGAAGGAGCGAGGAAACGCAGCAATGAACGCAACTCCCGGGGGTGGTCTGGTCGAGCGGGCGCAGGCGATCGCGCCGTTGATTGCGCGTGAGGCGGACGAGATCGAGCGGACGCGGCGGCTGACGCCGGCGGTCGTCTCCGCGCTGATCGAGAACGGGCTCTATCGCTCCCTGCTGCCGCAAACCCTCGGCGGCGCGGAAGCCCCGATCGACAGCTTCATGCAGATGCTGGAGGAGATCGCGAAGGCGGATGCATCCACCGCCTGGTGCCTCGGCCAGTGCACGGTCTGCGCGATGATCGCGGCGTGGCTCGATCACGACACCGCGCAGGAGATCTTCAACCAGGCTCCCGGCATCCTCGCCTGGGGCGCGATCGCGCATGAGGCGCGCAGCGTCGAGGGCGGCTATCGCGTCAGTGCGCGCTGGGATTTTGCCTCGGGCTCGCGGCAAGCGAGCTGGCTCGGCGCGCATGTCCGGATCGTCGACAGCGACGGCAGGCCGCGCAAAAATGCCGACGGCTCGCCGGAGGTGCGCACCCTGCTGTTTCCGGCCGGCAGCGCGGTGCTGCACGACGTGTGGCAGGCGATCGGCCTCGCCGGCACCGGCACGGATTCCTATGAGGTGCGCGAGCTGTTCGTCCCCGAGCGCTTCACCGCGTTTCGCGACGTGACGTCGGCGCTGCGCGAGAAGGGTCCGCTCTACAGGATCGGCACCGGCTCGGCATTCAGCTTGGGCTTCGCCGCGGTCTCGCTTGGCGTCGCGCGCGCCACGCTGGATGCAGCCGTCGCGCTGGCGCGCGCGAAGCATCAATCGCTCGCGGCGAGCGCCATGCGCGACAACCAGGCTGTCCAAGGCCTGATCGGGCGCACCGAGGCGGACCTGCGCGCCGCGCGCGCCTATCTCTATGCGACGGCGAATGCGATGTGGCGCGACCTCTCCGCGACCGGCGAATTCAGCGCGGCGCATCGCAGCGCGGTCCGCCTCGCCGCAACCTGGACCATCCAGCGATCGGCCAAGGTGGTCGGCACCGCCTATCACATGGCCGGCGCCACGGCCGTGTTCCGCAGCAATCCGTTCGAGCGCCGCTTCCGCGACATGCACGCGATCACGCAGCAGATCCAGGCGCGAGATACGCATTTTGAGGATGTGGGCAAGGCGATTTTGACGGGAGAGTGACGGCAGCGGCAAAGCCGCTCCCCTCCCCGCTCGCGGTACATGAAAAATGTCATGATGAAAGGCCCTCTGC
The DNA here is from genome assembly GCF_016616235.1 of Bradyrhizobium diazoefficiens. Taxonomy (NCBI): domain Bacteria; kingdom Pseudomonadati; phylum Pseudomonadota; class Alphaproteobacteria; order Hyphomicrobiales; family Nitrobacteraceae; genus Bradyrhizobium; species Bradyrhizobium diazoefficiens. The sequence goes on from NZ_CP067100.1 coordinate 7,353,845, forward strand.
CTCGCAGGCATGGGGTCGCCAGTCCGTGACACCTGTTAAAGACGCCGCAAGACGCCCTCGTGACAAAGCCTCATTCTTAACCCTGACGCGGCGTTGGGCTATAAGGTGACCAGCATGAGTCTCCGCCGCTTCCCCCCTCTCCTGCTTGTCGTGACGTTGCTGGCCGCCGGCGGCGCGCTGGCCCAGGACAAAGGCAGTGTCAACCCGACGCCGCTGCCGCCGCTCGCCAATCCCAACGATCCCAAGCTCGGCGCCAAGGAGCTGTTCGCGCGCAAGCTGCTGCCCTCGGCCGGCCCGGCGCGTGTCATCGGCTCCTACACCAAGGGCTGCATCGGCGGCGCCATGCAGATGCCGCTCAACGGCGACAATTGGCAGGTGATGCGGCTGTCGCGCAACCGCAATTACGGCCACCCTGACATGATCGCGCTGATCAAGCGCCTGGCGGCCAAGGCGCACAAAGACGCCGGCTGGCCGGGCATCCTGGTCGGCGACATCGGCCAGCCGCGCGGCGGGCCGGCGCTATCGGGCCATGCCAGCCACCAGATCGGGTTAGACGCCGACATCTGGCTGACGCCGATGCCGGACCGCCGTCTCTCGCGCGAGGAGCGCGAGGAGATGTCGGCGGTGATGATGGTGCGCGAGGACCGGCTCGACATCGATCCAAAAGTGTTCACGCCCGGCCATGTGCTGGTGCTGCGCGACGCAGCACAAGAGCCGGCGGTGCAGCGCATCTTCGTCAACGCTGCGATCAAGAAGGCGCTGTGCCGCGAGGCCAAGGGCGACCGCTCCTGGCTGTCGAAGATCCGGCCGTGGTGGGGCCACGACTATCACTTCCACATCCGCATGCGCTGCCCGGCGGGCGCCAGCGAATGCCATGGCCAGCCGTCGCAATCCGAGGACGAGGGCTGCAAGCCGTCCGATCTCGCCTACTGGTTCAGCGAAGGCGTGCTGCATCCCAAGCCGCCGCCGGAGCCGCCGAAGCCGAAGCCGCCGATGACGCTGGCGCAGATGCCCGCGGCCTGCAAAGCGGTGCTGCATGCGGGCAATGCGAAGCCGTAACAAGTTCGTTAGCCCGCTGGTCCATTGGCGTCCAAATGCGCTACAGTGGGGGTGTCGCCCCGCCGTAAGCGTGCGGCTCCGCCGGGATGAGCATCCCGCCCCCCGCTCACCAATCCCATCCGCACGCGCGGCAGTACCGCTGCGCGCACCATTGTGAGAGCTCCATGCGCATCAGTGCACGTAACCAGATCAAGGGCACCGTCGTCGAGGTCACCAAGGGCGCGACGACGTCCCATGTCCGTGTCGATATCGGCAACGGCACGATCGTGACATCCTCGATCACCAATGAGGCGGTCGACGATCTCGGCATCAAGGCGAAGAGCGAGGTCACGGTCGTGATCAAGGCGTCCGACGTCATGATCGCGGTGGACTGAGATGCGCAAGTCTCTGCTCGTATTCCTGCTGCTCGGTGCCGCTCCGAGCTTCGCTGCCGAAGAGCCGAGCGGCTGCGACAAGTTCAAATGGCCGATCGAGCGCGAGCGTGCCGCGCTGACTGCGCCGGATCGCGCCAGGCTCGTATCGGGTGCCGAGCAGGCAGCACTGCCGTCATCGGCCATCACGCTGGAGCTGGTCGCGCCTCGGGAGGCAAAGCTGCCAACGCCGCCGCAGCGGGCGCCGAAGGACGGCACCTTTGCCGGCTTCACGCGCATCAAGGCGGCAAAGGCCGGGCTCTACACCATCAGCCTCTCGGCCGGCACCTGGGTCGACGTGGTCCAGGACGGGCATTTCCTCAAGCCCGTCGCCTTCAGCGGCGCCACCGATTGCGACGGCATCCGCAAGACCATGAAGTACGAGCTGTCGGCGCAGCCTTTCGTGCTCCAGGTCAGCGACGCCAAGGACAATTCGCTGGCGATCGCGATCCTACCGAGCGAGTAGGTCGGCCTGACCAAAGCTCGCCTTTGACCTGTTCCGCCAGCCTGTTATGCTCGCGCCCGGCGATATTCCGAGGGACCGTAAGTCCGTCGGGCTGCCCGGAACAGCGCTTCCGGCCGTCGCCGCCTGACCTCAACCAACGCCGTTCTGGGTGCGCCTTTGGCGCGCGCCTGCATGCGCGCATGGAGCGCTTCCGATGACCCGACTTTCCGTGCTTTTTTCCGCCTTCATCGCCTTGCTTGCAGCCTTCTCGCCCGCCAGCGCCGAGGACAAGACCATCACCGTGTTCGCCGCGGCGTCGATGAAGAACGCGCTCGACGAGGTCGACGCCGCCTACACCGCCAAGACCGGCGTCAAGATCACCGCGAGTTACGCGGCAAGCTCGGTTCTCGCCAAGCAGATCGAGCAGGGCGCGCCGGCCGATGTGTTCGTCTCGGCCGATACCGACTGGATGGACTACGCCGCTTCCAAGAAGACGATCAACGAGCTTTCCAGAGTCAATCTGCTCGGCAACAGCATCGTGCTGATCGCGCCGAAGGATTCCAAGATCGACAACGTCATCATCGCGCAGGGTTTTGACCTCGCCAAGCTCGCCGGCGACGGCAGGATCGCGACCGGCGACGTCAAGTCCGTTCCGGTCGGGAAGTATGCCAAGGCGGCGCTGACGAGCCTGGGCGCCTGGCAGGCCGCCGAGCCGAAATTCGCGATGGCCGAGAGCGTGCGCGCCGCGCTGACGCTGGTCGCCCGCGGCGAGGCCGCGCTCGGCATCGTCTATTCCACCGACGCCAGGGTCGAGCCCGGCGTGAAGATCGTCGGGACCTTCCCGGCGGATTCGCATCCGGCGATCATCTATCCCGTCGCTGCGACCACGACGGCGAAGGGCGGGACCAACGACTATCTCGCCCTCCTGCGTTCGTCGGCGGCCAAGACCATTCTGGAAAAATACGGATTCAAATTCCTGGTCAGCCCGACGACTTAATTCCTGCCACCGTGCTCGACATCTCGCCCGCCGAATGGACGGCGATCCTGCTCTCGCTCAGGGTCGCCATCATTGCCACGCTGGTCGCAACGCCGTTCGGCATTGCGCTGGCCTGGCTGCTCGCGCGGCGTGATTTCTGGGGCAAGTCATTTCTGGATGCGCTGGTGCATCTGCCCCTGGTGCTGCCGCCGGTCGTCACGGGCTATCTGCTGCTTCTGACCTTCGGCCGCCGCGGCCTCGTCGGCGGCTTCCTCGCCGATCATCTCGGCATCGTGTTCGCGTTCCGCTGGACCGGCGCGGCGCTCGCCTGCGGCGTGATGTCGTTTCCGCTGCTGGTGCGCCCGATGCGGCTGTCGATCGAGGCGATCGACCGCAGGCTCGAGCAGGCCGCCGAGACGCTGGGCGCCGCGCCGTGGAAAGTGTTCTTCACGGTGACGCTGCCGCTGGCGCTGCCCGGCGTGCTCGCCGGCATGGTGCTGGGCTTTGCCAAGGCGATCGGCGAGTTCGGCGCAACCATCACCTTCGTCTCCAACATCCCCGGCGAGACCCAGACGATTTCGTCCGCGATCTATTCGCTGATCCAGACGCCCGACGGCGACACCGCCGCGGGCCGGCTGGTCGTTGTCTCGATCGTGCTGGCGATCGGCGCGCTGATCGCCGCCGAATGGTTCGCGCGCCGCGCCACGCAGCGCCTGCACGGGAACTGACGATGCTGCGGGTCGACATCGAGAAGAAGCTCGGCGAGTTCTCGCTGTCCGCGTCCTTCACCGGCGAGGGCCGCGTCATCGGCCTGTTCGGCGCCTCCGGCGCCGGCAAGAGCTCGCTGGTCAACATGATCGCTGGGCTGCTGCGGCCCGACCGCGGCACCATCGTGATCGATGGCGAGACCGTCGACGATACCGCAGCGGGTATCCACGTTCCAACTTATCGCCGCCGCATCGGCTATGTGTTCCAGGATGCGCGGCTGTTTCCGCATCTGAGCGTCGGGCAAAATCTCGACTATGGACGGCGGATGAACGGCCTCGCGCCCGATCCGGCCCAGCGAACGCGCATCATCGACCTGCTCGACATCGGCACTCTTCTGGATCGCCGCCCCGGAAAACTCTCCGGCGGCGAGCGTCAGCGCGTGGCGCTCGGCCGTGCGCTGCTGTCAAAGCCGCGCCTCTTGCTGCTCGACGAGCCGCTCGGTGCGCTCGACGAGGGCCGCAAGCTCGAGATCCTGCCCTATCTGGTGCGGTTGCGCGATGAGGCCAACGTGCCGATGGTCTATGTCAGCCATGACGCCGCCGAGCTGCGCCAGCTCGCGACGCAGATCGTGATGCTGAAGCAGGGCCGCGTGACCTCGTTCGGCGGCGTCAAGGTGCTGACGTAGCCGCGAAGTAAGTGTGCTGGTTCGAATCGCCCCGCCCTTACGTCAACCACCGCAGTCATGCCCCGGCTTGACGGGGCCTCCAGCACGCCGCAGCCTCTCCGTATCCACGCACCGTCTCTGGAATACTGGATTGCCCGCTTTCGCGGGCAATGACAGAGTGCATTGTGTCTACCAGCCGCGCTCGACGTTGCGGACCTCGCCGGTACGGGCGTCGACATAGACTTCCATCCAGCGGCCCGCACGATCGCGGCCGTCGACTTCCCATTCATCGCCGAGGAAGTTCGTGTGCGAGACCGTGGTGACACCAAGATCGGTGGCGACGTCGAGCGCGACCTGCATCGAGATCTGATCGCCGGTGTCATAGGCCATCGCCGGCGCCGCCGACCCGAGGCCGATGGCAAGGACGGCCGGCAAGATGAAACTTCGCATGGAACTGCTCCTGTCAGATGCGTTGACCGTTACGCGGCTAGAACGAGCAACGCGGCAGGGTGTTCCGGGTCGAAAAGTCACGAAGCCGCGCAAATCTGCGGCGGTTGCGGCGATTTGGTGGCGGTTGTCTGACAATGTCGTCGCGGCGAAAGCGACGAGATTGTATTCTCACGACGAACCTTCGGGTGAGCAAAGGCGCCCTTGCGCCGTGCCCACCAATAGAAATGACGTCGGCACGGCGCGCCAAGAGCGCGCCTTTGCCCACCTTACGGCAGCGTCAGACCCCCGCCACCGACGTCCACACATCCGAAAGCTTGCGCCGCAGCGCCTGGCTGCGCGTCAGCGGCGCGGGCGGCTCGTCTTCTTCGGGCAGGCGGAGGCCGACGACATTGACGCGGCCGCCGGAGATGCTGCGCGCGACCAGCACGATCTCGTCCAGCGGCAGTTCGGCGCCCTCTTTCGGCGCACGGTCGAGATGGACGTCGAAATAGTCGGCCAGCGTCAGCTTGCCCTCGTCCTCACTGATCTTCACGCCGTAGATCTCGGCGAGTTCGGCCAGTGTGTGCTCGCCTGAGACCATGAAGTCGCCGAGCAGATGCGGATCGGGGGCCGTGCTCGGCTGCATGTCGACGAAGAAGCGATCGAGCGCTTCGGCCTTCTCCGGCGGCGCCAGCAGATAGATGTAGTCGCCGGGCGCGATCGGATCGGCCTCCACAGGCGTCAAAATGTTCTCGTTGCGGATCACCAGCGTCGGCTTGGACCAGGACGGGATCAGGCCGCGGCGGAAATACAGGCTCTTGGGCCGCACCGGATAGCCGACGAGCTGCTGCTCGAGCTGGCCGGGCAGATCGAGCTCGACGCGGCGCGGGCCGCGTTCGGCGCGCGGCAGCGCGACGTGCAGCTTGCGCGCGGCCGGCGCCAGCGTCCAGCCTTGCAGCAGCAGCGAGATGAT